>JAPLOV010000128.1 GCA_026400565.1 Hyphomicrobiales bacterium | reverse complement strand
GTGGCTGCAATGGTATGCGGTCACGTCCGAGCCGGGCGGTGCGCTCGAATCCGAAGGTCATCAACGCGGATCCGTCGAGCGCCTGTCGGTGAATGCCGGCGAGTTCGAGGTTGAAGTTTCCGGCGTCACCCAGCGCGCCAAGGCCGGCGAGACCCTGCGCTATCGCTGTGACCGCCCTCATACGGTGCGCTGCGTCGGCGATGTTTCCGGCGAAGCCAGCATGGTCTGCATTCTGAAAGCCGCGGTGATGGAATGACGATGCGGGCTTTCATCGGCCGTTCGAGCCCCTTCTCCGCAATTGACGCGCCCGCCATCCTCTTTCACTGATACTCTGGACTCCATCGGATACTGCGCCATGTCGACCATCACCTGCATCGAAGATCTTCGCGTCCTCGCCAAGTCCCGCGTGCCACGCATGTTCTATGATTATGCCGACAGCGGCTCATGGACCGAGAGCACCTACCGCGCCAATACGACGGACTTCGAAAAGATCCGGCTGCGTCAGCGCGTCGCCGTGAACATGGAAGGCCGCTCGACCCGCACCAGCATGATCGGCGAGGATGTGGCCATGCCCGTGGCCTGCGCGCCAACCGGCCTCACCGGCATGCAGCACGCTGATGGAGAAATCCTGGCGGCCAAGGCCTGCGAGGCCTTCGGCGTGCCGTTCACGCTCTCGACCATGAGCATCTGCTCGATCGAGGATGTGGCAGCAGCCACCAAACGTCCGTTCTGGTTCCAGCTTTACGTGATGCGCGACTGGGATTTCACGAAGAACCTGATCGAGCGGGCCAAGTCCGCCGGCTGCTCCGCGCTGGTGGTCACCGTCGATCTGCAAATTCTCGGCCAGCGCCACAAGGACATCAAGAACGGGCTGTCCGCCCCGCCGAAGCCGACCCTTGCCAACATGAGCAACCTGGCGACCAAGCCACGCTGGTGCCTCGGCATGCTCGGCACCCAGCGGCGCACCTTCCGCAACATTGTCGGCCACGCCAAGGGCGTCACCAACATGAACTCGCTGTCGAACTGGACGGCGGAGCAGTTCGATCCGCGCCTGTCCTGGGTCGACATCGCCCGCATCAAGGAGATGTGGGGCGGCAAGCTGATCATCAAGGGCATTCTCGATCCGGACGATGCCGAACTGGCGCTCAAGATCGGGGCTGACGCAATCATCGTCTCGAACCATGGCGGCCGCCAGCTCGACGGCGCGATCTCGTCGATCGCAGCTCTGCAGCCAATCCTGGACCGGGTCGGCGACAGCATCGAGGTACACATGGATGGCGGCATCCGCTCGGGGCAGGATGTCCTGAAGGCCGTGTCGCTGGGTGCCAAGGGCACCTATATCGGCCGTGCATTCCTGTATGGACTGGGTGCCATGGGCCAGGAAGGCGTCACCAAGGCACTCCAGATCATCCACAAGGAACTCGACCTGACCATGGCCTTCTGCGGGCTGCGCGATGTCAAGGCTCTCAGCCGCGACATCCTGATCATGCCGGAGCGGATGTGAGGCCATGGCGTTCCCGGTTCCATGCAGACCGATCTCGCCCCATGCGTGGCGCCATCGGCAATCCGAAACCGCCTTGCCGGCGTAGGCAGGGCAGGACGCATGTGACAGCCTGCGGCGGGCCACCCGAATGACAGATCAAACCGGCACGCCGGTCTATGGCGACCATCCCTCGCGTGCAGCGATCCTCAGCGAACTGCACGCACGGCCCTTCGCCACCATGGACACACCCCGGCGCGTTTTGCACTTCGCCTTCACCACCGATGGCGGGCAGGCGCTGGCCGCGACAGCCGCCCTTGCAACCTTCTGTTCCAAGCGCAGCCTGCCGGCTCCGGCGGAAGGCGCGCGTCATCACCGCGTCAGCATCCAGGGCGCGATCCTGCGCTTCGAGCGCCACAGCGAGTTCTGCACCTACAGCTGGGAATTCGATGCCGCAGCCGGTGCTGAGGACGCGCCGTTCCGGCCAGCGGGGCGGGAATTCTCGCGGCTGATGAACCTGCTGCCCCAGCCCGGTCCCTTGATGGTGGCGGTCGATCTGCATCTGGTGAAAGCCTCGAAGGTCTCCGACAGCCTGGAGACGATCTTCGGCGTGGCCAATCTCGCTGCCTCGCAGGTCGAGGACAGCGCCGCCATCCTCGCCACCGATTTCCGCAGCGATCCGGATGGTTTCGTGCGCCTGCTGATCCTCGACGAGGGACTGACGCCGGCGAAAGCGGGCGCGCTCGTGCAGCGCGCCATGGAAATCGAGACCTACCGCACCTTCGCCCTGCTTGGCTTGCCTGAGGCGCAGACACTCTCGCCCTCGATCCGCAAGATCGAACTGCAACTGCCCTGGCTGATGCAGCAGATGCAGGCCACCGAAGGCTTCGAGGCCAACCGCGAGCTCTTGTCCCGCCTCACCGAACTGGCTGCCGAACTGGAAGGCGGCGCGGCCGGCTCGCTGTTCCGCTTCGGTGCGACGCGGGCCTATGACGATCTCGTCCGTCTGAGGTTGGAGGCCATCGGGGAGAAGGCGCTGCCGGGCCAGACCACGCTGTCAGGATTTCTCTCGCGACGGCTTGCTCCGGCGATCCGCACCTGCGTGTCCACCGAGGAGCGACAGGCCAACCTCTCGCGCAAGCTGGCACGCGCCGCGCAGTTGCTGCGCACCCGCGTCGACATCGACCTCGAAAGCCAGAACCAGGAACTGCTGCGCGCCATGAACGAGCGCGCGCAGGTTCAGTTGCGTCTCCAGCAGACCGTGGAAGGACTTTCGGTTGCCGCGGTGAGCTACTACGTGCTCGGCCTGCTGGGCTATCTGTTCAAGGCCTGGAATGATGCCGGCGGCGGCCCCGATCCTGTGCTGTCGACGGCCATCGCCCTGCCGTTCGTGGTGCTGGCCGTGGGCCTCGCCGTCCGCCATGTGCGCCGGGGCGGCGACAAGAAGGGCTGAGGCGCGCCCTGTCCCTCACTCTGCCGCCAGCAGCACGTTCTTGCGGACAACCGGTCCTGTTACCGGCACATCAACGAAGCCGGCTTCTTCCAGCACGCTCGGCATCGGTCCACCCGTGGCCCAGTCGATCAACTCGGCGGTATGCACCACCGGGATCGCATGCCCGCCATCGACGAAGCCCTTGCCGATCTGGGTCATGCAGCCGATGTTGCCGGTCGCCACCAGATCAGGGCGCGTCTTGAGGATATTGCCCACCTTGCGTTCGCGCAGTTGCCCGGCAATCTCGGGCTGGAGGGTGTTGTAGACCCCCGCAGAACCGCAGCAGATGTGCCCTTCCGGCACCTCGCGCACCTTGAAGCTGGCCGCACTGAGCAGCTTTTTCGGCCCGTCCTTGAGCTTCTGGCCATGCTGCATCGAGCAGGCCGAATGATAGGCAACCGTGAGCCCGATCTGCCGCTCAGGCACGATCTCCAGCGTCTCCAGAAACTCGCTGACATCCATCGCCAGGGCCGAGACGCGCGCCGCCTTCTCGGCATAGGCGGCGTCGTCCTTGAGCATGAAGCCGTAATCCTTGATCGTCGTGCCGCAGCCCGACGCCGTGATCAGGATCGCATCGAGCCCCGCGCCGTCGATCTCGGCCATCCAGGCGTCAATGTTGCGTTTGGCGGCCACATGGCCTGCATGCTCCTGCCCCATGTGGTGCACCAGCGCGCCGCAGCAACCTTCGCCCTTTGGCAGCACCACCTCGACCTGATGCCGGTTGAGCAGGCGGATGGTGGCATCGTTGATCATCGGGTTGAGCACCGGCTGGGCGCAGCCGGAGAGAATGGCCACACGCCGGGCGCGCGTCCCTGGCACCTTGTAGCTGCGGCCAGGCTCGGCTTCCGAGCGCGGCGGCACAGAGCGCGGGGCAAGATCGAGCATCGCCTTCAGCCGCGGCCCGACAAGCGGCAGCGCGCCGAGCAAGGGCGCAAACGGCCTGCCGATCATCGCGCCCAAAATGGCAAGGCGGAACCGGTTGGGATAGGGCAAGATCATCGACAGCATCTTGCGCATCAGCCGGTCATGCCAGCTGCGCGTGTAGGTTTCCTCGATGTGGGCCCGCGCATGGTCGACGAGGTGCATGTAATGCACGCCTGAGGGGCAGGTGGTCATGCAGGCAAGGCAGCTCAGGCAGCGGTCGACATGCTTGACCACCTCGGCGGTGGCCGGCTTGCCGTTCTCCAGCATGTCCTTGATCAGGTAGATGCGGCCGCGCGGGCTGTCGAGTTCATCGCCCAGCAAAAGATAGGTCGGGCATGTGGCTGTGCAAAAGCCGCAATGCACGCAGGTGCGCAGGATCTTCTCCGAGGACGCGTTGCGCGGATCGGAGGCGAGTTGCTCGGGTGTGAAGTTGGTCTGCATCGGTCACATCCCCGCATACATCCGGCCCGGCTCGAAAATCCGGCCCGGATCGAAACTGGTCTTGATGCCGCCGGTCACCGCCGCGAGCGCGCCGAGCGGCTGGAACACGTCGATCCTGGCGCGCACCTCACGCGGGCCACGCACCAGCGTGGCATGGCCACCGGCGGTGGCGACAGCAGCACGAACGGTTGTGGCGCCCGCATCGCCGCCCGGCGGCACAGCCAGCCAGACCAGCCCGCCGCCCCAGTCATAGAACCAGCGTGCCCCCGGAACCGCCGCCGCAATGCCTGCGACCATGCCCGGCGCCCGGGTCGGCGCGGTCGAGATACGCCAGATTGCGGCGTCCTCCGGCGCGGCGAGGAACTCCACATCGCGGATGCCGCGCCAGAGACCGGACGAATCCTCGCCTTCGAGCACGATGATCTCGCCAAAGCCGGCCAGCAGCGCACGCAACTGCGCGATACGGTATTCGAGCGAGACGCTGAAGCCTTCCAGCCTGAGGATCGTGCGCGCCACGGGCCTGCTCAGCCCGGCCGGCAGATGCGCCGCCGCCGTGGGCTCGAACGGCGAGCCAAGCGCCGCCGACAGCGCCGCCGCCGCGCGCGCATCGTCCAGATTCTTGATGAGCAGCGTCAGGCTGCGCTCGGGACGAGGCAGCACCTTGAAGGTGACTTCGGTCAACAGGCCGAGCGTGCCCCACGAGCCGGTGACCAGCTTGGCCAGATCGAGCCCGGTGACATTCTTCATCACCCGCCCGCCCGACTTGATCGCCTCGCCGCGACCATTGACGAGGCGCACCCCGATCAGGCTGTCACGGCAGGCCCCGGCCTGGATCCGGCGCGGGCCTGAATGGTTGCCCGCCACCACGCCGCCGATGGTCGGCTCGCCGCTGGTGCCGAACAGCGCGCGGTGGTCCATTGGCTCGAACGGAAGCATCTGGTTCTTGGCCGCGAGCACCGCCTCGATCTCGGCGACAGTCGTGCCGCCGCGTGCGGCGATGACCAGTTCGGCTGGCTCATGCAGCGTGATACCGCTGATCGCCTTGGTCGAGATCGTGGCCCCGGTCTGGATTGGCCGCCCGAAGCCGGCGCGCGTGGCCCCGCCCTGGATGGTCACGGGCTTGCCGGTGAGGGCGAGGTCGGCGACGAGTTGCGCCACCTCTGCCTCGGATGTCGGGGTAAACAGGCTCATGTCCGCAACCTTACGCCGCGACCCGGCCTTCGAGCGGGAAAACCTTGGCCGGATTGAGCAGCCAGGCCGGATCGAACACGGCGCGCACGCGCATCTGCTGGTCAAGATCGGCCTTGTTGAACTGCACGGTCATCAGGTCGCGCTTTTCCACGCCCACGCCATGCTCGCCGGTCAGGCAGCCGCCCACCTCAACGCAGAGCCGGAGAATGTCGAGGCCGCAATCCTCGGCCTTCTGGCGCTCGACCGGGTCGCTGATGTCATACAGCACCAGCGGGTGCAGATTGCCATCGCCGGCGTGAAAGACATTGGCGACGCGCAGGCCATAATGCGTCACCAACTCGTCGATCCGCTTCAGCACATAGGGCAACTGCCCTGTCGGAATGGTTCCATCCATGCAGATGTAATCAGCAATCTTGCCGGTGGCTCCGAAGGCGGACTTGCGGCCCTTCCAGATCGCGGCGGTCTCCATCGCCGATTTGCTCTCGCGCACCGTGGTCACGCCATGGCGCTTGGCAATCTCGATGATGCGCACCAGCTGGTCATCCATCTCCTGCTCGGAGCCTTCGACCTCGATGATCAGCAGCGCTTCGGCATCCATCGGATAGCCGGCCTTGGCGAAATCCTCGCAGATGGCGATGGCCATCTTGTCCATGTATTCCATCGCCACCGGGATGATCCCGGCCCCGATGATCGCGGCAACGGCCTCCCCCGCCAGCTCAGGCTTGGGAAAGCCGAACAGCACTGGCCGCGCGCCTTCCGCCGCGCGCAGGATGCGCACCGTGGCCTCGGTGACGATGCCCAGCTGCCCCTCGGAGCCGATCAGCAGCCCCAGCATGTCGAAACCCGGCATGTCGAGGTGGTCGCCGCCGATCTCGACCACATCGCCGTTGAGCAGCACCAGCTTGAGGCCCAGGATGTTGTTGGTCGTGACACCATACTTGAGGCAATGCGCACCGCCCGAGTTCATGGCGATGTTGCCGCCGATCGAACAGGCCAGTTGCGAGGACGGGTCCGGCGCGTAGAAGAAGCCATCGGCCTGCACCGCGCCGGTGATGGCAAGGTTGGTCACGCCGGCCTGCACGCGCGCCGTGCGATTGGCATAATCGATGTTAAGGATGCGGCTCATCTTGGCAACGCCGATGACCACGGCATCTTCTTGCGGGGTCGATCCGCCAACCAGCGAGGTGCCGGCACCGCGCGGCACAACCGGCACGCCAGCCTGCGAGCAAAACTTCAGCACCGCCGCGACCTCCTCGGTCGTCGAGGGCAGCACCACGGCCAGCGGCATCTTGCGGAAGGCCGTCAGCGCGTCGCTCTCATAGGGGCGAAGCTCGTCCTCGGCTGTGATCAGCGCCTCTGCCGGCACCAGTGCGGCCAGACCGGCCAGAATCTCGGGGCGACGACGGATGATCGACAAATCCGGTGCTGGAAATGCGATGGCGCTCATGGTCTCTGCTCCCTGACGATCAGCAGGCGTTCTGTAGCGCGCCTGTCGGATGGCTGCATAGTAGACCATTCGCTTTGAACTTGAAGCGTGACAAAAAGCCGATCATTGTTTCCGGATTGGAAAGAATGGCAGCGCGGGATGATCGATCAGACAAGCTTGCGAACCCCTCCCCGCCGCACGGATGCCGGCCCCTGCAACCGGCGCCACGGCTGATGGACAGGCTTGGCGATCTCGATGTCTTTGCCCGCGTGGTGACGGCCCGTTCGATGTCGGGGGCCGGACGGGAACTCAATCTCTCGCCTGCGGTGATTTCGAAGCGCATCCGCCGGCTGGAGGAGCGGCTGGGCGTTCGGCTTCTCCAGCGCACCACGCGGCAACTGTTCCTGACACAGGCCGGACAGGGCTTTTACGAGCGCGTCATCTCGATCCTCGCCAGCGTCGAAGAGGCTGAGGCCTGGGTCGCATCAGGCACCGACACGGCACGCGGCATCCTGCGCGTCACGGCGCCGACCTCGTTCGGGCGGCTGCACATCGCGCCGCACCTCGCCAGCTTCCTTGATCGCAACCCTCTGGTCTCGGTCGATCTTGTGCTGAGCGATGCCTTTGTCGACATCGTCGGCGAGAGCTTCGATCTGGCGGTGCGCATTGCCGATCTTCAGGATTCAAGCCTGGTGGCGCGGCGTCTGGCCCCCAACCACCGCGTACTCTGCGCCACGCCGGGCTATGTCGCCAGAAAGGGCGCTCCGCAGGCCCTCGATGACCTCGCCCGCCACACCCTGATCGCCCACAATGCCGATCAATGGCGGCTGGACGGACCCGAAGGCCCGGTCAGCGTCAAGATCAACGGGCCCTTGCGGACCAACTCCAGCGAGGTCGTGCGCGAAACGCTTCTGACCGGCCTCGGCATCGCGCTGCGCTCGACCTGGGATGTCGGCCCTGAACTGAGGGATGGCCGGCTGGTGCGCCTGCTGCCGGCATATTCCGGCGGGCGTCGCGTGGCGATCCACGGGGTCTATCCCAGCCGCCGCCACATGGAGCAGAAAGTCCGCAGCTTCCTCGATTTTCTCGCGGCCCTCTACGGCCCGACACCCTCGTGGGATGAGGGGCTTGGTCTGGGCTGAGGCTCGGCCCAGGCTCTCACTTGGCAGCGGCAGCGTTGGGCCGGGGCTGAAGCGTGGTCTCAGTGCCCGGAGCCGGATGGCGCGGCACCAGGAAAGCCAGCATGAGCGACATGCTCGCGATGCCCATGCCGATGTAGAACACCACCGAAGGATCGATCCTCGTCCACAGCACGCCAAAGGTCACCGGCAGAGCCACGGCGGCGATGTGGTTGATCGAGAATGCCACTGCAGCGGTCGGCGCGATGTCAGCAGCATCGGCGATCTTCTGGAAGTAGGTCTTCTGGGCGATAACCAGCGTCACGAAGATGCCATCGACGATGAACAGGGCACTCACGACCATCGCCCCCGACGCACCGAACGCTCCCTTGCTGGCCAGCGCATAGCCAAAGAACACCACGACCAGCGCGATGTTCTCGACCTGAATGGTGAACCGTTCGCCAAGCTTGTGGATCAGCCCGCCAATGACGGGCGCTGCGAAGACGTTGGTGGCATAGGTCACCAGCATGAGCGCCGCGATGGCGGACAGGTTGTAGCCGAAGCGCTCGACGAGCAGGAAGCCGCCGAACGCCATGAAGATCTGCCGTCTTGCGCCACTCATGAAGGTCAGTGCGTAATACAGCGAGTAGCGCCGGCGCAGCACGAGACCCTTGTTCTGCGGCACGGAGCCCTGGAAGCGCGGAAAGAACGCCCAGGCCGCCGCCGTCAGCAAAACCGTCACGCCGCCGGCCCACAGGAACAGCACCTGCCACGAGGGCTGGAACAGGTGCCATGCCAGCGCCACCGCGCCGAAGGACATCAGCTGCGCCATCGCGACCGCGCTGGCCACCTTGCCGAGCGCCTGCGCCGCATGCTCCTTGGGGATGACCTGCAAGGACAGCGCCTGCTGCGAGGTCTCGAAGTAGTGGAAGCCAACCGACATGATGAAGGTCGTGATCAGGATGCCGGTGAGCGAGGGATAAAAGCCAGTGAGCGCGATGCCGAACCCCAGCATCAGCAGGCTGAGATAGGCCAGCAGCTGCTCCCGCATGATCAGGAACAGGATGATCGCGGTGAAGGCCAGGAAGCCGGGGATCTCGCGCACCGACTGCATCAGCCCGATGTCGAAGCCGGTGAAACCCGCATCCTTGCCAAAATTGTTGATCAGCGCCTGCCAGCAGGCGAAACCGACCCAGTTACTGAAGCCGATCGTCATCAGGAACGTCACGGGCGAGGTGCGGGAAAACACGGCTGGGACGGGCGTTGGCATGCGCAGGCTTTCGAACGGCCACGACGCCCCGTCAAGGACTTTGAGGCAAGAACTTTGAAGCCATGACTTTGAGGCCAGGACTTTGAGGCCAGGACTTGGCGTCAGGAGAACCCGGCGAGGCGTCTGGCACAAGCCTGATCCAGATCAACACCCGGACGGAGAAGACTTGTAGGGTCTCGCCATCAAACAGGAGGCCTTGCCGATGTTCAAGACGATTGTTGTGCCCATCGATCTGGCTGATGTGGCTGTGGCCAAGCCCGCACTCGACGCAGCCATTGAACTGGCTCGCATGTCAGGGGGTGATCTGCGTCTCGTCACGGTGCGCTCGCTGATGCCGGTCACATACATGGAATATGTGCCGGTCGATTTCGACGCCACCGCCAAGGCAGAGGCGGAAGCCGAGTTGAAATTGCTGGCAGCGTCACTGGCGTTGCCGAAGAACAAGGTTAGCACCGTCGTGCGCGTTGGCTCGGTCTATGGCGAGGTGCTGGAAGAGGCCAAGGCGTCGGGCGCTGATCTTATCGTCGTCGGCTCGCACAGGCCCAGCATGGCGACCTACCTGATCGGTTCCAATGCCGGCACCATAGTGCGCCACGCCACCTGTTCGGTGCTGGTGGTCCGCTGAGAGGCTGGCGCTCAGGAGCCGGAAACCTCGGACCTGGCACCACCGGCCACCACAGGCATCAGATGCACCGGCACCTCGCCGGTGCGCAGCGCCATCGGCCGGTTGAGCTTGACCATCGGCCACATCTGCCAGAGCGCAATCGCGCTCAGCAGGACGCCAATGCCCATGGCCCCGGTCGCGCCCTGCATGAAGGCGCGCCACGTGAAGAACACCATCAGGGCAACCGAACCCGCCGCCACCGCCGCGAACACGAGCCAGACCAGCGGAGGCTTGCCGGCCACGAACACCGCTTTCGGGTTTGACTTGGCGATGGCTGCACTCAGCGCCGCTATGAAACTCACGTAGCGCTCGCCGCCACGCTCGATCTCCACCATCGAGCGCCATGAGATGTCGCCGATGCTGATGGTCTTGCCGTCCTTCAGCCTCAGCCGCGTGATGAAGCCGGTGGAGGTGATGTTGCCGGGCTTGAAGGTGAAGCGCACCTGCTCGATCTCGCCGACCGGCACAGTGTTGATCTTGCGCTGGGAGTCGACCAGCAGGTTGGTGCCGTCGAGCGTATAAATCAGATCGAACCCGATCGGCCTCGGCTTTTGCCGATAACGCGGCAATCCGTCATCTTCAGCTTCGCCGGGCAGAACATCGAGCAGGGGCATGCCAATCCCATAACGGAAGCCGGCCCCGGATGCCACTGGCGAAACATAGGCATGCCGCGCAGGAGCCAGCCTCAGCGCGCCAGCACCCTGCTCGCCCGCTCCAGCCCGTCGAGCGTCAGCGGAAACATCCGTCCGCCCATCAGCCTGCCGATCAGCCCGATCGAGTGGGTATAGCCCCACTGTGTGGGCGGCACCGGGTTGAGCCACACCGAGGCGGGGAAGCGCTCGGTCAACCGGCTCATCCAGACCTGGCCTGCTTCCTCGTTCCAGTGTTCCACCGAACCGCCCGGCTGCACGATCTCATGCGGGCTCATGGCCGCATCGCCGACGAACACGCAGCGATAGTCGGACGGATAAGTGCGCAGCACATCCCAGGTCGGAACCATCTGGTCATGGCGACGGCGGTTCTCGCGCCAGACGCGCTCATAAGGGCAGTTGTGGAAATAGAAGTGCTCGAAGTGCTTGAATTCAGCCCGCGCTGCCGAAAACAGCTCCTCGGCCTGCTCGATATGCCAGTCCATCGAGCCACCGACATCGAGAAACAGCAGCACCTTGACCGCGTTGCGCCGCTCCGGCCTGAGCCGGACATCGAGATAGCCGTGGTCGGCGGTGGCACGGATCGTGGTGTCAAGGTCCAGTTCGTCCGCCGCGCCGGTGCGGGCAAAGCGCCTGAGCTTGCGCAGGGCCAGCCGCATGTTGCGCACGCCAAGCTCCCGCCTGTCGTCGAAATCGCGGAACACCCGCTGGTCCCAGACCTTCACAGCGCGGAAGTTGCGGTTGCCCTCCTGGCCGATCCGAATGCCCTCGGGATTGTCGCCATAGGCACCGAACGGGGATGTGCCAGCGGTGCCGATCCACTTCGAGCCGCCCTGATGGCGCCCCTTCTGCTCGGCCAGCCGCTGTTTCAGCGTCTCGAACAGCTTGTCCCAACCCAGTGCCGCGATCTCGGCCCTTTCCGCCTCGGTCAGGTGCTTTTCGGCCAGCTTGCGCAGCCAGTCCTCGGGGATCGCTGTGGGTTCGAGCCCTTGCGAAAGCGCTTCGATGCCCTTGAAGACGTGCCCGAAGACCTGGTCGAACCGGTCAAGATGGCGCTCGTCCTTGACGAGGCAGGTGCGGGCCAGATGGTAGAAATCATCGACCCGCATGCCGGCGATGTCGGCCTCCACTCCCTGAAGCAGGGTGAGGAACTCGCGCAGCGATACGGGCACCTTTGCGGCCCTGAGTTCGGTGAACAGGTTCAGGAACATGCGGCAACGGTAGGACGGGGCACGCGCCTTGTCACCCCTCCGTTGGCTTGTCGGCCGCCGCTTCGCCCTCAGGGCGCATCGGCTGGCCGCCCGGCTGCGGGCAGCTTGTCATCCTTGCCGCCGGCCTGCTGGGCTTTGGAGCGCGGCCCCGCCTTCTGCCTTTCCCTGATCCGGGCGACCCCGGTGCGCGCATCGCCGCGGTCAATGGTCTGGAATTCGGCCCGGAACTGATCGCGCCGCTCGTGGACTGAGGCGATTGCCAGACCCAGCGGCACCCCGGCGCCGATCAGCGTCGCCTCCGCCAGATGCAGGCTGGCCTCGAAGGCTTCCGGCACCGCTTCGGTCACGCCGCGCTGATAGAGCAGGCGGGCATGGGCCCGATCCTTGGCGCGCGCCACCAGGATGACGTCCTCGCGCAGGCTGCGGACGGTCTTCGAGACAGCCTCGACCGCCGTCCGGCTGTCCATGGTGACCACCACGGCAATCGCCTTGCTCAGCCCGCAGCGTGCCAGGAATTCGGCCCTTGCCGCGTCGCCATAATAGACCGGCCTGCCGGCCTGCCGCCCGGCCGCCACCAAGGCCGGATCGGTATCGACGGCGATGTAGGGAACCTTGTTCTCCTCCAGCATCGACGCCACGAGCTGGCCGACGCGGCCAAAGCCGGCGATCAGCACGCGCGCGGTGGGCTCGCCTTTGGGTTCCACCAGCGCTTCGGCAGGCAGCACCTTGGCCGTTTCGATGCGCTTCGCCAGCCGCCGCCCGGCCAGCCCGACCAACGGCAGGATGGCCAGCGACAGCGAGGCGACCGTGAGCGCGAAACCGCCAAGATCGGTGCCGATGACCGACAGGCTCATCGCCAGCCCCAGAACCACGAACGCGAATTCGCCGGCCGGCGACAGCAAGGCCGCGCTTTCCAGCGCCGCAGGCCGGCTGATACGGAACAGGCGCAGCACGGGGTATGTCACCAGCCCTTTCAGCACCAGCAGCGCCACGACGGCCCCGGCAATTGCCAATGGCTGTGCCAGGATCTTGCCGACATCCAGCGACATGCCGACGGCGAAGAAAAACACGCCGAGCAGCAGTCCCTTGAACGGCTCGATGGTGACCTCGATCTGCCGGCGATACTCGGTTTCGGCCAGGATCAGCCCCGCCAGGAAGGCCCCCAGCGCCATCGACAGTCCGCTCGCCGCCGTGATCAGGCTGGTGCCGAAGATCACGAGCAGGCAGGCGGCCATGAACAGCTCCGGGCTGCCCGTCGCCGCAACCCGGCGGAACACGGGCCTCAGCAGATAGCGCCCCGCCAGCACGATCACCGCGACGGCCAGCGCAGCCTTCAGCCCCGCCGTGCTCAGGATGGCGACGAGGCCGCCCTCCCCGGAAGCGCCCAGCACGCTGACCAGCACGAGAAGCGGCACGACCGCAATGTCTTCCAGCAGCAATGTCGCAAACGAGGCCCGGCCCGTGGCAGTGCCCAGCCGCTTCTGCTCGGCCAGCACCTGCACGACCAGCGCCGTCGAGGAGAGCGCGAGGCAGGCCCCGACCACCAGCGCCTCCTGGGGGCTGCGGCCGAACAGGACCAGGCAGACGCCGATCACCAGCGTCGCGAGCCCGACCTTGATGCTGCCCATGCCGAACACCAGTCGGCGCATGGTGCGCAGCCGCTCGAAGGAGAGTTCCAGCCCGATCATGAACAGCAGGAAGACGATGCCCAGCTCCGCCACATGCTCGAACTGCTCGCGGTCGCTGACGGTGAGATAGCCAAGCCACGGCACGGCACCGGCCAGCCTTGCCAGACCATCCGGGCCCAGAAGCGCGCCCATCAGCATGAAGCCGAAAATCGGGCTGACCTTGAGGCGGTGGAACGCCGGCACCACCAGCGCCGCTGTTCCCAGAACCAGCAGGACTTCCTTGTAGATCAGCGGATCGACGGTGGCGGCCATATCCGCCAGCCTAGAACAGGGCCGGAACCACTGGCAACGGACTTTTCAGCGCACGCTGCGCTAAATGATTGCAAATCATCAGTTTATCTTTGGAACGGTGGCATCTGGCATCCGGATGGGCCGCCCGGCTCCCGACGAGCTCTGCGCCCGCCGTCAGATTCTTCAGCCAAAGATCAGCGCCTTGGCTGTGGTCGGCATGGCATCGATCTGGGCCAGTGACATCTTGTCGGCCGGATCGGCAGCGGGCTCGCGGAGCGGCTTCGCTGTCATGTCAGCCACAACGTCAGTCTCCTGATCGTTGATGACGAAATCGACTTCGAGGCACTCCTCGTCGTCGATCACCAACGGCTCGTCATCGGCCGCCATCAGGTCGGCGGCGGCTTCCATCACGGGCAAACTGTCTGCAGCACCCGCGACAACGCGAGGACCGGGGCCGGCCTGATCCGGCGCGATCCAGGCCATCGCAGGCGCATGGCTGTCATCGGCGACATCGACCAGTTCGAACGCGACATCTTCGTCATCAAGCTGCGAGGCATGATACATCGGCACGGCAGCGGCCACCATCTCGTCGACATCCGTGACGGCCTCGGCCATGGCGAGAGAGGCCTCGACATTCGCAGGGATGGGTGCGGGTGCGCGGGCCCCGAGCGGTGCGGCACCAGCAAAATCATCCTCGATGATGACGATATCGACGTCAGACTGCGACAGTTCCAGCGGGATCAGCGCATCCGATGCCATGGCAGGCTCGGCAGCACGCTCTGGCGCCGGCCCGGACGCGGGCTGGGTCGGCCCGGCATCCTTGCCGACCCATGCATCGACCAGCGCATTGATCCGGCCTTCCAGAAACCGCAAGGTGCGCACCACCTTCTGGGTGCGCTGTGCTGTCAGGTCCTGAAACCCGCAGGCGTTGTAGATGTCGGTCGCGAGCTTGTCGATGCGGTCACAGGTCGCCTCGTCATACTTCTGCTCGCGGAGATTCCAGGCGATTTCCTGCACCTGCTCGGTGGCCCCCAGGATGTTCGAGGTCGCCTGCTCGGTGATGCGGACGATGGCATCGAGGGCGCTGGTGGCATCGCCAAACCGGCTGTGCTCGGCCCCGCCATCATCGTGCATGTCGAGTTCGATCTTGAGCCCGGCAATCGACTTGGCCATTTCAAGCAGGTCGAACCGGACGCGCTCGATGTGCTCCATGGCACGCTCGCCGCTGACTGTGCCTTCCAGGCGGTTGATCGCCTGAAGCAGCATGGTCGTATCGGCCTGGCGGTTCCGCGCCGCAAATTCGCGCAGGAACCAGCGTCCGCGCGCCGTTTCCATCACGGCAAGTTCGATGGCCTCGTAGTCGGACTCGGCCAGGGTCGGGAGCGAGCGCGGATCGTGTGTCATCTTATGCCATGCCCAGAACACATGTGGCCGCCGGCGAATCGCGGCTATTGTCCCCGAATACCGCAGGTTAATAACACCACCGGGTAAACAAACCCTCCTTGTCGATTCACGTTACGGCAGGCCCATGATTTTAGCCCTTTCCGGAGCGCATCCGCGCCCATGAGCAGCGATCCTGCCACCAGCCGCCTCGCCTGGCATCGCCGCCCGGATGTGCGGCTCAGCGCGCTCCAGGCAGCCAACTTCGCCGGCATCGGCATCTACATGCCGTTCATGCCGGCATGGCTCTCGGCCCAGGGCCTCAGCGACCGGCAGATCGGCCTGACTCTGGCGCTCGGCATGATCATCCGGATGCTGACCTCCCAGCCCGTGACCGCGCTTGGCGATGGCAAGCGCGGCGCGGTGCGGATCCTCGTGCTGCTTCATCTGCTGGGTGCCGCCGGCTACCTGGCCTTGACCACCCTGCCAACGCCAGCGGCCATCATTGCTGCGATGGCGGTGATCGCGGTGATCAACTCCGGCATCATACCGCTTGGCGACCATCTGACCATGGCAGAGGTGCGTCTGCGTCCCTCGCTGGATTTCGCCCGCATGCGGCTATGGGGTTCGATAGCCTTCCTGTTCATGAGCACATTGTCCGGTTTCGCCGTCGCGCGGCTGGGGATCGGCATGGTGCCGGTGGCGCTGGCGGCCTGTTGCGTGGTGGCGGCCTTTGTGGCCCTCGCCGCTCCCGAGCACCGCGGCGACAGCGTTCCGCAGGCTGAGGAACTGGACCCGGATGATGTCTCTGCCCGGGCGCGCCTGCTCTGGCTCGCCATCATCGCCTCGGCTTTGATCAATGCCAGCCATGCCACGCTCTACGGTTTCGCGACACTGCACTGGCGCTCGATCGGCATCGATGATGGCACGATCGGCGTGCTCTGGTCGGTGGCCGTGGTGGCAGAGATCGCCATCTTCTGGGCCATGGGCCGTCGGGCCTCGTCGAATCTCATCGCCGCGCTCGGTTTTCTTGCCCTGTCGGGGCTGGCGGCCGCGTTGCGCTTCCTGGCCCTGCCCTTCGCCGGGTCGGTGCCGTTGATCTTCGGACTCCAGTTGCTGCATGCCTTCAGCTTCGGAGCGCAACTCCTCGGCATCATGGCCATCGTCAGCATGCTGGCGCCGGAAGGGCGGCGGGCACGCATCCAGGGCAGGCTCAGCGCGGCCAATGCCTGCCTCATGGGTCTGGCCACACTCGCCTCGGGCTTCAGCTATGAGTGGCTGGAGGGAATGGCCTTTGCCGCCATGGCTCCCGTGGCGCTTGCCGGCCTTGCGGTGCTCGCTGTCGCCTGGCGTCTGGCACGGACGGTTGCTGTGCCGCCCGCCACAACCAGCGACGCTGGCCTCGGGCCGGTTTCGCTCGACAGCACCGGCCATAGCGCGCTACCTGTCCGAAGCATGGGCGCGAACCATGATCGCTGCGCCCGGAGAGTCTTCACAGAGGCCCGGAGCCAGCCTCGCCCGCACCGGGCAATCGGCCAGGACTGACGATGCCACAGACCATCGCCTCGCCAGGGTTCGAGATCAGCCGCGATGGCGAGCGCGCCGTCATTGCGCTTGGCGGCGAGTGGACGCTTGATCATGGCCGCAGGCTGGAAAGCTTGGCCGAGCAGTTGCCCATCAGCCTCGGCGAGGTGCGGCGCGCCGTGCTTGATATCAGCGGCATCCAGCGCCTCGATACACTGGGAGCCCGTCTCATCGACCAGTTGTCCCATGAACTCGGCAGCGAGGGCGTCAGCGTCGAGCTCGCTCATGCGAGGCGCGAGCATGCCACCTTGCTGGAGGCCGTGAGAGCCCGCACGGCCGTGGTCGCACGCCCGCCGCGCTCGTGGCTGATCGAGATCCTGGCTGACATCGGTCGCACCGTCGTCTTTGCCGGGCAGGATCTGGTGCGCGGCGTCAGTTTCATCGGCGAGGTTGTGATCGCCATCGGGCGTGCCCTGATCCGGCCGCAGCGCTTCCGCTGGGCGGCGCTGATCAACCAGCTCGAACAGATCGCCTTTCGCGGTGCGCCGATCATCATCCTGATCACCTTTCTGGTGGGCTGCATCGTGGCACAGCAGGGCATCTTCCAGTTGCGCCGCTTCGGAGCCACCGCGTTCGTGGTCGATCTGGTCGGCATCATCACCTTGCGCGAACTCGCCCTGCTGCTCTGCGCGATCATGGTCGCGGGACGCTCCGGCTCGGCCTTCACTGCCGAGATCGGCTCGATGAAAATGCGCGAGGAAATCGACGCGCTCAGGGTCATGGGGCTCAACCCGGTGGATGTGCTGGTGGTGCCGCGCATCCTGGCGCTGATCATCGCCATGCCGATCCTGACCTTCCTCGCCTCTATGGCAGGGCTGTTCGGAGCCGGTCTCACCGCCTGGTTCTATGGTGGCATTGCGCCGGAAACCTTCGTGGCGCGGCTGCAGAGTGTGATCAACTATCGCCATTTCTCGGTTGGCCTGATCAAGGCTCCGTTCATGGCGATCGTCATCGGCGCCATCGCCTGCATCGAGGGCATGAACGTCAAGGGCTCGGCAGAGTCGCTCGGCCAGCAGGTCACGGCCTCGGTGGTCAAGGCGATCTTCATGGTCATCGTGGTCGATGGCCTGTTTGCCATGTTCTTTGCCTCGATCCGGTTCTGAGCGATGCCCGACGCCACGCCGCCCCTGGCAGCTCCGGACACGGCCACCCTGCCCAAGCCCATCATCCGGGTGCGCGATCTGGTCGTCGGTTTCGGCGACAAGATCATCCTCGATGGCCTCTCGCTCGATGTCATGGCCGGCGAGATCCTCGGCTTCGTGGGCGGCTCGGGCACAGGCAAGTCGGTGTTGACCCGTACCATCCTCGGGCTGATCGAGAAGCGCGCCGGCCACATTTCCGTGTTCGGGCAGGACCTTGACGAGATGCCGGACGCCGAGCGCCGCAAGCTGGAGAAGCGCTGGGGTGTGATGTTCCAGCACGGCGCGCTGTTCTCCTCGCTCACCGTGGCACAGAACATACAGGTGCCGATGCGCGAATACCTCGACCTCTCGCCCGCGATGATGAATGATCTGGCCGCGCTCAAGATCCAGATGGTCGGGTTGAAATCCGATGCTGGCGAGAAGTATCCCTCCGAACTGTCAGGCGGGATGATCAAGCGTGCCGCGCTGGCCCGCGCGTTGGCGCTCGACCCGGAGATCGTCTTTCTCGACGAGCCGACATCCGGCCTCGATCCGATCGGGGCGGCGGAGTTCGACATCCTGATCCGGACCTTGCAGCAGACTTTGGGGTTGACCGTGTTCATGGTAACCCATGATCTGGATTCCCTCGCTTCGGCCTGCGACCGGATTGCAGCTCTCGCCGACCGCAAGGTGGTGGCGGTGGGGTCGTTGTCGGAGATGGTGGCGAGCACCCACCCTTGGGTGAAATCGTATTTTCGCGGCGAGAGAGCCCTCGCCCGCCTGAAAGGTTAGCCGGGAATCCCATGGAGACGCGCGCCAATTTCGTTCTTGTGGGCCTGTTCACGCTTGCCGTGCTTGGCGCGGCCTTCGGCTTCGTGTCGTGGTTTTCCGGGCTGGGCGGCAGCAGCGACCGGCGCGAGGTCAGGATCGTGTTCTCAGGCTCGGTGACAGGCCTCACGCGCGGCTCCAGCGTCCTGTTCAACGGCCTGCGCGTCGGCGAGGTCAAGGACATCCAGTTGTTCCCCGATGACCCGCGTTCCATCTACGCGGTCATAGATGTCGCCAACAGCACACCCATCCGCAACGACACGCGGGCCCGCATCGAGTCGCAGGGGCTTGCCGGCGTGGTCGCGATCCAGCTGCTTGGCGGGAAGGTCGATGCGCCGGCGCTTCAGGCCAGGGAGGGGCAGGCCCTGCCGACCATCATCGCCGAACGCTCGGAAGTGCAGGATCTGCTCGAAACCGTGCGCAATGTGGCGCGCCGGACCGATGACCTGTTCGAGCGCCTCGGACGCTTTGTCGATGACAACGACAAGTCGATCGCCACGACCATCCGCAATGTCGAGAAGTTCTCGGCGGCTCTCGGTGACAATGCCGACGGCGTCAACAAGATGCTG
>JAPLOV010000040.1 GCA_026400565.1 Hyphomicrobiales bacterium | reverse complement strand
TTTGAAGCGGCGGCGCGCAACTTGAGCTTCAAGACGGCGGGTGCTGAACTGAATGTCACGCCCGGAGCGATCAGCCGGCAGATCGAATTGCTCGAACAGCATCTGGGCATGCGCTTGTTCGAACGGTTGCACCGGAAGGTGGAACTGACCGTTTCGGGCCGCGTCTTTCTCAACGAGGTCGGACCGGCCCTGCTGCGCATTGCAAATGCATCTGCCATGGTCTCGCTCGAGGACGAGCACGTGCTGCGCATCAAATTGCCGCCAACCTTCGCCATCCGCTGGTTTGTGCCCAGGCTGGCGCGGTTTCACGCGCTTGACCCCACGATCTCAGTGCAGGTCACGACGTCCCATGACCCCGTGGATTTCGACCGCGAGCAGGTCGATGCCGCCGTCTACTGGGGAGAACACATTGCGCGGGGCCTGCTCGGCGTCCGGCTGCTGGGGGAAACGCTGGTTCCCGTCTGCAGCCCCACCCTGCTGAATTCGGGCGGCGGAAGGACCATCGACAGCCACGAACTGTCGCGGCATGTCCTGCTGCACTCCTTCCGGCGTCCCGACGACTGGCGCCGCTGGTTCGTCTCCGCAGGCTTGCCTGACATGGAGCTGCACCGCCTGCTTGTCTTCGAGAATTCGAGCCTGACCTACCAGGGCGCCATTGACGGGCTAGGCGTGGCGCTGGCGCAGCTTTCATTCGTTCAGGATGATCTCAAAACGGGCCGGCTTGTGATTGCCAACCCCCTGCGAGTCGAGACGGAAGCCGCATACTTCCTCACCTATCCGCGCGAGAGGGCGCACCTGCGCCGGATCAGATCGCTCCAGGAATGGATCACAATGGCCTAGGCCGCGTTGACAAAAGCGTATGATTTTATGATCTTCTGCGCTCTATGAGCGAAGACAAAATCAAAGGCCCAGCGTCTTATTTCCCTTCTATCGAGAAGAAGTATGGCCGCCCGATTTCCGACTGGAAGGAACAGGTTCGCGAGGCACTCCCTGCCAAGCACATGGAGCTTGTTGCCTTGTTGAAGGAACAGCATGGGATGGGACATGGCCACGCCAATGCGATTGTTGCGCATACCCTTGCCAAGGTTGGTACTTGAGCCGTTTTGCGGTGCTGTCATGACAAACCAGAATAGTCTCGGGATTCGCGATACGCGCCGGCCAACGATCCGCCGGGCATAGGCATTCGCCATTCTCTGATCCCGTTGAGACGGTATTAGGGTCTGCCAGCGTAAGGTTACGCCGAAATTCTTCGCAGAGGGCCCCTTTCATGTTTCAGCAAACCTACGAGCGTCCGCGCCGGCCTGTCCGGGTCAGGCTTGTGATGACGAGCAAGACGGTTCTCGATGGCGAATTGCTGGTCTTGAGGGAGGAAAACCTCGCCAAGACGCTGAACGGCCCAGAACCGTTCCTGATTTTCCAGAGCGGCGACGATCGGCACTACCTCGCAAAGACGGCGGTGGAAAGCATCGCCGAAAGCGTTGGCCAGCAGGATGATCTCCCGATGATCGAGGGCGGGGTGAGCGTTTCCGGGCGCTTCAACTCCAGCGATCCGCATGTCCTGCTCGGCGTCGCGCGGGACGCCAGCCCGGAGTCGATCCGCGAAGCCTATCACCAGCTGGCGCGCGACTTCCATACGGACCGGCTGGCCAGCCTTGGCCTGCACCGCGAACTCACGGCCTACGCCGACGAAATCCTCAAGCGCATCAACCTCGCCTACAGCGAAATCGACCGGGCGGCCCGCGCCGCGGCCTGACAGCATCCTCCGTATTCCCCGTCAGCATCCACGAGACAGATTTGAGGTCTTCACGAAGGGTGGATGTCTGGTTCATCGTAGCCGCAAGGAGCGAAAGCTCTTCAGGCGCTCAAATGATGATGGCCGCTTCATCCAAGGCCCATATCCCGCTCAGCCGAACCAAACAACCTGGCAATGCCAAAACCGCAAACTCGCACGTGCCGATCAACGGCATGCTCATGGGTAAATTGCGACCTGAAAGCAGTCATGATACTCTTTCTCAGGATTGGTATTATAGGATATTTAGGTCATGGAAGCGCATCGCGCGAAGCTGATTGAGGGTGGGAAGCTGATCATTCCGGCGCCTATGCGTCGATCGCTCGGCCTGTCGACAGGCGACGTCGTCACGATCGAAATCCACGACGGCGACATCAGGATCCGGACACTCGATAAGGCGCTCGCGCGCGCTCGGGCGATCTTACGCCGCCATGTGCCGGAAGGGTATTCGCTGGTCGATGAGCTTGAGA
>JAPLOV010000092.1 GCA_026400565.1 Hyphomicrobiales bacterium | reverse complement strand
GCGAGATCGCCGAACCGGGCATCGCCGCGCAGCGCCAGGAGATAGCTCCCGGTCTTCACACGGCCGCCAGTCGGCAAGTTGACAGTACCGTCGCAACCCATACCCGCGAATGGCGATCCGCGCACCAGCGCCCTTTGGCACGAGTTGTCAGCTGACAACACCTCTGTCCCGTCATTAAGATTCTGTTAACGATAAAGCTCTTGTCGAATCCGGAGAATCGGCAATACATCGTCAGACGCTTTCTAGCCGTCAAACGGCTTAAATCCGTCTGGTGATGATGCAAACCTCGATCAAGCCCCCTGCCCCGTCTCCGAGCGGTCTGGCGCGCATCAGCGTTCATGCCGCCACGTTGTCGGCGCAGCTGCGCACGCTCGGCACTGCCCTGTTCCCGCCCAATGCCGGCAAGACCCTGCGCATGCTGAGCTCCGGTGAGGTCGCGAAGGTGGTCGGCGTTTCGGACGGCTATCTGCGCCAACTTTCGCTTGACGGAATGGGACCGCAGCCGGCCGTCAACGTTGGCGGCCGGCGGTCGTACACGCCGGCACAAGTGACGGAATTACGCCACTACCTGTCGGCAAACCGGCCACGTGAAGCACTGGACTTCTTGCCGCGCCGCCGGCAGCAGGACAAGTTGCAAGTCATTGCAGTTGCCAATTTCAAGGGCGGATCCGCCAAGACCACCACGGCACTGTATCTGACCCAGTATCTGGCACTTCGTGGCTTTCGCGTGTTGGCCATTGACCTTGATCCGCAGGCGTCGCTCTCGGCTCTTTTGGGCTATCAGCCTGAGTTCGATATCGGCGAGAACGAGACGATCTACGGGGCCATCCGTTATGATGGACTGAGGCGGCCCATGCGCGAGGTCATCCGCAAGACCTATTTCGAGGGTCTTGCCCTGGTGCCAGGCAATCTCGAGCTGATGGAATTCGAACACCATACGCCGCGCGCCATGCTGGATCGCTCGCAACGGGGGCATGACCTGTTCTTCCGCCGCATCGGTTCGGCCATTGCCGAGGTTGATGGAGAGTTCGACGTTGTCGTGATCGACTGCCCGCCGCAGCTTGGCTATCTGACCATGGGCGCCCTGAATGCAGCGTCATCGCTGCTCGTGACGATCCATCCGCAGATGGTGGATGTCGCTTCCATGAGCCAGTTCCTGTTGATGACAGCCGATGTCATGCAGGTCGTCGAAGATGCAGGCGGCAAGCTTGACTATGACTTCGTGCGCTATGTGGTCACCCGTCATGATCCGCATGACGTGCCCGAGACGCAGATCGTGGCCCTGCTCCGCCACCTGTTTCGCGATGACGTGCTCAAGGCGACAGCCTGGAAATCAACGGCGATCGCCAATGCCGGCCTGACCAAGCAATCGCTTTACGAGCTGGACAAGGGGTCCGTAGGCCGCGTGGCCTATGAGCGCGCGCTCGAATCGGTTGATGCCGTCAATGCCGAGATCGACGATCTGATCCGGAAGGTCTGGGGCCGATGAGCAAGCGCACCGATGCAATCCGATCGATGTTCACATCCGTGCCTGACGTGAAGAGCGCGGACCAGTTGTCAGCTGACAACCGAGCTGGCGAGTTGGTGCGCCGCTCAGCCGGTGCGGTGAACGCAATCCGGTCCACATTCGCGGACATCGAGCGTGAGAACGAAGCGCTGCGTACGGCGGCGACAGCGTCTGAACGTATCATCGAAATTGAAACCGAGGTGATTGACCCCTCCCCTTTTCCTGACCGCTTCGCCGACACCGATGACAGTGCCTTTGCGGCCCTCAAAGCCTCGATTGCGGAACGTGGCCAGGATATCCCTGTGCTGCTGCGCCCCCACCCTGTGCTGGCAGGCCGCTACCAGACCGCCTATGGCCATCGCCGTATCAAGGCCTTGGGTGAGCTCGGCCGGCCAGTTCGCGCGCTGGTCAGGCAGTTGCGCGATGACGAGCTTGCCGCTGCCCAGGGCGTCGAGAACTCTGCCCGTGCTGACCTCAGTTTCATCGAGCGCGCCAGTTTTGCCCTGCGGCTTGAGCAATCAGGCTGCAGCCGTGCAGTGATCCAGCAGGCCCTGACAATCGACAAGGCAGAGGCTTCGAAACTGATTGCCGTGGCCAGCGGGGTTCCGCGTGAGCTGATCGCGGCCATTGGACGGGCGCCGAGAACCGGGCGTCCGAGATGGCAGGATCTGGCCGAAGCGCTGCGAGAAGAGGCGGCACTAACGCGTGTCAGCACGCTGATCGGCGAAGCCACATTCCGAAGCCTGGACAGTGACGCGAGGTTCCTTGCCGCCCTGACCATGGCTCGCCAGTCGCACAGCGTGACGACCGGACATGACCCGGTCAGACTGACGATCAAGGCAGCATCAGGCGACATCATCGCCAAGGTGATCGATCAACGTGACGCCAGCCGGATCGTCTTCGACCGGATCGCCCATCAGGGCTTTGCCGATTATGTGGTGCAGGAACTCCCTGCCCTTTTCGAACGCTATGCCGCGAGCACGGATCACGGGCCCGGCATGAAGCGCAGGTAGACAACAACACAGGAGCATCGACCGCAAAAGAAAAAGGCCCCCAAACGTCTCCGTCCGGAAGCCCTTCTCGTTAGTTTCGCAGCTCGAGAATCTCACTTCCACGAATCACTGTCAAGAGTCGGCGTGCATTGGCACGGGCAGATTTCTTTTGCCTGATGACGGCAAAAGCCATGGAAACACATATCTCGACGACGTCCTTCGGACGGCGGCCGGCGACGCTTGGCCAAATTGCAGCCCAGCTGCAGGTCAGACGCGCGATTGATGATGCCGGCAAGCCGGGATCCAATATCCCTGCCGCGGTCAACAAGTGGCAGCTCTTCCGCACGCTGACGGAGATCCGCGAGCGCCTCGGCGTCTCGGACCGGTCCTTGAGTGTGCTCAATGCGCTGCTGTCATTCCACCCCGAGACGGCGCTGTCGATGCCCAAGCCGCGCGCGGCGGCGACGGGCGCGGATGATGGAACTGGGGAAGGGGCTTCCAGCTCCTGCGATCTGGTGGTGTTCCCCTCCAACCGCCAGCTCGGCCAGCGGGCGCACGGCATGGCGGCAAAGACCTTGTGGCGCCACCTGACGGCCCTGGTCGAGAGCGGCCTGATCATCCGGCGCGACAGCCCCAACGGCAAGCGCTATGCCCGCAAGGATGCCTCCGGCCAGGAGCGCTTCTCCGACGCCTTCGGGTTCGACCTGGCGCCGCTGGTCGCACGTGCCGCGGAGTTCGAGGCTATCGCAGAGGAGCTGCGCGCCGCCCAGAAGCGGCGCACGCTCATCAAGGAGCGGATTTCGCTGATGCGCCGCGACGTCTCCAAGACGGTGGCGCTTGGCCTCGACGAGGGCCTGCCCGGTGATTGGGAAGCCTATCGCCAGCGCGCCATGGCGCTGATGACGCCGCTGCGGCGCATCCGCGACGACCGCGATCTGGAGGCGTTGGCGAACGCATTGGCGGCGTTGCGCACGGAAACGGCCAAGGTGCTGGAATTGCACATCAATGCTCATCATATGACTGGCAATGACCGTCAGGAAGGCCGGCATCAATCTAATTCAAATACCCAATGGCATTCAGACCTTGAACCTGCTTCCAAGGAAGAAGGGCTGGCTGGTTCCGTGGAAATGGAAACCAAGGCTCAGGTTGATGCCATG
>JAPLOV010000174.1 GCA_026400565.1 Hyphomicrobiales bacterium | reverse complement strand
GGATTTTCTTTCTGCCGCTAGCCCCTTGCGGGTATCTCGCCAGAGCCCTTTTCCCGACCTTCAGGTGAAACCAACTTTTCAGATGGCGTCACCAAAAGAGCGCTCAGGAGTTGACCTCCTTCGCATGATCGCAACATACGCGTCCCTTCCCGCCGATCAACCGGAATGAACGGCCCACCCGGTGGATCGGGCCTGTTTGAAAACAGGTGTTGCAAGATAGCCACGCTTTGAGGGGGTCTGGAAAGGTTTCGTTAACCAGCCCGGCCCGCAAACGCCGCCTGGGCCGCAGAATCGCACTGGATGACGGGCGGCGGCGCCCGAAATTCGGTGCCATGCCGGTTTCCGGCGCAACAGGCGTGCAGCATGGGCATCATATCATCCTGGCCTTGCGCCGGGGCGGAATCGGGCGGAGCAATGCACGACTCAGGTGACAACGAGGCTCCGCAGGCGGTCCCGTATCAGGTCCGGGACGACGCGTGTGGTGGGGTTGCCGCGACGATTAAAATTGCGCAGCGGTGATCACTCCTTATAGTTATGCGCGCAGGCGGGCACGCGTGTGTCTGTCATTGTCCAGAACTGGCGGATCACGCGGCGACCCAAGGCCTGCGCCGGCAGGCAAAGCACACATCAGGCGTCAACGAGCGCCATCCGGAGGAAGACCCATGATTTCACGTCGTCACTTTGTTGCAGGCATGTCAGGCGCCGGCGCGCTGGCCGCAGGGCTTGGCCCGAAGGCCGCCCAGGCGCAGACCGTCGATCTGCTCAAGATATTCATTCCGGCAGCCCCAGGCGGCGGCTGGGACCAGACGGGCCGCTCGATCGAGGCCGTGCTGCGCGCGACCGGCGCCGTCAACGGCGTGCAGATCACCAACGTCCCCGGCGCCGGCGGGGCTGTCGGCCTGCCGCAGTTCCTCAACAACTGGCGCGGCCAGGGCAATTCGCTGATGGTGGCCGGCATGGTCATGGTCGGCTCGCTGATCGCCAATAAGAGCCCGCTGAAAATCACGCAGACGGTGCCGATCGCCCGCCTCACCGGCGAGTTCCTGGCGCTGGCCGTGCCAGCCGCCTCACCGTTCAAGGATGCCAAGGATTTCGTCGCTGCGCTCAAGGCCGATCCGACCAAGGTGCCGGTGGCCGGCGGTTCGGCCGGCGGTTCTGACCACATCATGCTGGGCATGATCGCCAAGGCGGCCGGCGTGCCGGCAGCCCGCGTGTCTTATGTGGCGTTCTCGGGCGGTGGCCCGGCCATGGCCGCGCTGCTGGGTGCACAGGTTGCCGCCGGCGTCTCGGGCTATGGCGAATTCGCCGAGCAGGTGAAGGCAGGCAAGCTGCGCGTTCTCGCCATCTCCGCCGACAAGCGGCAGGACGGCATCGACGCGCCGACGCTCAAGGAACAGGGCATCGATGTCGAGCTGTTCAACTGGCGCGGCGTGTTCGCCCCTCCCGGCGTGTCGGATGCCGACCGCGCTGCGATGGTGGCGATGATCAGCAAGATGGCCACTACCCCGCAATGGGCCGAGGTCTGCAAGCAGCGTGACTGGACCCAGATCACGCTGGCGGGCGACGCCTACAGGACCTTTCTTGATGCCGAAGTGACGCGCATCGAAGGCATTCTCAAAGACCTCGGGCTGGCCTGAGTTCAATGGCGGGGGACGGGGGTTCCAACCAGCGGGGCGCGGCTGACGCCGCCCCCGCAACCGGCGATCTGCTCGTGGCGCTCGGCGTCGTCGGGCTGGCTGCCGTGGTGCTTTGGCAGGCCTGGGAGATCCCGGTCTCGCCGATCTATGCCAAGGTCGGGCCGACACTGGTGCCGATCATGGCGGGGCTCGGGCTGCTGATGTTTGGCGCGGCCCTCGTGGTCAGCGCAGCGCGTGGCGGCTGGCAGACAGAGGACGAGAAGGCGATCACGCCGGACCGGCTGGCCCTTGGCTGGGTGCTCGGCGGGCTGGCGCTGAACGTGCTGACCATCGGGCCGCTCGGCTTCACGCTGGCCTCGGTGCTGCTGTTCGTGTGCGTGACGCGCGGCTTCGGCTCGCGCCAGCCGCTGCGCGATGCAGCCATCGGCGGAGCGTTCGCGCTGGTCGCCTATCTCGGCTTTGCCAAGACATTGAACATCAACATCGGCGCCGGCCTGATCGAAAACGGCATCGAGTGGCTCATCGCCACGGTGCGGGGGCGCTGAGTTGGACGGAATCAACGGGCTGATCACGGGTTTCGGCGTGGCACTGACACCGATGAACCTGCTGTGGTGTCTTGTCGGCACCACGCTGGGCACGGCCATCGGCGTGCTGCCGGGCCTCGGCCCTGCCCTCACCATCGCGCTGTTGCTGCCGATCACCTTCAAGGTCGAACCGCAGGCGGCATTCATCCTGTTTGCCGGCATCTACTATGGTGCAATGTATGGCGGCTCGACGACATCGATCCTGCTCAACACGCCGGGCGAAAGTGCATCCATCGTGACCTCGATGGAGGGCAACAAGATGGCCCGCAACGGGCGCGCCGGGGCGGCGCTGGCTACGGCGGCCATCGGCTCGTTCGTGGCCGGCACCATCGGCACGCTCGGCATCGCCTTCCTCGCGCCGATCGTGGTCGACTGGGCGCTGAAGTTCGGGCCGGCGGAATACTTCGCGCTGATGATCCTGGCCTTCACCACCGTCTCCGCCGTGCTCGGCAGTTCGGCGGTGCGCGGGCTGACGGCGCTGTTCTTCGGCATCTGGCTGGGGCTGATCGGCATCGATTTGCAGACCGGTCAGGCGCGTTTCACCTTCGGCGTGCAGGAGTTGTTCGACGGGATCAACGTCATTGTTGTGGCGGTCGGCCTGTTTGCAGTGGGCGAGACGCTCTACAATGCGGCCACCTACAAGAACAGCGAGTCCAAGATCACGCCGCTGAAGGGCTCGCTGCTGATGACGAAGCTGGAGTGGAAGCGCTCCATCGGGCCATGGCTGCGCGGCACCGCCTTCGGCTTCCCCATCGGGGCGATGCCGGCGGGCGGCGCGGAAATCCCGACCTTCCTGAGCTACTACACCGAGAAGAAGCTGACCAAGTATCCGGAAGAGTTCGGCACCACCGGTGCGATCGAGGGCGTGGCGGGGCCGGAAGCGGCCAACAACGCCTCGGCTGCCGGCGTTCTGGTGCCGATGCTGACCCTCGGGCTGCCGACATCGGCCACCGCCGCGATCATGCTGTCCGCCTTCCAGAGCTACGGCATCAACCCAGGTCCGCTGCTGCTGCAAACCCAGCCGGCGCTGGTCTGGGGCCTGATTGCCTCGCTGTTCATTGGCAACGTCATGCTGCTGGTGCTCAACCTGCCGCTGATCGGGCTGTGGGTGAAGATGCTCCAGATCCCGGCCCCGCTGCTCTATGCCGGCATCCTGGTGTTCGCCACCATCGGCACCTACGGCATCTCGCAGTCCTACATCGACCTGATCCTGCTCTATGCGGTGGGCATCATCGGCTACCTGATGCGGCGCTATGATTTCCCGACCGCGCCGGTGATCATCGGCATGATCCTAGGCCCCCTCGCCGAGCAGAACTTCCGGCAAGCCATGACGATCTCGGCTGGTGACTGGACGGTGTTCTTCACCCGGCCCCTGTCGCTGACCATCATCGTCATCGCCTTGTCGCTGGTGGTCGTGCCGAAAATCTACAGCATGGCCAAGGAAAGCCAACGGCGGCAAAGCCTGGCGCGCTGAGGCGCGCCGGGCGATCCAGCCCATCATCAACGGTCCTGAACCATCCACCCCATCCTCATCCTGAGCTGGTCGAAGGATGGCATCCAGTTCGGCGATCACTGGAACTCATCCTTCGACGGGCTCAGGATAAGGAGTGTGGAGCAGAAGGACTGGATTGCTTCGCTGCGCTTGCAATGACGAATACCGCTCCTATGCCAGCCACCGGACCAGCCACAGCGCCAGCCCGGGCATGGCGAGGACCAGCACGAGCCGGATGATGTCGGCCACGATGAACGGCAGCACACCGCGATAGGTGGCGGTGATCGGCACATTGCGGGCAATGGCGCTGATAACAAAGACATTCAGCCCGATGGGCGGGGCCGTGAGCCCGATGCCGACCACGGTCAGCACGAGGATGCCGAACCAGATGGCTAACTCGTCCGGCGGCATGCCGAAATCCAGTCCCTGGATCACGGGGAAGAACACCGGCAAGGTTAGCAGGATCATGGCCAGTTCGTCCATTACGGCGCCTAGCAGGATGTAGAAAGCCAGCATGGCAATCAGCACCATGTAGGGCGAAAGGCCGGATGCGCCGATGGTCTCGGCCGCGATGGTGGGCAGACGTGAAAGGGCCAGGAAGGCGCCGAACACCTCCGCTCCGAGCAGGATGATGAAGATCATGCCTGATGTCTCGGCGGTCTGGCGCAGGGCCGCAACGATGTCGGCAAAGCTCAGCGAGCGCTGGCCGAGCCCGATCAGCAGCATCGCCACCGCACCGACCGCAGCCCCTTCGGTGGGCGTGAACACGCCGCCATAGATGCCGCCGACCACGACCAGCGCCAGCAGGATGGCGGGCATCACCGCCACCTCGACGAGCGCGACCAGCACGGCAAGGCCAAGCCCGGCCAGCGCCATCCCGCCGTCTACCCCTCCCCTCGCCCATTGCACGGCCACCAGCGCGGCCAGGCCGCCAGCGAGAAGGCGGGGCCAGAGCGGCTGCGGCGCACGCTCGACGACAACCGGCTCGGCCAGTGGGGCCAGATGTGGTTGACGGCGCACCACGATGGCGATGGTCAGGCAATAGAACAACGCCGCCATCAGGCCAGGAATCAGCGCCGCCTGGAAAAGCTTGGCGATGTTCTGCTCGGTGGTGATGGCGAACACGACCAGAATGACCGAGGGCGGGATGAGAATGCCAAGCGTGCCGCCAACCGCGATGGTGCCGGTGGAGAAGCCCTTGTCATATCCATACTTGTCGAGTTCCGGCAGCGCGGCCCGGCCAAAGGTTGCCGTGGTAGCGACCGAGGAGCCGCAGATCGCACCAAAGGCCGTGCAGGCACCGATCACGGCCATGCCAAGGCCGCCGCGAAAGCGCCCGAACAGCCCCTCCGCGACCTTGAACAGCGCCTGCGCGATGCCTGCGCGCTCGGCCAGCGCCCCCATCAGGATGAACAGGGGAATGACCGAGAGCGTGTAGCTGGCGAACTGATGGTAGGTGTTCGTCTTGATGTAGGCGAGGAAGGCATTGGCGCTGGACAACTGCATGTATCCGGCGGCCCCGACCAGAAGCATGGCCAGCCCGATCGGGGCCCTGAGCGCGATCAGTCCGAGCATGATGGCGAAGCCGCCGAGCGCCAGCATGGTTCCGCTCATGGTGCGCCCTCAGGCTGGTCTTGCGAGGCGGCGCCACGCGGTCAACACAGCGGTGATCGTCAGCAGCAGGCACAGGGCCGAGCACAGCGCGATGGCTGGCCAGACGGCAAGCTGCAACTGCATCGTAGTTTCCCCGGTGCGGAAGGCGTCGCGCGCGCCGCCGACCAGGCCCCAGCAACACAGCGCCATGAAGGCGGCATAGGCCAGATCCCAGCCCGCATCGAGCCGGGCCTGTGTGCGGGCGCTGAGCCGGCTGGTGAAGGTGTCGACCATGATGTTGCCGCGCCGCGCCTGCGTGTAGGGCAGATAGGCAAAGACAGCGATGGCCGTGGCCATCTTGACGGACTCGAAATCACCCTCGACCGGGCTGGAGAACAGCCAGCGCCCAAGGACGCTGACGACCACGAGGCCGGCAATTGCCAGCGCCAGCGCCCCGCCGAGGGCGGCCACCCGCGCAGTCAGCCGCTCGATCAGCGGAACGTTGGCAGATTGTGCCGTCTCGGGAAGGGTCATGCGGGTCGTGCCTTCGGCATAGAGCAGACTTCAAGCGGATCGGCGGCTTTCCGCGCAAACCCACGCCCTCATCCTGAGCCTGTCAAAGGATGAACCGCAAAGAGCGCTGCTTGCCAACCCCCATCCTTCGACAGGCTCACGATGAGGGCGTTGGCCAGGTGACATTGACCTGAGAAGCGATGCAATGGGAGGCGACGCTGGGACGTCGCCTCAGCTTGCCGCCTCGTACTTCGCCACCAGCGCGCGCGCATCGGCGATCAGCTTCGCGCCATCGAGGCCGCGCGCCTTGACCTGCTCGATCCAGGCCGCGAGCACCGGCTCGGTGGCCTTGATCCAGCGCCCCTTCTCCTCCTCGGAAATGCTGGAGATGGTGTTGCCGGAGCGGGCGCGCACCATCGCCGACACGGCAGTGGCTTCGTTGTCCCACATCGGCCCGGCCATGGCGGCGAAGGCCTGCCCGGAATTGGCGTCGATCACGGCCCTGAGATCTGCAGGCATGCCATCATAGCGCGCCTTGTTCATGGCGAGGAAGAAGCTGGCGGTATAGAGCGTGGGCGAGCCAGGAATCTCGGTGTGGAAGCGCACGAGTTCCTGAACCTTGACCGCCGGCACGACCTCCCAGGGGATGACCGCACCATCGATCACGCGCTGGGCCAGGCTTTCCGGTACCTGCGGGATCGGCATGCCGACCGAGGTCGCGCCGAGTGCCTTCAGGGCCTCGCCGGCAAGCCGCGTCGGGTTGCGCAGCTTCAGGCCCTTGAGGTCATCCATGGTGCGAACAGCCTTGTTGGCATGGATGACGCCGGCATCATGGGCCCAGTAGGCCAGCATCTTCACGTCCTTGACCTCGTCCCGGAGGTGAATGTCGGCAAATTCCTGGGCGGCGCGGGCGTTGACGATGCCGCGCTTCGAGGCAATGAACGGCAGTTCAAACACCTCGGTGGTGGGGAAACGGCCCGGCGTGTTGCCTGGTAGCGTCCAGACAATGTCGGCCACGCCATCGCGCGCCTGATCGAAGAGCTGCACGGGGGTGCCGCCGAGCTGCATGGCAGGAAAGATGTCAATCTTGATCCTGCCCTGGCTTTCGGCCTCGACCTTGCGCGCCCAGGGGGCCAACAGCTTGGCATGGGCATTCGACACCGGCGGAAGGAAATGGTGCAGGCGCAAGGTGGTGACGGCCTGCGCGCGGGCAGCGCTGCCGAGATAGGGCAATGACACTGCCGCTGCTGCGGCGGCGGCGGTGCGGGCGCCAAACTGGCGGCGGGTGATGGTCATGACGGTTCCTCCGGTGCGTTACGATTTGGCGTCTGCTCTGCCTGCGTGCCGCATTCTTGTTCAGGCGCTGCACTGGCCTCTCCCGCCACCCGACCACCCGACGTTTTCACCGCAGGCAAGCGGCAACAACGACAAGGGCGCGCGGACTGACAGAACCGGCTTTCGGTGCTCACCGTGATGCGTTCGGCACGCCATGGTGATCCTGATTTTGGACCATCCGTCAATAGCATCACCAGGCCGGATGCCCCGAAATCGGCATGGGGGAAGCCTGGGGCCCATCAGCCGCAGCCGTCACCGGGCTCCGGCACGGCAAGCCTGAGGATGTGCCTGTGCCTGCTTTCCAGTCGGCGCCGCGCCCCAGGATGGTCCGGGCGATCTTCGTCTGCGCGCCCATCGCGTCGATGGTGACGAGCGCGCCAGTGAGCTGCAAACGGGCGAGCAGGAGCGGAATGGCAGTGATCTCGTTGGACTTGGCGTCCGTCG
>JAPLOV010000224.1 GCA_026400565.1 Hyphomicrobiales bacterium | reverse complement strand
AATCCTGATCGTAGAGATGCTCGACCAGTTCCCCGCGCGACACGACCCGGCCTTGATGGTGCATCAGGTAAGAGAGCAGGCGATACTCGTGCGAGGTCAGCTTGATCGGCTGCCCATCCACCAGAACGCGGCTGGCGCGGGTGTCGACCCTGACCGGCCCGCAGGCGATCTCGCTGGTGGCATGGCCGGCGGCGCGGCGCAGGAGCGCCCGCAGGCGCGCCAGTAATTCCTCGACATGGAAGGGCTTGACCACATAATCGTCGGCCCCGGCATCGAAGGCCGCGACCTTGTCGCTCCAGCGGTCGCGCGCGGTCAGGATCAGCACCGGCATGGTCTTGCCGGCCCGCCGCCATTGCTGGAGCACGGTTACGCCATCGACCATGGGCAGGCCGAGGTCCAGCACGATGGCGTCATAGGGTTCGGTTTCGCCGAGATAGCCGCCGTCCTCGCCGTCGAAGGCGCGGTCCACGGCATAGCCTGCCTGTTCGAGGGCGCTGACGATCTGGCGATTGAGATCCTTGTCGTCCTCGACAACGAGAAGTCGCACGGGGCTTTCCTCCATAGGCGGCGTGGGGGGATGTCAGGGCAGAATCGGTGGAGCCTCAGCGCACGTCATCGATCTTGCCCGAAGTGCCGTCCACCGTCACGTGCCCGACACGGCCATCGCGATGGAGCATGGTGATGCGGTAGACCAGCTTCTGGTCGTCCTTGCCCTGTGTTTCCCTGCAAAGGCGCACGCGCACGACCTCGCCCTCGCTGGCACCGCGCGCGGCGCGGGTGGCGAGCGCCGCAGGCACGGCATGGCCTGCGCCGACCGCATCGCGCATCTGCTCGCCGGTCAGGCAGGCATTCTGGGCGTGGGCACGACACGCCAGCAGAATCGGCGCCGCCAGCGCGCAAGCTGCCACGCCGACTGTGATCAGGCCCCGGACGGCCACAACGGAAAGCGCCCGCATCAACATGATGACATGGGCTAGTTCCGGTGCGCTGAACTGCTGATGAATGGTCATGCTGGTGATTGTGGGCGTGCATCACCGCGGATGCACGCCCTGGTGCCATCACATCATGGCGAGCCGCCTGGTGGCGATGACACGGAAGATTGTGGAGCCCACGAAGCTGATGCCGGCCACACTCTGCTCGATGGTATCGGCCATGCCCGGGCTATCCATGGTGCTGGTGTCGAAACCGCAGATCGAAAGCAACACGGCGTCGAGGCCGACAAGATTGGCCCACACGGTGCGGGACGAGAACAGGGACTTGGGTTCGGTCATGGGCTTGGTCTCCTTTTTGCGGCCTGAAGGGAAGCTGCCCGGCCCGGCCAGTGCCAGCGCAGCTTTTCGAGTCGCAGCCACGCCTGCACTCCCGCCCCGGCCAAAGCTGGCCCAAGTGGACAGGCGCTTGAGGAAGGACAGGCGCTGGCGGCTGAAGGCCTCGATCAAGGTGCGCGGGTCGGCCCGGTGCGCGGCAGCCAGCGTGGCCGCATTGACAAGGCCGGTGGCGGGCAGACCGAGGCTATCCTGCAACCAGCGCAAGGCCCGAGCCGGCCCGGAATTGACCGCAACATCGAAGACAACGAGATCGAGGCCAGAGGGCAGATCGCAGGCGCGGACCGCATTCCAGTAGCTGGCGCGGTAGATTGCTGCAGCCTCGGCCTCGGACATGGCCAGCACTTCCGCTTTCGAGACCGGCCGGCCGCGATGGCGGGCCAGCGTGGGCAGGTGATGCCGCGGTTGGTCGCCCCGCCCGGATCAAGCGGATGACAGGCATAGCCGCCCTCGTGGCGGAAGATCAGCGCGAGCGCGGCAGCAAGGTTCTCGCGGGCCATGGGCGCGCTCCTGTTTCGGGCATGGGGTCGGACGAAAAGGCTCAGCGGACACGCACGATCCGGCGCCAGACGAAACCAGAGCCGGCGGTCTCGCTGATCTGCGCGATGCCGACATCGAGCGTGCTGCGGGCGCTGCCGAAATCGGCGAGTTCCTGGTTGGTGCCATGGAGCCAGGCCGGCTCGCCGCTGACGAGGCTGAGCTTGCGCACGGCTCCGTCAAATATCTCGACCTGGCAGCGTTCGAAGGCCTCGCCGAGCGGCGGATCTGCCAGTTCCCAGTTATCACCATCGATGCGGCTGCGGCGCGTCCAGCCAAGGGTGATGCCCCCCGGGCCGGGCGCGCAAATGCACCGGGGCCAGCGGCTTCAGCGCGAGGCCCCGGGCCGTCGTGAAAATCTCCAGCACCGAGGGATCGGCGGCATCGAGTCCCGACGGCACCACGCGGTAAGCCAGTTCGCGTCCGTGATCGGAGAGCGCCGTGGTCAGCGGCACCAGCGCCTCGTTGACACCGAACACCAGCGCCCCAGCCGATGCACGCCGCGCGGCAGCCGGCTCCGAGCCGGCAAGCCCGCGCAGCAGCTGCGAGATGCGGCAGGTGCGCGGGCCGATGAGGTCGATGCGGGCAGCGCTGAGCAGTTCCCATGGCCCGTCGGGGCCTTCGATCGCGAAGTTATTGGCACCATCCAGCGCCGCCAGGTCACTGACACTTTGGAGGTGCCGCCCCCGACCGTGATCTTGACCGCATTGCGCTGATCCCGGCGCCAGAACGGACCGGGTTCCAGATCGCCAAGCAGACGCCCGACAAGTGCGGGCTGACGCACCGAGGTGACGGCCTCGAAGCTCGCGCCGCCGATGCTGCGCAGCACAACGAGCGCCTGCGGCCAGGGGGCAGCGCGCACGCCGGGCAGTGCGAGCGCGACAGCGAAGGGCACCCCGGCCAGTTCCGGGGTTGCCGGAGGGCGGGTTCTGGCGACGACGGCGACCGGAGCGGCCAGAGCCCAGCGGCCACGCATCGCAGACCAGCCGCCAGGTCTGGCTGACCAAAAGACGGTTGCTTGCGGCCGCGACCAGATGCCGGGCAGCCCTGATCAGGGCGATGACCAGATCATCCTCGTCAGGGCCGGCGGTTCTGAGGTAGAGCTTCGCGTCGGCGAGCGTGACGGGCTCTGCCGCTGGAGGCACGATCAGGATGGGGCTCATGGCTGGTTCCCTTGTGAAACGGACGAAAGGCTGCAAGCTGTTGCAGGCGTTGGCGCTCGGCGTTCTGGCGTCGGCTGGCCCCTGGGCAGGGGCCGGCCCCGCGCTGGCGATCATCGGCGGACAGCCGGGCGGGCCGCTGAACAGCGCCGCCGTGATGGTGCTGCATGACCGGGGCGGCATCTGCACCGGCATCGTGGTGGCGCCGGACGTGGTGCTGACGGCGGCGCATTGCCTGCCCGCCGGCGCGAAGTTCCGGGTGCACTACCGCGAGCAGGGCGAGGCGGTGATGCTGGAGCCGCAAGCCATCGTCCGCCATCCGCAATTCCGCGCCAATGCGGTGCAGGAGCGGACGCGCTCCATCGATCTGGCCCTGCTGCGTCTGGCCGCGCCGCTGCCTGCCCGCTTCAGCGTCGCGGCCCTGGCGAATGCAGGAACAGACGGCGCAGGCAGCGCCGTCACCGTTGCCGGGTTCGGCCTTGGCCGCGAGGGCGATGGCACCAGCACCGGCACATGGCGCTCGGCAAGGCTCGCGGTTGTCGAGCCATACGGGCCAAGCCGCATCCTGCTCTGGGCGCGCGGCAGCGCCGGCACCGGAGCCTGCGGCGGCGATTCGGGCGGCCCCATGCTGGATGGCAGCCAGACTGTGGTGGCCGTAACGACATGGTCCACCGGCGGGGCCGGGCGGCGATGCGGCGATCTCACGCAAGGCACGCTCATCGCTCCGCAGCGCGGCTGGGTCGATGCCACGATGGCGCGCTGGCAACGCCAGGCGAGCTGGCGCTGAGCCGGCATGATGGCCCATTCACCAGCGACAATGCAGGCTCTGGACGGGGCCGGATGGCTGCCACATGATGGATCGATGATCTGTGTTCCGTTCAAGCCTGCGTTCCGGCTGGCATTGCATGGCCCTGGGCTGGTCTGCCTTGTGCTTGCGTCCCTGGCGCTGGCGGTTCCCGCCGAGGCCATCGTTGGCGGCCATCCGGTGCGTTCGTCCGATCAGGCCCGGCGCTGGACGGTCAAGATCGACAGCAGCAAGGGCGAGTTGTGCTCCGGCGTGGCGATCCAGCCCCGCGTGGTGCTGACGGCAGCCCATTGCGTGATCGGCGGCGGGCGGTTCACTGTGACCGCGCTCGACGAGCATATGCGCCCGGTCGGGCTGCGCGCCTTGCGGGTGGTGGCGCATGCCAGCTTCATTCCGGGCCGGACCCCCAGCACGCAGCCAGGTATCGATCTGGCCATGCTGCTGCTGGCCTCGGACCTGCCGGGCAGCGTGCAACCGGTGAGCCTTGGCGGCGCGCTCGGCCTCGGTGACCGTCTGTCCATTTCCGGCTTCGGCCTGGGGCAGGAAGATCGCAGGCAGACCGCGCGCACCTTGCGGCAGGGCGATCTGATGGCGGCGGGTTCCTACACATCCAGCAACAGCGTGGTCGTGGCGGTGGACAGCAATAGGCTCGGGCAGGATGCCGGCGCGGGGGCCTGCAAGGGCGATTCCGGCGGACCGATTATGCGCGGCGGGCGCGGAGCCAGCGAACTGGTGGGCATCGTCAGCTGGTCGAGCGGGCCGGCCAACCAGCGCGTGCGGCGCGTCTGCGGCGGCTTCACCGCCATCACGCCAGTGGCCGACCACCGCGCCTGGATCATGGCGACGGCGGGCAGCCTGACCAGCGATGTCCCGGCAGACGCGCGCGCGGCACCCGAACGGCGAGCGCCACGTGGACGCGCCGGCAGGATAACCGCCGCGCCGGCGCCAGACACCGGGATCGACCTGATGTTCCGGCCGTCGAACAACTGACCGAAGCCAGCCCGGCGAGGTGAGTGATGGCCCAGACCAGCGCGTCGAGCCGGTTGGCCGAGCGGCCTGAGCTGAGGCTGCCGGCGCCGAAATCGCACATCTCGTCCTCCAGTTCCGGCAGCGCGCCACCATGGCGCACGCGGCTATGGGCATAGAGCGCGGCCACCGGCTCGGCCCTGAGATGCTTGTCGCGCGTGGGCGCGGACGGCGACCACGGGCAGCGCCGCATCGGCCTCGAAGCGCTGATAGAGCGCGGCAGCAGCCCCGCCAGAAGCCGCGTCCTCCTCACCAGGCTCAAGGCCTTCCAGGCGGCACGCAAGCTCCTCGCGGAGGCTGTCGAGATCGCTGAGGGCGCTGTCGGGATTCAGATCATGAGGATTGCCCTGATCCTCCAGAGCGCGGTCAACCTCAATGGGCGCGATGTCGAGGTCGATCAGTTCCCTGATCGTCCGGGCCAACGGGGCAAGAGCCCTGGGATTGGCCTCGCCGGGGCCGAGCCCCTTGAGGCGTGCCTCATGGGCACCAACCTGCGCCTGTGCCGCCGCCCAGAGGCGTTCGACCAGATCGACACGGCTGGCGCGAGAGGCGGAGCCAGCAGAAAGCCGGTCGGCATCCGCAATTCAAACGCACTTGTTCATGATGAAACCCCGCGAGAACGAAAGGCTGGAGCAAGGGTGGCCCTCGCAGCGGACGGCCTGCCTGTGCCATCGGGCGGAGACCGGTCGCGGTTCCTGCCAACGGCCAACAGATCGATCTGCATCGAGAGAACCATGCTCCAGAACGCCAAAAGCCGCCCACGCTTTCTCGGGCGCTGACGGCTCTCAGTCACAATTCGTGAGCGTGCCGGATTGATAGCCGATCAGCGCGACGCCATCAAGGAACTTACTCCCACAACCTCAACGAGTTGCAAGTTGTTTCACTGTTCCTGCCAACCTCCAAGCCGCAACCGGAAGGCACGAGCCCCAAGGCAGGCCCTTCAGACGGCACTCTGACAGTATCCCCGGTGCAGGGGACTCAGTCGCGCGCGGCCAGCACGCCAGACTTGAACAGCAGGCCTGCCGCCGCCGCTCCCAGCAAGGGCGCGGCAATGAACAGCCAAAGCTGGGCCACGGCTTTGCCATTGGAGGTCATGCCAACCAGCGCAGGCCCGATCGAGCGCGCCGGATTGACGGACACACCCGTGACGTTGATGCCAACGATGTGGATGGCCACGAGCGTGCCGCCGATTGCCAGCCCGGCAAACTGCGAGGGCGAGCCCTTCTGGGTCACGCCCAGGATGCAGACCAGAAACAGGAAGGTCGCCACCGCCTCGAATATGAAGGCCGATACCATGTTGTAGTTGCCGAGATAGCCTTCGCCCCAGCCATTCTGGCCGAGGCCGCCGGTCCATCCTTGCGCCTTGCCGGATAGGATGATGGAGAGCACGATGGCTCCAAGAAGCGCGCCGGCCACTTGCGCGACCCAGTATCCGATCATGTCGGACAGGCTCATGCGGCCCGCCATGAACACCCCAAGGCTGACAGCCGGATTGACATGACAGCCGGAGACAGGGCCGATCCCGTAAGCCATGGCGACAATGGCAAGACCAAAAGCGGCCGAGATGCCGAGCAGGTCGATCGCTGTTGCGCCCGTCCCCATCCCGCCAATGACGGCCGCACCGCAGCCGATGAAAACCAGCGCGAAGGTTCCGACCGCCTCCGCAATATATTTACTCATATCACTGTCTCCCCAGCATGATCTCTCTTCGAGTATGACGGCACAGCACGCCGAAAGCAAGATGAAAAGACGTCATCGTCGCGTCGAAGAATCTCATATACAGAAAGTTTCTGCCGCGTTGCTCAGCAAACCCTGTCGGCCTCTCGAGAATGTTGAGCACAAGACTGGATCAATCCGTGAACAACGCCCAACGAATCGGCGTCGCGCTCAGCTCTGGGCCATTTCCATCCATTTGGCGGTGGCGGTCGGCACGTAGGCGGCGATCTTGTCGAGCAGCGCGCCAGGCCGGGTGTCCATCAGCGCCATGTGGCGGTGCTGCTCGCGGACGAAGCCTTCGGTGGTGGCCTTGTCGAGGAAGTGCAGCAACTCGGTATAAAAGCCATCGACATCATAAAAGCCGAGCGGCTTGCGATGGATGCCAAGCTGGGCCCAGGTCCAGATCTCGAAGATCTCCTCATAGGTGCCGATGCCGCCGGGCATGGCGATGAAGGCATCGGACAGCGCCTCCATGCGGGCCTTGCGCTCGTGCATCGTGGTCACGACATCCTTGCGGGTCAGTCCCTTGTGGCCGACCTCCTTGGATTCCAGCGACTGCGGAATGACGCCGTGCACGGCACCGCCCGCCTCCAGCGCGGCATCAGCGATCACGCCCATCAGCCCGACACTGCCCCCGCCATAGACCAGCGTCAGCCCGCGCCGCGCGATTTCGCGGCCAAGGGCGCGGGCTCCTTCGGCATAGCTGTCTTTCGATCCGATGCTGGAGCCGCAGAACACGCAGACGGACTTGATCATGGCCTTGGGGTCCCCAATGCAGCCAGAATACGGGCCCAGGAGCGCGCCCCCTTCTGGAAAGACGTGAGTTCGTATTTCTCGTTGGGCGAATGGACCCTGTCATCATCGAGGCCGAAGCCGACCAGCAGCGTGTCGATGCCCAGCGTGCGCTTGAAATCGCCGACCACCGGGATCGAGCCGCCTGAGCCGATGATGGCGGCGGGCTTGCCCCATTCCTCGGTGAGGGCGCTCTCGGCCTTGGCCAGCGCCGGCATGTCCCAGTCAAGGCTGATGGCGCGGCTGCCCTTGTAGCGGATGAACTCGGCCTTGCAGTCCGTGGGGATGCGGGCGCGGACATGGGCTTCGAAAGCCGCCATGATGGCCTTCGGGTCCTGGTCGCCTACCAGCCGGAAAGAGACCTTGGCCGAGGCCTCGGAGGCGATCACCGTCTTGGTGCCCTCGCCCTGGTAGCCGCCCCAGATGCCGTTAACATCGCAGGTCGGACGCGACTGGATCATCTCGATCAGCAGCCGGTCACGCTCGCCCGAAGGCACGGCGAGATCGACCTGGCCGAGGAAATCCTCCGCCGTGAGGTCGAGCCCGGCCCAGGCCGCCTTGATCTGCGCCGGCAGGTCATGAACCCCGTCATAGAAACCGGGCAAGGTGACCTTGCCATTGTCATCGTGCAGGCCGGCAATCACCTTGCTGAGCACGCGGATCGGGTTGGCCGCCGCGCCGCCGAAAAGCCCCGAATGCAGGTCGCGGTCGGCGGCGATTATCTTCACCTCCATGTAGACCAGCCCGCGCAAGGATGCGGTGATGGCCGGCGTGCCGCGATCCCACATGCCGGTGTCGCAGACCAGCGCCACGTCGGCGGCGAGTTCCTGCGCGTTCGCCTCGATGAAAGGCGGCAGGTTCGGCGAGCCCGATTCCTCCTCGCCCTCGACCATGATGGTGACGCCGACCGGCAGGTCGCCGGTCTCGGCCAGCCAGCTCCGGCAGGCCTCGATGAAGGTCATTACCTGGCCTTTGTCGTCGGCAGCGCCGCGCCCCATGATGACGGTACGCCCCGGCTCAGGTTCGGCTAGGCGCGGCTCGAAAGGAGGCGTCTCCCACAGGGCCAGCGGATCGACCGGCTGCACGTCATAGTGGCCGTAGAACAGCACATGCGGCGCGCCCCTCTTCGGGCGATGGCCAACCACGATCGGATGGCCGGGCGTGGGCCGCGCCGAGGTCTTGAAGCCGAGCGCCGTCAGGTCCGCCACCAGCCAGTCGGCAGCGCGAGCGCAATCGGCCTTCCAGGCGCTGTCGGTCGAGATCGAGGGGATGCGCACCCACTCGAACAGGCGCTGGATCGCGCCCTCACGGTCGGCATCGAGGCGGGAAAGAACGGCAGGCAAGGCGGACATGGCAACACCGGATCTGATTCAGCTTGCCACATTGTGACAGGGAGTGATGCACTGGGGAATGACGAAGTTTGGGGCATGTCTGCCCCTTGCCTCTATCACCGAGAGTCCCATCACTGTCATCACCGGCCTTGTGCCGGTGATCTCGGCGCAACAGGCCCTATGCTTCAGCATCACGAGATGGCCGTTACGGTGGCGGCCATGACACTGCAAGGCGATGGTTGTCTGCGCCTACTTGCGTCCGCCCAGGATGCTGCCGAGCACGCCGCGGATGATGGCCGAGCTGATCTGCCGGCCCACCGACGACGCGACGGAGCGCGCGGCGCTGGTGATGATCTTGTCGGACATGGACTGGGTGGTGCGACCCTTCTGGCCTGGTTTGGGTGCGCCGCCACCGAACATGCCTTCCAGCATGCCGCCGATGCCGCCCGTGCTGGCCTGCTGGGCCGGAGCGTTCGGATTGGCGGGGTCGAGACCCTTGCGCTTCATCAGCACCTCATAGGCGCTCTCGCGGTCAACCTCGGTGTCATATTTGCCGCGCAGCCCGGATGACGCCATGGCCTGCTGGCGCACCGCCGCAGTCACGGGGCCGACCTGCGCCATGGGCGGGGCCACAAGCGCGCGTTCCACGATGGAGGGAACACCCTTGCCTTCCAGCATCGAGATCAGCGCCTCGCCAACGGCCAGCTGGGTGATGGCATCCTCGGTCTTGAACTTGGGGTTCTGCCGGAAGGTTTCCGCGGCGGCCTTGACCGCCTTCTGGTCGCGCGGGGTGAAGGCGCGCAGGGCGTGCTGCACGCGGTTGCCGAGCTGGGCCAGCACCGTGTCGGGAATGTCGAGCGGGTTCTGGGTGACGAAATACACGCCGACCCCCTTGGAGCGGATCAGGCGCACCACGGCCTCGACCGCTTCGAGCAGCACCTTGGGTGCGCCGTTGAACAACAGGTGCGCCTCGTCGAAGAAGAACACCAGCTTGGGCTGCGGCAGATCGCCGACCTCGGGCAGTTTCTCGAAGAGTTCGGACAGCAGCCAGAGCAGGAAGGTGGCATAAAGGCGTGGATTGGCCATTAGCTTGTCGGCGGCCAGGATGTTGACAATACCGCGCCCGTCGCGGTCGGTGCGCATCAGGTCATTGATGTCGAGCGCCGGCTCGCCGAAGAAGACCTCGCCCTTCTGGTTTTCCAGAACCAGAAGCTGGCGCTGGATGGTGCCGACCGTCTGCGGCGAGATGTTGCCATACTTCACCGTCAGGTCCGCGGCATTCTCGGCGATGTAGGTCAGGATCGCGCGCAGGTCCTTCAGGTCGAGCAGCAGCAGGCCCTGTTCGTCAGCGATGCGGAAGGCGATGTTGAGCACGCCTTCCTGGGTGTTGTTGAGATCGAGCAGGCGGGCGAGCAGCAGCGGGCCCATTTCGGAGACGGTGGCGCGGATCGGGTGGCCCTGTTCGCCGAACAGATCCCAGAACACGGTCGAGAACTGTTCGGGCTCGTAGGGCACGCCCAGTTCGTCGGCGCGCTTGACGAAAGGCGGCTTGGCGTCGCCCGGCGCGCCGATGCCGCTGAGATCGCCCTTGATGTCGGCGGCAAAGACCGGAACGCCGGCCCGCGCAAAGCCCTCGGCCATGACCTGGAGCGTCACCGTCTTGCCGGTGCCGGTCGCGCCCGTCACCAGCCCGTGGCTGTTGGCCAGCTTCAGGGTCAGCAATTCGGGCTTATGGCTCTTGCCGACCAGAAAAGTGCCTTCGGGGATCGTCAGTTTCTCGGCCATGGCGCGGGGTCCTGATTTGGGTTCATGATCTCCTGGCCGCTTTATCAGGTGTTTTCCGGCAATGCGAGCACAGCGACGTAATCCGGCACATCGCAGCAAGGCCCGCCCGCCGCATCCTCACCCTGGGCCTGTCGACGGGCGAGGCGACTGACTGCAATCCATCTTGATTTCAGGGCCCTTCAGGGCGACAAGAGCGGCCAGATGCGGGCATGTTGCCCGCTGACAGAGCAGGAATAGTCCGATGGAAGAACTGATCGCGCGCATCTCGGCGGCTGCCGGCATCGATGCAGGCCTCGCCACCAAGGCGGTGGGCATGATCCTGAACTTCCTGCAGAAGGAAGGCCCGGCGGCGGAGGTCAGCCAGTTGATCGGAGCGCTGCCCGGCGCGGAAGCCGCCATGGCAGCCAATACTGGGGGCGGTGGCCTGATGGGCGGCCTTGCCGGCATGATGCCGGGCGGCGGTGGCGTGATGGGCCTCGGGGCCTCGCTGATGGGCGCGGGCCTGTCGATGGGCCAGGTGCAGGGCGTTTCCAAGGAAATGTTCGCCTTCGGCCGAGAGAAGGCTGGCGAGGACGCGATGGGCGCAATCGTCGGGGCCATTCCCGGGCTTGGCCAGTTTGTCTGAACGCCAAGCCCGTCTGAGCGTCCCGCTCGTCTGAGCGTCTTGCCCCTGCTGCCTGACGGCCAGACAAGGCCGGCAGGCGCATGCGACGAACAGGGGATTTGCCTGAACGCGGGCGCGTGGCAAGGAAGGCGGGCATTCCTGACCAGCGAAAGCACGCCCCAATGGCCGACGCCCCGCCAGACACACGCCTTGCCAACCCGTTCCCTCCCTGCGGTGAGGCGGATTGGCATGCGGCGGCCCTGAAGGCACTGAAGGGCGGCGATTTCGAACGCAAGCTGGTGACGCGCAGCCCCGGCGGCCTCGTGATCCAGCCGTTGTACCAGCGCCGCCGCAATGCGCAGCCGGTGGCGGGCGCCCTTGCCGGGACACGCTGGAGTGTGACCGCGCGGATCGACCACCCTGTGCCGGACGAGGCGGCAGCCCTTGCACTGGCAGATCTCGAAGGCGGGGCGGATGGCCTTGCCCTCGTATTCCACGGCTCGCGCGGAGCACGCGGCTTCGGCCTGCCGACAACCGACGCGGCGACACTGGCTGCGGCGCTGGCCGGCATCAACCTCGACCTCGTCACCATCAGGCTGGAGCCGGCCCCGCAGGCGCGGATCGCCTGCCGGCTGTTCAATGAGGTGGTAAAGGGCCAGCGGCTGACGCCAGGCGATCTCAGCATCGATTTCGGCATCGATCCGATCGGCCTTCTGGCGCGCACCGGCGTGCTGCTAGCGCCATGGTCCGATGTCGGCATCCGGCTCGGCGACATGCTCGGTGAGTTCGGCGGGCAGGGTTTCCGCGGCCCGTTCTTCGCATGCGACGGGCGCACGGCGCACGAGGCCGGCGCATCGGAGGCGCAGGAACTGGCCTACGTGCTGGCCTCCGCATCAGCCTTCATGCGGGCGCTGGTGGCCGGCGGCACGCCGCTGGCGCGGGCCGAGCGGGCACTCTCGTTTGTGCTGGCCATCGATGCGGACCAGTTTGCCGGCATCGCCAAGATCAGGGCGCTGCGCCAGCTGATGGCAGAGGTGCAGTGCGCCAGCGGGCTCGATCCGCAGCCGATCGCGCTGCATGCCGAAACCGCGTTCCGCATGCTGACACGGCGCGATACGCCGGTGAACATGCTGCGCAATGCCATCGCCGCGTTTTCTGCCGGCGTGGGCGGGGCTGACAGCGTGGCCGTGTTGCCGCACACCTCGGCGCTGGGGCTGGCCGACGGGTTCGCACGGCGCGTGGCGCGGAACACGCAGGCCGTGCTGCTGGAAGAAAGCCACCTGTGGCGCGTGGTCGATCCGGCCGCAGGCTCGGGCGGGCTGGAAGCGCTCACCGACCAGATCTGCGAGCAGGCCTGGGATGCGTTCCAGCAGATCGAGCGCGAGGGCGGGCTGGTTGCGTCGCTCTGCGACGGCCACCTGCAACAGCGGATTGCCGCCGTGCGGGCCCGCCGCGATGGCGAGATCGCCACCGGCAAGGCCCCGCTCACCGGCACCAGCGCCTATCCAAACCTCAGTGAGACGCCAGAAGGCGTGCTGGACATCAGGCCCATCCCGGCGCGGGAGGCCGAGGGCGGCTCAGTGAGCATCACCCCCCTGCCGGCCACGCGGCTTTCCGAGCCTTTCGAGCGCCTGCGCGACCGCGCCGGGGGGCTCGCTGCCTCCGGCACGCTGAAGCCGGTTTTCCTCGCGACATTGGGGACATCAGGCAGCTTCGGGCCACGGGCCGATTTCGCGCGCGGGTTTCTGGCCGCCGGCGGGCTTTCGGCGCCGGAGCCGGCCAGCTTCGCGGAAGCGGGCGGCAGCACCGATCTGATGGTGCTGACCGAGGCGTTCCGGTCCAGCGGCGCGGCCATTGCCGTGCTGTGCGGTAGCGACGAGAACTACGCCAGAGAGGCCCCGGATACGGCCATCGCCCTCGCGGCCAGCGGTGCACAGGCGATCTGGCTTGCCGGGCGGCCCGGCGAACACGAGGCCCGGTTCCGGACGGCGGGCGTGGGCGGGTTCATTTTCACGGGATGTGATATGCTCGGAAGTCTGGACATGATGCTGTCATCGAACGAGGTGCGTGATGCCGCGACAGCCTGATGCGACCACTGCTGATGCGGGACTGCCGGATTTCGCGGCCTTGCCGGGCTGGGCAGCCCTGACGGCCCGGCGCGAACAGACCGCTCCTTCAAACGCAGCCGGAACCGGGGCAGCCCCCGAAGGCTGGCTGACGCCGGAGGGCATTCTGGTCAAGCCGCGCTACGGCGAGGCCGATCTGGCCGGGCTCGATTTCGTCGACACCTGGCCCGGCCTCGTGCCCTTCGTGCGCGGCCCCTACCCCACCATGTATGTCAACCAGCCGTGGACGATCCGGCAATATGCCGGCTTCTCGACGGCGAGGGATTCCAACGCCTTCTACCGGCGCAACCTCGCGGCAGGGCAGAAGGGCCTGTCCGTCGCCTTCGATCTCGCCACCCACCGGGGCTATGACTCAGACCATCCGCGCGTGGCCGGTGATGTCGGCATGGCCGGCGTTGCGATCGACAGTATTCTCGACATGCGGCAACTGTTCGACGGCATCCCGCTCGACCAGATGAGCGTGTCGATGACCATGAACGGCGCGGTTTTGCCCGTTCTGGCGCTCTACATCGTGGCGGCGGAGGAGCAGGGCGTGCCGCAGGCCAGGCTCAGCGGCACGATCCAGAACGACATCCTCAAGGAGTTCATGGTCCGCAACACCTACATCTACCCGCCTGATGCATCGATGCGGATCATCGGCGACATCTTCGCCCACACCTCGGTGCACATGCCAAAGTTCAACTCGATCTCGATTTCCGGCTACCACATGCAGGAAGCTGGCGCGACGCAGGACCTTGAATTGGCCTACACGCTGGCGGACGGGACCGAATACATCCGCGCCGGGCTGGCATCCGGGCTGGACATCGACGCGTTCGCGCCGCGCCTGTCCTTCTTCTGGGCCATCGGCACCAACTTCTTCATGGAGGTCGCCAAACTCAGGGCAGCGAGGCTGATCTGGGCCAAGCTCGTCAAGGATTTCGGCGCGAAAAGCGACAAGTCGCTGCCGCTGCGCACCCATTGCCAGACCTCCGGATGGTCGCTGACCGCGCAGGACGTGTTCAACAATGTCACCCGCACCATGGTCGAGGCGATGGCGGCGACCCAGGGCGGCACGCAAAGCCTGCACACCAACAGCCTCGATGAGGCGCTGGCGCTGCCGACCGATTTCTCCGCCCGCATCGCGCGCAACACCCAGATCCTGCTCCAGCAGGAGAGCGGCACGACCCGCATCATCGATGCCTGGGGCGGCTCGTACTACGTGGAGAAGCTGACGGCTGATCTGGCGTCGCGCGCCTGGGCTCACATGCAGGAGATCGAGGCGCTGGGCGGGATGGCAAAGGCCATTGGCAAGGGCATTCCCAAGCTGCGCATCGAGGAGGCAGCCGCCAGAACGCAGGCCCGCATCGACGAAGGGCACCAGAAGATCATCGGCGTCAACGTCTTCAAGCCCGAGAGCGAGGCTCAGATCGACGTGCTCAAGGTCGACAATGCCGCCGTACGGGCCGAGCAGATCGCCAAACTCGAACAGCTCAGGGCCAGCCGCGACGGGGCCGGATGCAAGGCGGCTCTGGCAGCCCTGACCGCTGGGGCACGCGGCAACGGCAACCTGCTCGCCCTGTCGATCGAGGCCGCCCGCAAGGGCGCGACCGTGGGCGAAATCTCGGCTGCGATAGAAGAGGTTTTCGGCCGCCACCGAGCCGAGATCCAGTCGATCAAGGGCGTCTACAAGCGCGAGGCGGGCGCGGAATCCTTCGCGGTCGTCCGGGTGCAGGGCCTATGCGACGCCTTTGCCGAGAACGATGGCCGCAGGCCGCGCATCCTCGTCGCCAAGATGGGGCAGGACGGGCACGACCGCGGCCAGAAGGTGATCTCGTCGGCCTTTGCCGATCTCGGCTTCGATGTCGATATCGGGCCCCTGTTCGCCACGCCGGAAGAGGCGGCGCGGCAGGCCACCGACAGCAATGTCCACATCATCGGGGTGTCTTCGCTGGCCGCCGGCCATCTGACGCTGGTGCCTGCGCTGAGGGCCGCGCTGGAAAAGGCTGGCCGCCCCGACATCATGATCGTGGTCGGCGGGGTGATCCCGCCACAGGATTTCGAGGCGCTGTATCAGGCCGGTGCCTCGGCGATCTTCCCGCCCGGCACCGTCATTCCCGAGGCAGCGGCGCGGCTGCTCGAAGAGCTGAACGCACGTCTGGGCTACGCGCAACGGAGCGCAGCAGAGTAAGCCTGCACTCGGCAGGGCTTGTTGCCAGCCCCTGCCCCGTGCGATGGCAAAGGCTGACTCAAGCCCAGCGAGCCCGCATGCCTCCCCCCCTCTCCTCCCGCTACGGCGATCATGATGCGCCGGCGAAGACACTAACCTCTCCAGCGATCGACCTGATGCTGTCCCATCGCTCGGTGCGCGGCTATCGCCCCGATGCGCTGCCCGATGGCGCGCTGGAAGCGATCATCGCTGCGGCGCAATCGGCGGCCACCTCGTCGAACCTCCAGACCTGGAGCGTGATTGCCGTCACAGACCCGGCCGTGAAGGCCCGGTGTGCGGAGCTGGCGGGCGATCAAAAGCACATCGAGGAATGTCCGATCTTCCTGCTGTTCCTCGCTGATCTGGCGCGCCTCACCCGCGTGGCTAGCCGCGAAGGCCTGCCCCATGCTGGCAATGACACGCTGGAGATGTTCCTGGTTGCGGCCATCGACGCGGCGCTGGCCGCGCAGAACGCCTGCGTCGCTGCCGAGAGCCTAGGGCTGTCCACCGTCTACATTGGCGCGATGCGCAACAAGCCCGAGGCGGTGGCCGAACTGGTTGGACTGCCTCCGGCCACGGCGGTGGTGTTTGGCCTGTGCATCGGCTTTGCCGCCGAAGGCAAGGAAGGCTCGGTGAAGCCGCGGCTGCCGCAGGAGGCGGTGCTCCACCATGGCCGCTACCAGCTCGAAGCGCAGGATGCGGCAATCGGGCGCTATAACGGGGCCATGGCCGCGTTCAACCAGCGCGAACGGGCCAGCACGACCACGCCATGGACCGTGCACTCTGCACGGCGTGTGGCCGGGCCGGAAAGCCTGTCAGGACGCCATGTGTTAATGCAGGTGCTGCGCCGGATGGGCTTCTTCAAGGCCGAATAGGCATCCGCACTCAGCGCGAGCGCTGGATCGCGCGGGCGATGACCTGCCGCACGTCGCTGTCACTCAGGAACAGGTCGTGCCGGATGATCTGAAGGCGGCTGCCGAAATCGGATGCATCGGCCACGCGCACGCCGAGCGCGGTCAGCCGCGCGCGTTCGGCGGAGCCGGCACGGGCGATGCCACCGGCCAGCCGGGCCGAGACGGCCAGCGCACGATCGTTGGTGGCGGAAATCACCGTGATGCGCTGGGCCACCGGCCCGAGCCGCTTCACCGTCTGCTCGAACTGGTCGATGTCGATGTCCGGCGAGGCCAGCACCACCGCACCGATCTTGTTGATGGCCGCCTCGCCGGCTTCGCTGCGCAACTGGCGCAGCGTCTCCAGTGTCAGCAGGGTTCCCATCGAGTGGGCGACGATGTGGACACGGCCGATGGTGGGGTTGGCGGCCAGCGCGGTCAGGGCGCTCTCGAAGGCATCGCGCGACCACATCGCGCTCTCACGATCATATTGATAGGCGATCAGCCGACCGCCTGAGGGCCAGCTGAACAGCGCGGTCTTGCCGGACCAGTTGACGCCATCGGAGAGCTGGGCCGCGCTCGCGAGCGCTGTCTCGAAGGTTTCGTTGAAGCCGTGCACATAGAGCAACACGTCCTTGCCATTGGCGGCCTGGGCAAAGGCAGAGGCCGCGTTGCCGTTGGAGCCGCCACCGACGGCGTTGACGCTCCACGGCGAGGTCACGACCGAGGTGATCGAGCCGGTGATGCTGCGGTCCGGTGGATTAAGTCGCGCCTCGGCAAAGGCAAGGCCGGGGCCGCGATCTGCCGTAAAGTAAGGGCTCTGGCGCAGGCCGGGCACGGGCTTGCGGGTGGTGGCGACCAGCACGACCGGGTCTTCCTGGATCGGGGTCAGCCCCTCGCGCGCCACCATATAGGGCGATTCGAGGCCGCGCTCGTTGAACAGGCAGCCGCCAAGGCTCGCCGCCAGCAGGCTGACGAACACCGGGCGGCAAAGGTAACGCAACAGGCTCATGCGGGACAAGGCAACAACCAGACTGGGACAGGAGTTCGGCCCTTAAGGCCAGGGGAAGGGTTAAGAATGCCTTGCCGACGCCGGCATTGAGCGAAGCGGCATCAATCGAGAGAGCCATCCAGAGCTGCAGGACAAAGGCGATTTTAGGGCGCGAGCGATCCGCCTGCCGTGGGCCATGCCGGCTGCGTGAACGTCAGCGGCGAGGTCAGCACCTGGCCGACAGCGTTGATCGTGCCCTGGGTCAGCAGGCCGGCCTGCTCGGTGACGGTGCTTCCACTGCCAAGCGACTGGCCGGCGGCAAGCCAGGTGCCGATCGAGCGCACAACCCCGGCGCTCTGAGCGAACTTGGCAAGGCCGGTGCTGTCGCCGGTCTTGATGCTGGTCAGATCGATGACATCGACACCGTTCTTTGCCAGGTTCGAACGGTAGGGCTCGGCATCGGGGTCAATCGAGCCAAGCCGGTCGCGGCTCCCCCAGATGAAGCGCGAGATATCGAGGGCGCGATCATCGCGCGAGACGAACAGCGACACCTTTGGCCGGCAGCTGCCTCAATCGCGCCCGTTCGCCATGGCAACGTCGATGTCGATGTCGGGCGTGGCCAGCATGATGCTGCGGATGCGCCCGTTGACGCGGCCATTGCGGATCGCCATATGGCGGATCGCTTCCATGGCCAGCCGCCCTCCCATCGAGTGGGCGAGCAAGGACACCTCGCGCTGACGGACGGGTCATTCGCCAGCCCTGGTCAGCAGGCTTTCAAGGCCGTTGCGGGCGATCTCGGCGCTGACACGATCACAGGGATAGGCCGACACCGTGCCCCACGAGGCCCAGCTGAACATGACGGGCGTGACCTTCGCCCCGGAATCGTGCACGATCCGGGCGAAGCGGAAGGCCGCTTTATCGAAGCGCGTGTTGTAGCCGTGCTCGAACACCAGCACATGCGAGCGCCCTGCCAGGGCGATGCGCTGGAGCAAGGTGGTGGTGAAGTCTGCGGATGCCAGACCGCGGGCACCGGCCGCGGCGAAATGGGTGGCCGGGTCCGGCTGGCCGCTCTGCGCCCATGAAATGTCGCCAACGACGTGACCCAGCGGAATGCTGATCGACATGTTGGCAAAGCGGCTGTCAGGCTGGCGCTCGCCGCTGAACAGCACAGCCGGGCCGGATGCCTCGCGGCGTGTGGTGCTGACGCGAAGCTCGACCACATGCGCGTCGGCCGGGACCGACGCGACGGGCGCGGGCGCGGAGGGCGGGCGTGCTGTACAGCCGGCCAGCGCCGCTGCGAGCAGCAGTGGCCCCAGGCAGCGCCACGCGGCCAGACTGTCGGTCCGTCTTGTGTATCCATAACCTGTGATCCTGCCGCTTGCAGCGCTGGCGCGCCGTCCGCCTTGCGCTATCATCTGGTGCCATGTTGACCACTGCTGGACAAGCAACAGCGCCGCATCATCGCCCGACAGGACAGGGCCATACCGTCCTTGTTACCGGATTCGGGCCGTTTCCGGGCGTGCGCATCAATCCGACCGGGCGGCTGATGGAAATGGTCAGCCGGCGGCTGGCGCACGGGTTTTCCGGCATGACGGCGCATGGCGGACGCCTGACGGTGCGCTATGCTCTGGCGCGGGTGCAGCTCGAAGCCTTGCTGGCCGATGCCCGCCCCGATGCCGTGCTGCTATTCGGTCTGGCGTCGCGCTCGCGCATGGTGCGGGTGGAGCGCCATGCGCGCCGGCTCGACAGCCCGCTGCATCCGGATGCCGGCGGCGCGGGCGGCGCAGCTTATGCGCGCGGCAGCGATCTGCCGCTGACCAGCACGGCGGCGCTCGGCCCGGCGCTCGCAGCGATACAGCGGGCCGGCATCAGGGCGCGGATCTCGCCCAGTGCTGGGCGCTACCTGTGCAACGCAGTTTATGCGGCGGCGCTCGAAAGAGCAGCCGGGCGGCCTGTGCTGTTCGTGCATGTGCCATGGCTGCGCCCCCGGCCGGGCACCGTGCCAGCCTGGCGCGTGGCGCGCTGGCGGCCCGCCGAGCAGGCGCTGGTGGCAGCGCTTGCCTCGATCGCGGTGCAGATGGCAACCAGCGCCCGCTGTCGCAGATTGGCACAGTGCCCAATGGCATGAGGCTTGATCCTGCTGCCGGCAAGCGGAGGGATCGCATATGCTCGGACGTCGTGGACTGCTGGGATTGGCCCTGATTGGCACAGCCGCGGCCGCAGGGCGCGCCGAAGCGCAGATCCAGCGCGTCTCGCCTCAGGCCCTGCCGGCCACCCCGTCCGGAGGCGTTGCCGGCGGTGGACTTGGCAGCCTAGGGCTGGATGCCGCCCAGTTCGGGCTGAGAGCCGGCTCGGCCGATGACCAGTCACGGCGCCTGCAGGAGGCGCTGGTGGAGGCCGCGAAGCGCCAGGCGCCGTTGCTGCTGCAGCCGGGCCGTTACCGGATCAGCCAGGTTGTGCTGCCCGAAGGCATGCGGCTTGTCGGCGTGCCGGGCGCGACTGTGCTGGCGGCAGCGCAGCCCGGCCCTATGCTGGTGGCGCGCCGCATCCGCCGCGCCGCGATCGAAGGGCTGGTGCTGGACGGGCTGTCACTGCCGGCGTCGGACCGCTCCGGTCTGCTGCAGGCGGAGGATGTGGCCGAGCTTTCGGTCGAGGATTGCGAGTTCCGCAATGCCGGTGTGTCGGGCGTGTCCCTGCTGCGTACAGGCGGGCGCGTGGAGCGCTCGAAGATCACCGGCGCGCGCGACCATGGCCTGTTCAGCCTCGACTCGCGCGGTCTGATGATCGACCGCAACATCGTCGAGGATAGCGGCAACAACGCAATCGCGCTGTGGCGCACGCAACCCGGCGACGACAACTCCCGGATCAGCGGCAACCGCATCAGCCGGGTCCGGATCGAGGCCGGCGGCGATGGCCAGAACGGCAATGGCGTGGTGCTGTTCAAGGCCGGCGGCGTGATCGTCGAAGGCAATGCCTTCCGCGATTGTGCACTGACCTTCATCCGCAACAACTCAAGCTCCGCCGTGCAGATGCTGGGTAACAACGGCCGGCGCTGCGGCGAGGTGGGCTACTATTCGGAGTTCGCCTTCGAGGGCACGGTGATGGCCAACAACATCGCCGAGGATGTTGCGCAGGGCTTCAGCATCACCAACCTCGACCATGGCGGTCGGCTGGCGATCTGCGCCAACAACATCGTCAGGCGTGCCCGGCGCGGGCTGGCGCCCAAGGGCGTCGTGCTCGTCGGCGGTACCGGCATCCATGTCGAGGCCGAAGCGTCGGTGACCGGCAATGTCATCGAGGAGGCGTCAGATGCTGGCATCTCGCTGGGCTGGTCCTGGGCGATGCGCAACCTGCTGGCGACGGGCAACATGGTGCGCGCCTGCGGCATCGGCATCGGCGTCAGCCTCGTGCCCAAAGAGCGCAATGTGGTCGTGGCCAACAATGTCATCGCCGGATCACGCATCGGGGCCGTGGTCGGCACCGAATACGGCAAGAACATCACCGGCGACCTGACGCAAAGCGCCGACCGGCGCGCGGCCGGCATCCGCATCGAGGGCAATGCGGTGGCCTGAGCCGGTAACGCACATCTTCGCCAAAACCACGATTGCCCGGCAGGCAGCATCCAACATGACAAGACCGGGCCCTGAGACCCGGTCTTTCATTGTGGCTGGGACTAACGGCTGCGCCGCTCGCTTACTTGGTCAGGCGCATCTGCGTCATCTGTCCGCCGATGTTCTTCAGTGCCGAGTTCAACTGTGCCGCGTTGGCTGCATCGAAGAACTCGCCGCCGTTCAGGGTCGAGCACTGGTTGAGCAACGTTTTGACATCGGCATTGTTGACTTCGAAGGCGATGGTGTAGACCTTGATTTTGCTATCTTTATCCCTGGCCATGTTCTCGCAGATCGTGCGGGTGGTGGTGTTGGCGGCCAATGTGTTGTTGCCGTCATGCCTCGGGAACGAGGCCGACTTGGTATTCTGGCCATCCGTGACCAGAATCATGTAGCGGCGCACCGGCTTGCCTTCGGTCGACACTCGTCCCGAAAACGGCATCTGCGTCGATAGCATGCGCCAGCCCCAGATCAGTCCCGAGGGCAGATAGGTTTCTCCTGCCGTCGTCAGGCCGTTGATCATGCCGCGCACCGCTGCGAGGTTGGTTGTCCAATCCTGCACAGGCGAGCCACAGTTGGTGTTCATCAGGCCAGGGATCTTGACGCCGTAGTTGCCATCGATGGTGTGGTTGGGTGCATTGCGTGAACCGACGCAGCCGGTCCAGCGGAACCACTGGCCACCGGAGTTCCAGCATTGATCGACCATGCCGGGGCCACGAACCGTGTCGCACTGGTTCGCGTTGTATCCAGCGCGCGGCGCACGCGGACAAGGCCTGCTCACACCATCGACCATGCAGCGGCGATTCGGATCGCCCGGATCCGGCGGCACCCAGACGGTGCGGCAGTTGATCTGGCGGGTCTCCAGCACGCGCTGGCAGGTGCGGACCGAGGGCGTCTGGTAGTCGGCCGGCACATCGAGCCAAGGCTGGTTCCTGTTGCTCATGCCGATGTTGACATACTGGGCGAAGGGCACGACGGCGACCCGGATCTGATCAATATTGCCACGGCGGGCCTCAAAATCCTTGATCAGCGAGGTGGTCGAGGACTTCAGCGTAAGTAGGCGGTCTCCCTGCATCGAGTCAGTGGTGTCGAGCACGAAAACGACATCGATCAGTTCGTTCTGGCCATTGGTCGCCTCGGCTTCCGAGGAGAACTTGATCTTGGGCATGCCGAGAATGCTCAGCATCGAGGTGTTGATCTCGCCGGTGATCTTGACCTTGACGCCGGTCTCGACGCCATCCTTCAGGATCTGCTCGATGTTGACCGCGTAGCTCTCGTAGCCATTTCCGAGCGGCATGTTGGCTTCCAGCACCTTCTGGCCGATCAACTTGCGCTCTTCGAACCTGCCGGTGGCCTTGACCGTGGCGAGGGCGGCGGAATCGGCTGCGACATTGGCCGCCGTGCGCGCCAGCGAGGCACGGTTATAATCGACCGCAGCGCCGGTCAGGCCCATAACCGGAAGCAGAGACAGCCCGAAAATGACAGCGACCGCGCCACGTTCGTCGCGCTTGAAGCGGGATGAGAAACGCCGGAACTTTGAAAACATGCGAGCCTCCCCGGTTGATGACCTGAGCTCGCAACAGGTAGCCTCCAACCTTTTCGCAATCGTTAAAACAATACCACGAAAACGGTTCGATCGGCGTATTTAAGTCAAATACAACCAACATTATCCGCGTCCCGGACATCGTGATTACCTGGGCGTTTCGCCGGCCTGAAACGCTGCCGCAAAACCGGTTTCCCCTTTGCCGCAACTTGTTCTACCAACGGGACCGTCGCGGCACGGGCGTTGCCTGACGCGCGCTGCCAGACTGGGGAAGCCACGCCGATGCCCAAGAGCAACCTGTCCGCCGATCTCAGGTCCGGCGCGCTCGTCTATCACCGCTATCCGAAGCCCGGAAAGCTGGAAATCCAGGCCACCAAGCCGCTGGGAAACCAGCGCGATCTGGCCCTCGCCTATTCCCCCGGCGTGGCCGCCGCCTGCGAGGCCATCGTCGATGATCCGGCGGAGGCGGCCGAACTGACCGCGCGCCAGAACCTGGTCGGCGTCATCACCAACGGCACCGCCGTGCTCGGCCTCGGCGACATCGGCCCGCTGGCATCCAAGCCGGTGATGGAAGGCAAAGCAGTGCTGTTCAAGAAGTTCGCCGGCATCGACGTGTTCGACATCGAGGTCGAGCAGAAGGACATCGACAAGTTCGTGGATGTCGTAGCGGCGCTGGAGCCGACCTTCGGCGGCATCAACCTTGAGGACATCAAGGGCCCCGAGTGCTTCGACATCGAGGAGAAGCTGAAGGCGCGCATGGGCATTCCTGTGTTCCATGATGACCAGCACGGCACGGCGATCATTGTCGCGGCTGCGGTGACCAACGGGCTCGAAATTGCCAACAAGAACCTCGCCGAGGTCAAGATCGTGGTGTCGGGCGCGGGCGCTGCGGCGCTGGCCTGCCTCAACCTGCTGGTTCGGCTGGGGGCTTCGGTCGGCAACATCTGGGTCACCGATCTGGAGGGGCTGGTCTACCAGGGCCGGCCCGTGCTGATGGATCGCTGGAAGGACGTCTATGCCCAGGACACCGACAAGCGCACGCTGGCCGAGGTGATTGAAGGCGCTGACATCTTCCTCGGGCTGTCCGCCGCCAACGTGCTGAAGCCGGAGATGGCGCGGATGATGGCCCGCCGTCCGCTGATCATGGCGCTAGCCAATCCCAACCCGGAGATCATGCCCGAGGAGGCCCTTAAGGTGCGCCCCGATGCGATGATCTGCACCGGGCGCTCCGACTATCCCAACCAGGTCAACAACGTCCTGTGCTTTCCCTACATCTTCCGCGGCGCGCTTGACTGCGGCGCCACCACGATCAACGAGGAGATGAAGGCCGCCGCCGTCAGGGCCATTGCCTCGCTGGCGCGGGAGGCACCTTCGGATGTCGCGGCGCGGGCCTATGGCGGCGAGCAGCGCACCTTCGGCGATGCCTCGCTGATTCCCAACCCGTTCGATCCGCGGCTGATCATGCGCATCGCACCGGCCGTGGCTGAAGCGGCCATGGCCACCGGCGTGGCCAAGAAGCCGATTCCGGACATGGATGTCTACCGCGAACAACTCTCGCGCTTCGTGTTTCGCTCGGGCTTCATCATGAAGCCGCTGTTCACCCAGGCCAAGGCAGATCCCAAGCGGGTGATCTATGCCGATGGCGAGGACGAGCGCGTGCTGCGCGCGGCGCAGGTGGTGCTTGAGGAGGGCATGGCGATCCCGATCCTGATCGGACGCCCTGCGGTGGTCGAGGCCCGCATCAAGCGCTTTGGGCTGGCGATCCAGCCGGGGCGGGATTTCGCACTGGTCAACCCGGAGGATGATCCGCGCTACCGCGACTATGTGACCAGTTACCTCGAGATCGCCGGCCGGCGCGGGGTGACCCCCGATGCAGCGAAAAGCCTTGTGCGCACCAACAGCACCGTGATCGCGGCGCTGGCCGTGGCGCGCGGCGAGGCCGATGCCATGATCACCGGACTGGAAGGCCGCTTCATGAGCCGCTTGCGACACATCCGAGACATCATCGGCACAGCGCCGGGCGTGCGCGATTTGTCGACCATGACGCTGATCGTCACCAACAAGGGTGCCTACTTCCTGACCGACACCCACGTGAAGGCCGACCCGACGGCCGAGGAGCTGGCCGATGCCACGCTTCTCGCCGCCGAGCACGTGGCCCGGTTCGGCATGCAGCCGAAGGTGGCGCTGCTATCTCACTCCGATTTCGGAGCATCAGACACGGCCTCCTCATTGAAAATGCGCAAGGCCACCGCACTGATCAACGAGAGGGCACCGGACCTCGAATGCGATGGCGAGATGGAGGCTGACACCGCGTTTTCAGCCCTGATCCGCGAGCGGGTGCTGCCCTCATCGCGGCTGAAGGGCGAGGCCAACCTGATGGTTTTCCCCAATCTCGATGCCGCCAACATCGCCTACCAGTTCGCCAAGATGCTGTCGGACGCGCTGCCGGTCGGCCCGATCCTGCTCGGGGCTGCCAGGCCGGCCCATATCCTCACCGGCTCGGCCACGTCGCGCGGCGTGGTCAACATGACGGCAGTGGCGGTGGTCGAGGCGCAGGATATGGCCCGACTGCGCACCGGCTGAGGGGGCAGGCCCGCAAAGTCCCGATTTCCCTGTTGTCCAGGCTGGTCTAGCCTTGCGCGCAACAGGCAAGCGCGCAAGCACCGGCCTTGCTCAGCCGCACGCGGCAGATCGCGGCCGCCCCGCCGGGCTCTCCCCTGACCATCCGCGCCGCACACACGCAGGAAGCCCGCCAGATGACCTTCGTCAATCCGGCCTCAGGCCTCGACATGCCGACCGAGATCGTCTGGCGCTCGTCGCTCGCGATCCAGTCCGTGATGACGCGGCCAGGACCGGTGGCCTATACCTGCCGGCCAGCGAGACCGAGGCAGCAAAGCGCCTCACGGCACTGGGCGTCGCCGTGACCCGGCTCCCCAACCCGCTCACCGTGTCGGCCGAGCACTACCGCGTCCTGTCGATCAAGGAAGAGGCCAAGGCCGATGTGCGCGGCGACAATGCCGGCGCGGGCTAGATCGTCACCGGCGAGATTGCCGTGGAAGTCGCCACGACCACGATGCCGGTGGTCAGGCTCGACCAGCCGCTGGCCCATCTCGCGGCCGCGATCATGGAACCCGAAAGCCCGGTCGGCTATGTGGCCAACCGCGTGATCGCGATCCTCGACAGCGAGATCCTGCCGATCTGGAGGGTGATGAGCCTCGCTGTGCTGACCTGACGTGGACGCATCCGTCACCCGATCTGGTCTGCATGTCAGGCCCTTGACCTTGTGCCGCGATGCCGCGACACCTGATGCCGTGCGGCGTCCGGCATCCTGCTTGGCATGAGGCCGCCGTGATGGCCCCCAGGAACGCTCCCATGTCGCGCACTGTCTACGTCAACGGCCAGTATCTGCCTGAAGAACAGGCCATGGTTTCGATCTTCGACCGAGGCTTCATCTTCGCCGACGGCATCTACGAGGTGTCGGCGGTGATCAATGGCAAGCTGGTCGATGTCGATGCGCATCTGGCGCGCCTCGAACGTTCCTGCGCCGAGATCAGGCTCGAATTGCCTTGGACGCGGGCCGCATTGATCGGCATCCACCACGAACTAATGATGCGCAACAAGCTCACGTCCGGGGGCGTGTATCTTCAGGTCACGCGCGGCGCGGCGGATCGCAGCTTCACCTTTCCGGCCAGCATTGCGCCGACGCTGGTGATGTTCACCCAGGCCCGGACCATGACCCGCGAAGTCGGCAGGGGCTACAAGCTGCTCAGCGTTCCGGACCTGCGCTGGGCGCGGCGCGACATCAAGAGCGTGGGCCTGCTGGCCCAGGTGCTGGCCAAGCAGGCTGCAGCGGAGGCCGGCTGCGACGAGGCGCTGATGATCGAGGATGGCGTGATCACCGAAGGCGGCTCGTCGACCGCCTGGATCGTCAAGGGCGACACCCTGATCTCGCGGCCACTATCCAATGACGTCCTGCCGGGCATCACACGCAAGGCGGTGCTGACCTACCTCGCCGAAAGCGGCTTCCGCTTCGAGGAGCGCACCTTCACGCTCGACGAGGCGCTGGCCGCCGACGAGGTGATCATCACGGCCGCCACCGCGCTGGTCATGCCGGCAACCGAGATCGACGGACAGCCGATCGGCGGCGGACAGCCGGGGCCCGTGGCCCGCCGGCTGCGCGACATCTATTTCGATCTGGCCGAGACCGGCGGCGCACTGGGCTGATCCGGGCGCGAGGACGACAGCCCGATCAGCCGGGGCTTGTCAGCGGCGACGCGGCTGGGCTGCAGCCGGGTTGAGCGTGACGAACACATCCGTGTCACCGCCGCCCGCGAAGGCCGAGGCCGGAACCGAGATGCCGCTCTCGACATGCGCCCAGGACCCCTGCGCCTGGCCCGATGGCACCGTGGCACCGACACGCACCGCGCGGCTAGACAGGGTCTTGTCGCCGCTCCTGACCTCGATGCGCATGGTCGCGCCCAGCGCGCCGGCCGAGCCGGCGGGGCCGACCAGGACGCGGCCTTCGGCGCCAACCTTGACCAGCACGCTGCCGCCGGGCCCGCGGGTACACTCGCGCGCTACATCGGTGATGGTGATCTGCGAGCGCACGCTCTCGCTGGAACCGCCGCCGATGCGCAGGGCAGCGCCGCCTGGCGCGATGATGACCGCTGGGCATTCCAATTTCTGCTGGTCTGGATCATCCGCCGCGGCGGGTGCCGAGGCCGGCGTGACGGCCTGCATGAAGCCTGACAGGCCCCCGCCGGAACCCGACGAGGAACTGTCGAACATGCCGCCGCCGCAGGCAGCCAGAAGCGGCGCCAGCGCGGCGAGCACCAGAAGGCGGGCAGCGGTGGCGGCAGGCGACGATGCGCAACGCAGGACACTCACGGCAATTTCTCCAAACCAGCACCAAAACCGTCGAGCGAGACCGGAATGCCGACCCCCTCTTCCGGTGTCTGAAACACAATGAATGTCGCATTCTGGCCGGCCTTGAGATTGCCGACGAGCGCATCATCCATGACCACCTCGGCAATGCAGCCGGTGTTGAGGCAGCGCACGAAGCCGGCGCGGCCGATATCCTTGTCGTCGATCTTGAGGCCGAGGCCGGCCGGCAGCAGCACGCCCAGAGGGGCGACCACCCGCAGCAGCCGGCTCTGATTGTCGGCCGTCTTGAGCGCGATGACAAGCAAGGTCAGGCTCGGACGATCCTCGGCAGCCACATTCTGCACCAGTGCGCATTGCTCGGTGCGCGCGCCGGGGGGTGTCTCGCAACGCATCTGCCAGTCGCCGTAGGTGCCGCGCACCACGCCTTGCGCCGCAGCCGGAGCGGCGAGCCCTATGACCGCGAGAAAGGCGGCCGCAACCAGCGCCCGCCCCGCCCTGCGCTGTGGCAAAGGCGCCAGAGGCTGATGCGCCCTGTTGTTCAGACCCGTCTCGATCACCCGTCCCAATCCTTGGTTCAAGCCCTTGGCCCTGCCGCATGGACAAGCGTTTTGGCTCGCCGGCTGCTGGTCCTGTTCGCACCACGCATGCGCGGGGCTGTCAAGCGCCTCCACGCCGGCGCGACGAACCGGAATGACCGCCGATGGCCTGCGCGGCCGGCAGCACCGGCGCAGCCACAAGGCAATGCACCGGCCACCCTTTGCGCGCGATGAGCCAGCAATGTGGGCCTATGTCGCATAAAGTGCGCCAAACTGACAATTGAAACACTGGCGCGCTTGTGGTCTTTCATCTAGAGCAAAGCCCGAATGCCGACCGTGAATTCACGGCGGTTTTGCGGCGTGACGTGCGCTTGATGCGTCACATCGCAATCTAGACATGGTGAAGGAGCCAAAAAGACGATGCGTGGATGCAACAACCGCGTTCCGGGCCGCTGGACTGCCGCCAAGGCAGCCGTGCTGACAATGATGGCCAGCCTGATGACGGGCAGTCTCGCCCTGGCAGCACCCAACGGCCAGCCCCAGCCGGCGCAGATGAATCTGCCAGAGCCAGCCACCACCAAGATGGCTGATATCGTGTGGTTTCACAATGGCTTGCTGATCCTGATCACGGCCATCTCGATCTTCGTGCTGGCGCTCCTCGTCTATGCCTGCTGGCGGTTTTCGGCCAACCGCAACCCGGTTCCTTCCAAGCTCACGCACCATACCGGCCTTGAAGTGGCGTGGACCATCATCCCGGTCCTGATCTTGGTCGTGGTGGCGATTCCGTCCTTCCGCATCCTGCGCGACCAACTGGTGATCCCGCCCTCCGACATCACGCTGAAGGTCACCGGTAAGCAGTGGTACTGGAGCTGGGAATACCCCAAGGATGGGGGCGGCTTCGGCTTCGATTCTCTGATGCTCGATGACAAGCAGCGGCTGGAACTGGTCAACTCTGGCAAGGCCAAGCCGGAAGAGGTGCCGCGCCTGCTCGGTGTCGACAACGAGGCGGTCGTGCCGGTCGGCAAGATCGTGCGGCTCCAGGTCACTGCCGCGGACGTGATCCACAAGTTTGCGCTGCCGGCTTTCGGCCTCAAGATCGATGCCATTCCGGGCCGGCTTAACGAGACGTGGTTCAAGGCCGAGAAGGAAGGGCTGTATTTCGGCCAGTGCTCGTTCATCTGCGGGCAGAACCACGCCTACATGCCGATTGCCATCCGCGTTGTCAGCGCCGAGCGCTATGCCGCTTGGCTGACGGATTCCCAGAAGAAGTTCGCACGCCTCGACGTCGCGCCGACCAAGGTCGCCGCCGTCGTCGGCCGGTGACACCAGACCAGCAAGGATCCACCGCAATGGCCTACGGTTCAGCAGCACACGCCCATGACGACCACGCCCATGCCAACCCGACCGGCTGGAAGCGCTGGCTCTATTCGACCAACCACAAGGACATCGGCACGCTTTACCTGATCTTCGCGATTGTTGCCGGCCTTGTCGGCACCTTCCTGTCGATCGCCATGCGGCTCGAACTGCAAGAGCCGGGCATGCAGTATTTCGCCTCCGGGCAGTCCTACAATGTGTTCGTCACCGGCCATGGCCTGATCATGATCTTTTTCAT
>JAPLOV010000154.1 GCA_026400565.1 Hyphomicrobiales bacterium | reverse complement strand
GTCGACCTCGGCCGGGCTTGGCGTGCTGATCGCCATTCCGGGCGCCCTTGGCTACATCTATGCAGGCTGGCCGAAGATGGCGCTGCTGCCGCCAGGGTCACTCGGCTATGTCTCGCTGATCGCCTTTGCCTGCATCGTGCCGGCCAGCATCTACACGGCGCCGATTGGCGCCCAGTGGGCGCACAAGCTGCCGCGTCGCAAGCTGGAGCTGGCCTTCGGCATCTTTCTGATGCTGATCTGCCTGCGCTTTCTCTACAGCCTGGTGACGGGAAGCTGATGGCGCAAGGCGGGCCATCCTTCGGCGCGGGCCGGACGATGGCCCGCCCTGCTGGCCGCCCTCGTGCTGACCTCTTTCGTCACAGCTCCGGTCGCCGGTCCTGCTGCCGGTCCCTCTGCTGCGACCTCCTGCTGGGCGGGATCGGGCAAGCCGCTGGCTTCGGGCTTCAGCGGCCTCTCGCCGGAGGGCCATGTCAGGCTGCCGTGTGATGAGCTTGGGCGACTGGTCGGGGTGCGGATCGGGCCTGCCGATGGTGCATCCAACGACGTGCAAGCCCTGCTCAAGGCATGGGAAGGTCAGGCGCGTCGAGACTCCGGTCAGCCGGGGCCGGATTGCTGGTCGCGGCTGCCGGTGGTGGCCGGCGATGCCGATCGGGGCGATGATCCGGGGCTTGCGCTTGTCCAACACGGATTTGCCATGGTCTGGCCCCCGGAGTTGCCGCCAAGGTGCCGCATTCGCTATCTTCAAGCAGAACAGCAGGTCAGACATACAAGGCGCGGGCGCTGGGCCGTGGCGGAACTTGGGCTACATGATGCCGGCGATGGCGGGCGTGTGGCCCTGAAGGCAGGTGAGGTGATCGTGATGCAGGGCAATATCATGCATGTTGGCCAGACGCGTGCGACAAGCCATCTCAATTTCGGCGCGCGTCAGATCGGGGCCAGCGCAGCGTTCGGCATGCCGGTCTGGCGCGCGCTGGAGCGTCAAGGGTGGACAACGCAGACCCTGAGAGGCCAGAACGTCAGGGTGCGCGGTGTCGCAAGCCTCGGCCGGCCGGCACGGGTGCTGGTCGACGACGTCTCGTCGATCACGTTTGCGGAGTGAATGGAGCAGCATGCGGGGCATGTCCGGGGTGATGCGGCAAAGGGGCGGGTGGACACCTCGGACACGCTGGACATCCGGCGTGGCCTTGCGGTCCTGCGCGCTGCTGCTGACCCTGCTGCTGGCGGGTTGTGCCGGGGACAGGCCCGTGTTCCTGCCGCCGGAGCCGCCGCGCCGCCCGGCCCAACTGGCCGACAGCGCGGCCCAGCGCGAGCACCAGCGCCTGCTGGCCACGTTCGGCGGCGAGTACCGTGCGCCTGCCGTGCGCCGCATCGTCGACGAGACCGTCGCCAGGCTCGCATCCGTGACCGGTTCGGGCAGCCTGTATGAGGTGACGTTGCTCAACTCCCCAGTGGTCAATGCCTTCGCGCTGCCCACGGGCCGGCTCTATCTGACGCGCGGCCTGCTCGCACTGGCCAATGACCGTGCCGAGCTTGCCGCGGTCGTGGCCCATGAAATCGCCCATGTGCAGGCCCGCCACGCTGTGGAACGCGCGGAATTGCAGCAGCGCTCGGAACTGGTGAGCCGCGTCGTGGCGCAGGTGCTGGAGGATCCGGCGGCAGGAGCGCTGGTGCAGGCGCGCTCCAAGGTGAACATCGCCAGCTTCTCGCGCCAGCAGGAACTGGAGGCCGACCTGATCGCCGTCAGGGCGATTGCGGCGGCCGGCTTCGATCCTTATGGCGCATCACGCTTCCTCGCCTCTCTGGGCCGAACCACCAACCACCGCGCCATGCTGATGGGGGAAAGGCCGGGCTCGCGGGGGCTCGACATCCTGTCCAGCCATCCCTCGACGAATGAGCGCATCCAGCTCACGCTCGCCTCCGCCCGGCAAATCGCGGCGCCGGGACTGGGGCTGCGCGACCGCGATGGCTGGCTTGCCGCGCTGGAAGGCCTGTCCTTCGGCGATGATCCCAAGGATGGCACGGTGCGCGGGCGGCGCTACATCAACCCGGGCCTTGGCCTGAGCTTCACCGCGCCCGAAGGCCTGACGCTGGAAAGCACGCCCGATGCCGTGCTCGGCGTCGGCGGCAATGGCTCGCGCGCGATGCGGTTCGATTCGGTGCAGATCGACAACAACCAGTCGCTCGAAAGCTATGTCGGGGCAGGCTGGATCGAAGGGGTCACGCCCGGTCCGGTCGAGCGCACCACAGTCAACGGCCTGCCGGCAGCCCTCACGTCCGGGCGGGGGACGGACTGGACCTTCCGGCTGGCGGCGATCCAGTCAGACCAGCGCACCTACCGCTTCATCTTTGCCGCCAAGGGCGCGGACAGCGACATCGACCGCAGCTTCAGGGCGGCGGTCGCGAGCTTCCGCAAGCTGACGCCGGGCGAGATGGCGGGCATCCGGCCGCTGCGCCTGCGCACGGTGGTGGCATCATCGGCCGATACAGTGGCAAGTCTCGCTGCAAGGATGGCCAGCGATGACAAGGCGCTCGACCAGTTTCTGATCCTGAACGGGCTTGACCGCAACACGGCGCTGATGCCGGGCCAGCGCTACAAGCTGATTGTCGAGTGACGGCTGGCCCCTGAACACGGCGTTGCCGGGTCAGACCAGCACGGCCTCGGGTTGGGAGTGGCGTTCCACCAGCGCGCGCTTCAGCTTTTCCAGCGCGCGGTTCTCGATCTGGCGCACCCGCTCCTTTGAAATGCCCAGGCGGTCGCCCAGCGCTTCCAGCGTCGCCTGTTCCTCGTTCAGCCGGCGCTCGCGCAGGATGCGCAGTTCGCGCTCCGACAGCACGGCCAGAGCCGCCCTGAGCCATTTGACGCGCCGGTCGCTGTCGATGGTCTCGCCCACCACCTCATCCTGGAGCGGGGCCGTATCGGGGATGAAATCCATGCGCTGCGCCGTCGAGCCTGAATCATCGTCGAGCAACGGCGCATTGAGCGAAACGTCAGGACCGGACAGCCGGGCATCCATGGTCGCGACATCGGCCTTGGAGACGCCGAGCGTGGTGGCAATCTCCTGATGGACGTTGTCACTGATGCGCTCCTCACCGTTGCGGGTCAGCCGTGCACGCAGACGGCGCAGGTTGAAGAACAGCGCCTTCTGGGCCGAGCTCGTACCACCGCGCACAATTGACCAGTTGCGCAGGATGTAGTCCTGGATCGACGCCCGGATCCACCAGGTCGCATAGGTCGAGAAGCGGACTTCGCGTTCAGGCTCGAAGCGGGCTGCGGCCTCGAGCAGCCCGACATGGCCTTCCTGCACCAGATCGGGCATGGGCAGGCCATAGTGCCGGAACCGGGCTGCCAGGGCGATCACCAGCCGCATGTGTGCGGAGGCGAGCCGATGGAGGGCATACTCGTCCTTGTCGTTCTTCCAGCGGACGGCAAGCGCGCGTTCCTCGTCGCGTTCGAGGAAAGGGGCGTTCATCGCGGCCCTGACGAAACTGCGCTGAACCCTGGCGACATCATCCATTGCCGCTGCCCTCCGGTGATACGTAATGCTACGGACCGGAAGGCGCACTGGATCAGGGGCGCCTAACGCTTCGTCTGGAATCGTCCAGTGGCGGGCCAAAAAAAAAGCCAAGCGTGTCTTTGCTGACCGGCTGAACGTGGCCCGTTCATGATGGGGTTTTGTCAGCACATGAAAAAGCCCGGTGCCAGAAACACCGGGCTTGAACCAACAGTGCCGGGAGGCCGGCGTATCAGGCGGCTTCGGCCTCGTCCTGGGCGTCTTCCGCCTCGGCTTCCTCGCTGCCCTTGGCGGCGCGGCGTGGCGACTTGGCAAGCTGGCCCTCGATCTTCCTCAGCGCCTCGGTGTCGGTGACATTGTCGACCGCGGCGATTTCGCGCACCATCCGGTCAAGCGCTGCCTCATAGAGCTGGCGCTCAGAGTAGGACTGTTCGGGCTGCGCTTCGGAGCGATGCAGATCGCGCACCACTTCGGAAATGGCGATGATGTCACCCGAATTGATCTTCGCCTCGTATTCCTGGGCGCGGCGCGACCACATCGTGCGCTTGACGCGGGCGCGGCCCGTCAGGGTTTCGAGCGCCTTGGTCACGACGGCTTCGTCGGCCAGCTTGCGCAGGCCCACTGCGGCGGCCTTGGCGGTCGGCACGCGCAGGGTCATCTTGTCCTTCGCGAAGCTCACAACAAACAATTCGAGCTTGAATCCGGCGACCTCCTGCTCTTCGATGGCAGTGATCTGGCCGACGCCATGGGCCGGATAGACAACGAATTCGCCGGTCCTGAAACCGAGGCGTGTCGTGCTCTTCTTGATGGTGGACATCTAGATTGACTCTCCTGTCGGTCTGCTGTCGCGCAGACAAAAAGCCCTCAGGCCCGCACCATGCGATGAAGGCCCCACTCTGCTTCGCTTGCGTGTTTCAAACGCCCGCGTACTCCCCCAGCCGGTCTGGTCTGCTCATGTCCCGCCGACATGCCATTGCCCCGGACCCGCTCATAGACACGGACCTGATCAACGACATCCTGTTGTTCTGAACCCCGACCCATCGGGAGCGTGGACACGAGAACTCGACTGGAAACAGAGCCTATCACAAAAATGGCCGGGTTTCAAAGCTTTCACGATTTGTTAACCACGGGCAGGGCCATCGTGGTTAACGCTTCGTGGCTGGCACCGCACGCCATCAGCGGGCCATGTCAGTCGCCTTCGCCCGGTTCGGGAGAGAAAAAGGCCTCGAACTTGCCCGGCTTGCCGTCAAACGCCTTGGCGTCGCCCGGTGCATCCTTCTTCTGGGTGATGTTCGGCCATGACTTGGCATAGTCGCCGTTGAGCTTCAGCCATTGCTCAAGGCCGGGCTCGGTGTCGGGCTTGATGGCCTCGGCCGGGCATTCGGGCTCACAGACACCGCAATCGATGCACTCGTCCGGATGGATGACGAGCATGTTCTCGCCTTCATAGAAGCAATCCACCGGACACACTTCGACGCAGTCCATATACTTGCACTTGATGCAGTTTTCCGTGACGACATAGGTCATCAATCATTCCCCGTTTGGCCGTTCAGGCTCTCGACCCGTTTCTGTAGACCGTGCATCCGGGCCGTTCAAGAAAGGTGTTTTGCTTACACCGGGCACATCGGCGTCGGGCATGCCGGACATGGACCATCTTGCGCCATCCTACCCGATTTTCTCATAGAGCGCCGTCACGCTGGCTGCGTCGCCTCGCCGCTCCCCCAGCCCGGTCACGCGCACCACGGCGGTCTCATGCGGAGCAGCAATGGTCAGGATGTCACCTTCTTTCAGACCATGCGCGCAAGATGTGATGCGTTTGCCGGCGATGCGGACACGGCCTGCCTCGACCAGATCCTGCGCGGCGGAACGGGTGCGGGCAAAGCGCGCGAACCAGATCCACTTGTCGAGGCGCTGGCGCGGCTGCGGCATGGTCAAGGGAAGCGTCAGCCCTTGGGTTGGCCTTCAAGCTTGGCCTTGAGGGCCGCGAGCTTGGCAAAGGGCGAGTCAGGATCGGGCTGACGGTCGGCTCGCGGCTTCTGGCTGTCATCACGCAGCAGACGGCTGTCGAAGTGCTGCTCGGGGCGAGGGCCGCGGCCCTCCCGGTTGCCGAAGGGCTTGCGCTCGCCATCGTCCCTCCCGGGGCGGCTCTGCCCCTCGCGGACACGATCCGGCCCGCCCGGCCGGCCGCCTTCACGCGGCTTGCCGTCCCGTTCGCGGAAGGGTCGTTCGCCGCGAGGTGCCGCTCCGTCCTGCGGTTTGCGGTCGGGGCGGAAGCGGCTGGAACGGTCCGCATCGGTCGGTGCGGCCGCCTCTGCCACCGCGCCTTCCACAATGTCGGGTGCCTTGTAGACAATGCGCCCGGGCCTGGGGCCGCGACCGGCGGCAACATCGGGAGCTGCCCTTGCAGGGCCCTTGCCGCGTCCGCGGCGTTCGCCACGCGGATTGTCGCGGCGGGCACCCTGCTGGCCCTGATGCTTGCGCATCGGCCGCCAGACCTCGATCTCGGCTTCAGCCACGGGCTGGGCGATGCCCGAAGGCGCAACATCAGCACGCGCAACATCCGCAGGGGCGGCCTCAGCTGTCGCATCCTGAGCGGGGGCATGATGGGCAAGCGAATCCTGGGCAAGCG
>JAPLOV010000088.1 GCA_026400565.1 Hyphomicrobiales bacterium | reverse complement strand
CCGGTTTCGGCGAGCCCGACAACGCCGCCCGCTGGGCCGGAGAGAATGGCATCCTTGCCCTGGAACAGGTTTGCGGCGGTGAGCCCGCCCGATGACATCATGAACATCAGGCGGGCGCCGGAGCGCTCGACATCCAGTTCGTGCGCCACTTGCGCCACATAGCGGCTGAGGATCGGCGAGAGATAGGCATCCACGACCGTGGTGTCGCCGCGGCCGACCAGCTTGATCAGCGGCGAGACCTCGTGGCTGACGGAGACCTGCGGGAAGCCTATGCTGCGGGCGATGCGGGCCACGGCCTGCTCATGGCCCGGAAAACGGAAGGCGTGCATGAAGGCGATGGCGACGGCCCGGTAGCCGTTTTCAAAGGCGGCCTTCAGACCCTCGCGGACGGCAGCCAGATCAGGCTCGCGCTCCACTGTGCCATCGCTGATGATGCGCTCGTCGACCTCGATGACCTGATCGTAGAGTTGGTCCGGCTTGATGATTTTCTTGGCGAAGATCTTCGGGCGGGCCTGGTAGCCGATGCGCAGCGCATCTCGGAATCCCTTGGTGATCACCAGCAGGGTTGGCTCGCCCTTGCGCTCAAGCAGGGCGTTGGTGGCGACCGTGGTGCCCATGCGGACCTCGCCCACCATGCCGGCGGGGATCGGATCGCCCCCTTTCAGGCCGAGCAGCGTGCGGATGCCGTGGACGGCGGCATCTTTGTAGGCCTCCGGATTTTCCGACAGCACCTTGCGGGCATGCAGCGTGCCTTCCGGGTCACGACCGATCACGTCGGTGAAGGTGCCGCCGCGGTCGATCCAGAAATCCCACATGGCCATGTTCTCGTCCCAGGTTCGGTGTCGGATATTGATCGGGAATATATCATCGATAATTTATTGACAAGATGTGATTGATTGTTAACTTGCGTGCTACGGTTCGATTGGGCAACAATCGTACCGGTGGGGCGCGCAATTGGCATCAGACATGTCACGTGCGGCAAAGGGGGGCTGACGATGCTGCGCAAGGGATTGGATGCCTTGTATCTTGCCGCCGGCATGCTGGCCGGCGTGTTCCTGATCGTCATTCTGCTTCTGATGATGGTGATGTCGCTCGGTCGGCCGCTCGGCATCAACATTCCTGCGGGCGATGACTTCGCCGCCTGGTCAATGGCCGCCATGTCCTTCCTTGGCCTCGCCTACACCTTCAAATCCGGTGAGATGATCCGGGTCGGACTGATTGTGGATCGTTTCGAAGGCCGCAAGAAGCAGATCATCGAGGTCATCTGCCTTGCCATTGCCATCGGCTTTGTCGGTTTCTTTGCCTGGCACGCAGTTACATTCACCCAGTTCTCCTGGATCCTGAATGATCGCGCCACCGGTGTCGTGCCGGTGCCGCTCTGGATTCCGCAACTGGCCTATTGCGGCGGGCTGGTTCTGCTGACGGTCGCCATGATTGACGAACTCATCCATGTGTTGCGCGGCGGCATGCCGCGCTACGAAAAACCAAAGCCGAAGACCGCCGAAGAGGTGATCGAGCAGGCCATGCAGAGCGCGGTATAAAGCGATGGATCTTGTCTCAATCTCGCTGCTTCTGCTGTGCTTCCTGATGCTGCTGCTGCTTGGCGGTGTCTGGATTGCCATCGCACTGCTCGCCACCGGGTTTGTCGGCATGCAGTTCGTGGCAGGCAACATTCCAGCAGGTTCCGTGCTGGCGACCACGATCTGGGGCAACTCGGCCTCCTGGGAACTGGCCGCCTTGCCGCTCTTCATCTGGATGGGCGAAATCCTGTTCCGGACGAAGCTGTCCGAAGAGATGTTCAAGGGCCTAGCGCCGTGGCTGAACCGCATTCCGGGCCGTCTGATGCACGTCAACGTGCTGGCTTCAGGCCTGTTCGGCTCCGTGTCCGGCTCCTCTGCAGCCACCACGGCAACGGTTGCCAAGATCGCGCTGCCGGAACTGAAGCGCCGCGGTTATGACGAGAAGCTGGCGTTGGGCTCGCTGGCGGGAGCAGGCACGCTCGGCATCCTGATCCCGCCGCCCAGTCTTTCTGGCTGGCTTCATCCCCGGCGCACTCGTGATGTTGCTCTACAGCGGCTACATCGCCGGATGGCACATGCTCAATCCCGACAGGTCACCGCCGCCGGAACCCAAGACGACATTCCGCGAGAAGCTGCATGAGTCGAAGAACCTGATTCCGGTTTCGCTGCTCATCCTGCTGGTCTTCGTCGCACTCGGTGCCGGCTGGGCGACCACGACCGAATGCGCCGCCTGGGGCGTGGTCGGCTCCTTCGCCATCGCGGCATGGCAGGGCTTCCTCACCCGGCAGAGCTTCTGGCAGAGCGTGATGGGCACGGTGAAGGTCACCTGCATGATCATGCTGATCCTCGCCGGTGCTGCCTTCATGAAGCAGTCGATGGGCTACACCGGCATTCCCAATGCCTTGGCGGCCTGGGTCGACGGACTGGACCTGAGCCCTTATGCGCTGATTGCCGTTCTGACGGTGATGTACATCATTTTGGGCACCGCGCTCGATGGCATCTCGATGATCGTGCTGACCACGGCGGTTGTCCTGCCGATGATCGAGAAGGCGGGTTTCAACCTGATCTGGTTCGGCATCTTCATGGTGCTGGTGGTGGAGATGGCCGAGATTTCCCCCCCGGTCGGGTTCAATCTCTTTGTGCTTCAAACCATGTCTGGCAAGGACTCGAACTTTGTGGCCATGGCCGCCTTGCCGTTCTTTTTCCTGCTCATCGTCGCTGTCGCCATCGTGACCGTGTTTCCTGGTCTGGTGATGTGGCTGCCGAAACTGGTTTTCCCCGGCTGAACAGGCCATCCTCGTCGTCGCAACCGCTCATGGAGGAGCAAACATGAAACGCAGAGACATCCTGAAAAGTGCGGCCCTCGCCGCAACCGCCAGCTTCGCGCTGATGGCATCGCCCGCCTTCGCACAGGTGAAGTGGAACCTGCCGGCGGCCTATGCCAACACCAATTATCACACCGAGAACCTGGTGGAATTCGCCAAGGACGTCGAACGGTTGACCGGTGGAAAGCTCTCGATCACCGTGCACGGCAACGCCTCCCTGTTCAAGGCCCCCGAGATCAAGCGCGCCGTCGCCACCGGCCAGGCCCAGATGGGCGAGGTGCTGATCTCGATCCACGAGAACGAGAACCCGCTCTTCGGCATTGATGTGGTGCCTTTCCTCGCCACCTCGTTTTCCGATGCCAAGAAGCTCTGGGACGCGTCCCGTCCGGCCATCGCCAAGGCCCTTGATGCACAGGGTCTGATGGTGCTGATGGCCGTGCCATGGCCCCCCCAGGGCATCTACGCCAAGAAGGATCTGAATTCGGTGGCTGACATGCGCGGCCTGAAGTGGCGCGCCTACAATGTCGGCACCGCCCGTATCGCCGAAATCGTCGGTGCCCAGCCCCTGACCATCCAGGCTGCCGAACTGCCGCAGGCCCTCGCCACCGGCGTTGCCGACAGCTTCATGTCATCGGGCGCAACCGGCTTTGACAGCAAGGTCTGGGAATCCCTGACGCATTTCTACGACACCCAGGCCTGGATCCCGAACAACGTCACTTTCGTCAACAAGGCCGCTTTTGCAGCCCTCGACAAGCCGACTCAGGAGGCCGTGCTGAAGGCTGCAGCTGATGCCGAAGCCCGTGGCCGCCGGATTGCCGACGAGCGCACCAACTTCTTCCTGAAGGAGCTCGCCGCCAAGGGCATGAAGGTCCTGCCGCCGTCGCCAGCCTTCAAGGAAGGTCTGGCCAAGGTCGGTGAACAGCTGACCGCCGACTGGTTGAAGAAGTCCGGCGCGGAAGGTGCTACCGTCGTCGAAGCCTTCAAGAAGAAGTAATCTGCCCCGTCGCAAGACGGTCTGACCCTTTGCGCCGCCGTGGTCCGCCATGGCGGCGTGCTTGTCCTCAAGGAGTGAGCAGCATGACCGGGCCTGCCCCATCCCATCTCGGCCCCATCGTCTCCTCGGGCCATCTCGCCTCGGGCGCACTTCCGGCCCTGTCGGAGTTCGAGTTCGGCATGATCATGACGGTGCATGCCTTCAACCGCTGGATGGTGCGCTGCATGGCGGCGGCTGGCATGCCCGATCTGTCGCCGCTCGATGTGCTTGTGATGCACAACGTCAATCATCGCGGCAAGGCCAAGCGCCTTGCCGATGTCTGCCTCGTGCTCAACATCGAGGACACCCATGTGGTGAGTTATTCGCTGAAGAAGCTGGAAAAGCTCAAGCTGGTGAAGGCTGGCCGGCTGGGCAAGGAAAAGACCGTGCAGGTCACGCCGGCGGGTGAAGCGCTGTGTGCGCGCTACCGCGAGGTGCGCGAGGCGCTGCTGGTCAAGTCCGTGCTTGGCACCGGGGTCGACCCGGACCAGCTCTCCGAGATCGCGGCCCGTCTGCGTGCGCTTTCGGGGCAATACGACCAGGCGGCGAGGGCAGCGGCAAGCCTCTGACCATCGCACGCCTGAGCGGCATCAGAACCCGGCGAGACGCATCACGGGTGCGCGCCCTGCCATGCTGTCAGCCAATATCTGCGCGGTGGCATGCGCCATCGTCCAGCCCATGTGTCCGTGGCCGATGTTGATCCAGAGGCCGGGCTGCTGCTCGCGTACCACGGGCAAGCCTTTCGGCGTCATCGGCCTGAACCCGGCCCATGGCGTTTCCTGCCAGCCCTGGCCGCTGCCGACCTGGCCGCTGCCGACCTGGCCACTGCCGACCTGGCCTGACGGCCCGAACAGGCGCTGGCCGAAGGCTCTGAGTGCCGCAATGTCCGCAAGGTCGAGGCTGCGGTCCTGGCCGGCGAAGACCGCTCCGGTGGTCAGCCTGACCTCGCGCCCCTGCCGGCGCCAGGCGATGCCGGCCCCCTTGTCCACGCCATCGAGGCGGGGGCCACAATTGCAGTCGACACCCTCGACATGGAGCGAGTAGCCCTTGACCGGATAGACCGGGACCCGCACCCCGTGCTGCGCGAGGAAGGGGGCTGCCTCGGGACCCAGCGCCACGACGACCGCATCGGCATCAATGCCACCCGCATCGGTCCAGACGCCGGTGATGCGCCCGCCTTGTTCGACCAGCCCCAGCACGCGCGTGCGGAAGCGGGCATCGAGCCCGCGCGTTGACAGGTGCGCGAGGAGCGCCGTGGAGAACGCGTGGCATGATCCGGAGGCGTCGCCGGGCGCATGCAGGGCGCCAGCAAGGCCTTCCGACAGAACTGTGAGGCCGGGCTCGGTTCGCAGCGTTGCGGCGGCATCGAGCACCTCAACATCCTGGCCGTTCTGCCGCATGATGCGCGACATCCGGGCTGCGCGGGCGAGCGCCTTCGCATCGCGGTAGAGATACAGCACGCCCTCCTGCTTGCGGGGCGCATCAAGGCCGGTGTCCTGGTAGGTTTCGGACCATAGCTGCTGCGAATAGAGGCAGAGCTGGTTCTTGGCGCGGGTATTGGCCTCCTCGCGGGATGGCGTGCACTCGCGGGCGAAGCGCAGCGCCCAGCGCCAGAAATCGGGGTTGCGATGATCGGCGAACACGAAGCCCCCGCCCTTGCCGGCCAGCCCTTTCAGCCCCGCCGACAGCGCAGGCAATGAGCCCCAGGCAAAGGCGTGGCCGGTCGAGATCAGGCCGGCATTGCCCCATGAGGTTTCGGTGGCCGGCCCGTCAGCGCGGTCCACCAGCGTAACCTGATGCCCGTCCGCCATGAGGCGATAGGCCGATGTGACGCCGACAATGCCGGCTCCGAGAACGACGATACGCATGGCGGCAGTCGAAGCGAGAGGGAACGGAGACAGGATGCGGTGATAAGACCCGGCCAGCACACACCTTGCATGGCCATGGCCCGCATGCCACATCGCGCAGGCAAATTCATCCATCCGCGATGCCAGAGACGGTGTCGCCTTGCTCCAGCCGGAACCGCAACGTGGCCCTGCCGCTTTCGATCTACATCATCGCGCGCAATGAGGCCGACCGGATCGGGGCGACGATCCGGGCTGTGTCCGGATTGAGCGACGACATCGTCGTGGTCGATTCAGGCTCGACCGATGACACGGTGGCGTTGGCCACGGCGCTCGGCGCGCGGGTCATCGTCAATGCCTGGCCGGGCTATGGCCTGCAAAAACAGTTCGGCGAGGATCAGTGCCGCCATGACTGGCTGCTCAACATCGATGCCGACGAGGTGGTTCCGCCCGACATGGTCGAGGCCATCCGGGCGCTGTTCGCAACGGGCGCGCCGGCACCTGCCGGCTATCGCCTGCGCATCGCAGAGGTGTTCCCTGGCGAGAGCAAGCCGCATGCGCTGGCCTATGCGGACCGGGTCGTGATGGCTCCGGGCGCGCCAATCCGCCGGCTTGCCGGCACGGTGGCGCACTATTCGGTGCGCTCGCTCGGCGACCAGATCGCCAAGCTCAACGCCTATTCCGACCAGCAGGTGGACGACATGCTGGCGCGGGGCGATGGTGTTTCGCGGCTCAGGATGGTGCTGGAGTTTCCGGCCAACTTCATCAAGGCGTATGTTGGCCGCCGGCATGCGCTTCGCGGCACCTACGGGTTCATGACGGCAATGAACTTCGCCTTTTACCGCTATCTCAGGGCAGCCAAGTATTGGGAGCGTCGGCTGGACCGGCGTGGTCGCAGCGATGACTGACAATTCACGTCCCGGTGGGCAGGTGGCGCTGGTCACGGGCGGTGCAAAGCGGGTCGGCAGGGCGATCTGCCTCCGGCTGGCAGAGGCCGGCTACGCGGTGGCGATCCATTGCAATGAATCGGTGGCGGAGGCGGAGGCGCTGGCCGGCATGATCACGGCGGCTGGCGGCCATGCGGCGGTCATCTCGGCCGATCTTGTCGATCCGGGTTCGGTCGAGGGCATCGTGCCGGCGGCAGCCGCAGAGCTCGGCCCTGTCACGCTGTTGGTCAACAATGCCTCGATGTTTGCCAAGGACAGCCTGACCAGCCTCGATGTGTCGACGTGGAACCGCCAGTTCTCGGTCAATATCCGCGCGCCGTCGGTGCTGGCAGGCCTGATGGCCAAGACCCTGCCGGAGGGCATGGATGGCGCGATCATCAACATCCTCGACCAGCGCGTCTGGAAGCTGACGCCGGAATACTATTCCTACACGCTGTCCAAGGCGGCGATGTGGGCAGCGACGCGCACCATGGCCCAGGCGCTCGCACCGCGCATCCGCGTCAACGCTGTCGGCCCCGGCCCGACTGTCGCCAACGTGCATGACGGCGAGGCGCTGTTCCTCAAGGAAGCATCCGGCACGCTGCTTGGCCACACCGTTGCTCCGGAAGAGATCGCCGACGCCGTGCTGTATCTGGCCCGCGCCCGCTCGATCACCGGCCAGATGCTGGCGGTGGATTCCGGCCAGCACCTTGGCTGGAAAACGCCGGACATCGTGACGGGGTGAGGCTGGATCGGTTGTCGCGCTGCACGTACCGAAATGATGGTTTCGCGAGCTAACCTTGACATCGCCCCCCGATCGGGGCTTTAAGCTGCCCTATTCTCGTTCGACAGCGTCGTTCGTTCATCCGCCGACCCAGCCCTTGTGGCGGGAGGTCATCGCCCGACAGCGCGTGTTGCGCCCTCGGGCGCGAAAGCGTTTGGACATGGCGTTGGCGGGCGGGACCGAAAAGGACGGCAAGACCCCATGTTCCAGACCCTGAGCGACAAGCTCAACGGCATCCTGCAAGGCCTGACCCGGCGCGGCGCGTTGACGGAAGATGATGTCAACGCGGCGCTGCGCGAGGTTCGCCGCGCCTTGCTGGAAGCGGACGTGGCGCTGGAGGTGGTGCGCAGCTTCACCGACAAGGTGCGGGTGCGCGCGGTCGGTTCGGAGGTGCTGAAGTCGGTCACGCCCGGCCAGCAGGTCATCAAGATCGTCAACGACGTTCTGGTCGAGACGCTGGGCGGGGAGGGCGAGGTGATCTCGCTCGATGCCGTGCCGCCGGTGCCGATCCTGATGGTCGGCCTGCAAGGCTCGGGCAAGACGACGTCGACGGCCAAGATTGCCAAGCGCCTGCAGGATGGCTCGCTTGGCCGCGACAAGCGCAAGGTGCTGATGGCCTCGCTCGACACGCGCCGCCCGGCCGCGATGGAGCAACTGGCCATCCTCGGCAGGCAGATCGGCGTCGAGACGCTGCCGATCGTGGCGGGCCAGAGTGCCGTGCAGATCGCCCGCCGCGCCATCGAGGCAGCGAAGCTGGGCGGCTACGATGTCGTGATGCTGGACACGGCGGGTCGCGTCACGCTTGATGAAGCGCTGATGGCCGAGGTGGCCGAGGTCAAGGCCGCCACCAATCCGCATGAGGTGCTGCTGGTCGCCGATGCGCTGACCGGGCAGGACGCCGTCAACACCGCCCGCGCCTTCGATGGCCGCGTCGGGCTGACCGGCATCGTTCTGACCCGCATGGACGGCGACGGGCGCGGTGGTGCTGCGCTTTCAATGCGCGCTGTCACCGGCAAGCCGATCAAGCTCGTCGGCACCGGAGAGAAGGTCGACGCGCTGGAGGAGTTTCATCCGGGCCGCGTCGCCAACCGCATTCTCGGCATGGGCGACATCGTCTCCCTCGTCGAGAAGGCCGCTGCCAACATCGACCAGGCTGCGGCGCAGAAGATGGCCGAGCGCATGGCCAAGGGCAAGTTCGACCTGAACGACATGCGCAGCCAGCTTCAGCAGATGATGACGATGGGCGGCATTGGCGGGGTGATGGGCATGCTGCCCGGCATTGCCAAGGCCAAAGCCCAAATGGCCAGCGCCAATCTCGATGACAAGGTGATCAAGCGCCAGATTGCCATCATCGATTCGATGACCAAGGCCGAGCGCGCCGACCCGGAGTTGCTCAAGGCCAGCCGCAAGCGCCGTATCGCCGCCGGCTCCGGCACCTCGCCCGAAGCCATCAACAAGCTGCTCAAGATGCATCGCGGCATGGCCGACATGATGAAGATGATGGGCAAGCAGAAGGGCGGCCTGCTCGGCAAGATGGGCCAGATGTTCGGCATCGGCGGGGCAGGTGGCTTGGGCGGCATGCCCGACATGGACCCGTCCAAGATGACGCCGGAGCAGATTGAACAGATCAAGAAGCTGAGCGGCGGGCAGTTGCCCCCCGGCTTCGGTGGCGGCGGGCTGCCGCCCATGCCCCCCGGTCTTGGCGGTGGCGGTATGCCGAAGCTGCCCGGTCTCGGCAAATCCGGTCTTGGCAAATCCGGTCTTGGCAACCCCGGCCTTCCCGGCCCCAAGGGCGGGCTTCCCGGCCTCGGCTTCAACCCGTTCGGGGGGAAGAAGAAGTGATCGCGGCGATCGACATTCCCGTGGTCGAGACCGGACGCATCCGGCTGCGCGGCTGGCGCGAGGCCGATGTGGACGGGCTGCTGCAGCTTCTGTCCGACGAGGACAATGCGCAGTTCATCGGGCCGATGGCCTCGCGCGTCGAGGTCTGGCGGCGCATGGCATCGATGATCGGCCACTGGTCCTTGCGCGGCTACGGCACCTGGGCCGTGACCATGGCCGGTGATGACACCTGCCTCGGCTGGGCCGGCCCCTGGTATCCGGAAGGCTTCTCGGAGCGCGAGATCGGCTGGGCGCTGGTGCGGTCGGCGCAAGGCAAGGGTGTGGCAACGGAGGCCGCCCTTGCGGCGCGCACTTTTGCCTACACCCGGCTTGGCTGGACCACGGCGGTGAGCTTTATCGACCCGGCCAACCAGGCGTCCTCACGCGTCGCCGAACGGCTTGGCGCTGTGCGCGATGGCCTATCGGTGGTCCATGGCAAGACGGTCGATGTCTGGCGGCACCCGCCGCCCTCGGAAGCCGGCCCCGGCGTTCATTCTGTCGGGGGGAAGAAGACATAGAAGCAAGCTGTGCGAACTGCGGCTCCTTTCCCATCTCTGTCCTTCGGTAAGCTCAGGATGAGGCTGGGAAAGGGTCTGCGGCTCGCAATCCACGCAACAAGGCCCTGCATCCTCATCCTGAGCTTGTCGAAGGACAAGGATGCAGGGCCGGACACCACAAACCACTTTCAATACCAAAGGAAACCAACATGTCTGTCAAAATCCGTCTCGCCCGTGGTGGCGCCAAGAAGCGTCCGCACTACCAGATCGTCATCGCTGACAGCCACTCGCCGCGCGATGGCCGCTTCATCGAGCGCATCGGTCGCTTCGATCCGATGAAGCCGAAGGATCATGCCGAGCGCGTGGTGCTCGATCTCGAGAAGGCCGCCAGCTGGCTCGCCAAGGGCGCGCAGCCCACTGACCGCGTGGCCCGATTCCTCGATGCCGCCGGCCTGATCAAGCGCAAGGTGCGCAACAACCCGGAGAAGGCTGTTCCCGGCGACAAGATGAAGGAACGCGCCGAGAAGAAGGCTGCCAAGCTTGCTGCGCCGGCTGCTGACGCCTGATCGATCGGTTGCGGCCTCTTTCCAGTATCATGACCGCCCTTGTGGCGGTCATCCCGGACCTTGAGCACATGCGCAACACAGATGGCCGCCACAAAGGCGGCCATGACACTTGAGACATCGCGACCCATGCCCCCCGCCCTCGTCCTTCTCGGCCGCTTCGGACGCGCCCACGGGGTGAAGGGGGAGGTGCGGCTGCAATCGTTCACTGCTGATCCGCTGGCCATTGCCGGCTATGGCCCGCTCACGTCGGAAGACGGGGGCCGGGTTTTCGTGCTGGCCGGGGTGCGCCCTGCCGGCGACATGCTGATCGCGCGGGTGGCCGGTGTCGATGGCCGCGAGGCTGCCGAGGCGCTGAACGGAATCGCGCTGCATGCGCCGCGGGAGCGGCTGCCGGCGCCCACCGCCGAAGATGAGTTCCTGATGGCGGATCTGGTTGGTTGCCGTGCCGTGCGGGCCGATGGCACCGAGGTCGGCGAGATCATCGATGTGCCGAACTATGGCGCCGGCGATCTGCTCGACATCAGGCCTGCCAGGGGCGGCCCCAGCGTGCTGATGCCGTTCACCAAGGCGTGCGCGCCGGTGGTGGATGTGGCGCAGCGCCGCGTCGAGATTGACCCGCCGGCCGGATTGTTCGACGACTAGGACATGGTTTTCAGGGCCACCATCCTCACTCTCTATCCGGAGATGTTCCCCGGTCCGCTGGGCGTATCGCTGGCCGGCGAGGGGCTGAAGACGGGCCTGTGGTCGCTGGAGAGCCGCCAGATCCGCGAGCACGGGCTGGGCCGTCACCGTGCGGTGGACGATACGCCCGCAGGCGGTGGACCCGGCATGGTGATCCGCTGCGATGTGCTGGCGGCTGCGCTCGATGCCGCCGTGGAGGCGGACGATACGCGGCCACGCCTGCTGATGAGCCCGCGCGGCCAGCCGCTGCAACAGGCCCGCGTGCGCGAACTTGCTGCCGGCATCGGTGCGATCATCGTCTGCGGGCGCTTCGAGGGCGTCGACCAGCGCGTGATCGAGGCACGCGGGCTCGAAGAGGTCTCGATCGGCGATTACGTGCTGTCAGGCGGCGAGATCGCGGCCATGGTCCTGCTCGATGCCTGCGTGCGCCTGATCCCCGGCGTGATGGGCAAGGACCACTCGGGCGATGAGGAGAGCTTCGAGGGCGGACTGCTCGAATATCCGCATTACACCCGCCCCCGCGATTGGGAAGGCCGCTCCATCCCCGATGTGCTGACCGGCGGCAACCATGCTGAGATCGCCCGCTGGCGGCGAGCCGAGGCAGAGCGGATCACGCGCGAACGGCGGCCGGATTTGCTGAAGGGCTGATCTTGCCAGATGCCGGCTTCATTTGCCCACCGGCAGCCCCTCATCGAGCCAGCCCTTGTTGCTTCCGTCGCCGAGCATGCCGCCGCGCACATCGACGATGCCGGTCCAGCCGCGTTTGCCGAGCACCTCCTGCACATGGCGGGTGCGGTTGGCGGTGCGGCAGATGATGGCGATAGGTTTGCCGGGGTTTTCGGCCCGCAGGCCGGCAAGTCGCGCCTCGAACACCGGCGAGGTCATGTCGAGCTTGATCGCGCCTTCCGCCACGCCGGTATCGGCCCATTCCTCCGGGCGGCGGATGTCGACGAGGATGACCTCTTTCGCCCTGCTGCGCGCATGCGCTTCGCGCACGCTCATGGTGGCGCGGGGTGGCAGGGTCTGCGCAGAGGCCGGGCCTGCGGCAAGCAGCATGGCGACGAACAGGCGACGGCTGATGGACGAACGGGTCATGGTTGCCAGATAGGTCGCAGCCGCGCGTCTGCCAACCGGCCCGAGCCCTGATAACACGGGCGTGATGCAGCGATGGCTCTTCCCCGCGCCACTTCCACCGGCTAAAGAACGGCCAACACCGCTGACCAAATTCGATCGGGGACACAACGATGGCCAACGCCAAGCCGCGCACGCTGTATGACAAGATCTGGGATGATCATCTGGTGCATGAGCAGCCCGACGGCACCGCGCTGCTCTACATCGACCGTCATCTCGTGCACGAGGTCACCAGCCCGCAGGCCTTCGAAGGGCTGCGGATGACCGGCCGCAAGGTGCGCGCGCCGGAAAAGACGCTGGCCGTGGTCGATCACAACGTGCCGACGACCGACCGCTCCAAGGGCATCGCCGAGGAAGAGAGCCGCATTCAGGTCGAGACGCTGGCGATGAACGCCGAGGCGTTCGGGATCGAATACTTCAACGAACTCGACAAGCGCCAGGGTATCGTCCATGTCGTCGGCCCCGAGCAGGGCTTCACGCTGCCGGGCACGACCATCGTCTGCGGCGACAGCCACACCTCGACCCATGGTGCGTTCGGTGCGCTGGCCCATGGCATCGGCACCTCCGAGGTGGAGCATGTGCTCGCCACCCAGACGCTGATCCAGAAGAAGGCCAAGAACATGCGCGTACAGGTTGATGGCACGCTGACGCGCGGTGTCACCTCCAAGGACGTGGCGCTGGCCATCATCGGCGAGACCGGCGGCACCGGCTCGGTGATCGAGTATGCCGGCGAGGCCTTCCGCGCCATGTCGATGGAAGGCCGCATGACGGTCTGCAACATGTCGATCGAAGCTGGTGCACGCGCCGGCATGATCGCGCCGGACGAGAAGGCCTATGCCTACCTGCATGGCCGGCCCAAGGCCCCCAAGGGCGAAGCATGGGATGCCGCCCGCCGCTACTGGGACACGCTGGTCACCGACGAGGGTGCCCATTTCGACCGCGTGGTGATGCTCGATGCCAACAACCTGCCGCCGATCGTCTCATGGGGCACCAGCCCGGAAGACGTGATCAGCATCAACGGCATGGTGCCGGATCCGAGCCTGATCGGCGACGAGACCAAGCGCGCCTCCAAGCAGCGGGCGCTCGATTACATGGGGCTGAAGGCCGGGACGAAGATCACCGACATCGAGGTCGATGTGGTCTGGATCGGCTCGTGCACCAATGGACGCATCGAGGACATGCGCGCCGTGGCCCGGATCGTCGAGGGCAAGAAACTGCACGAGCGGCTGCACTACGGCATGATCGTGCCGGGCTCAGGTCTTGTGAAACAGCAGGCGGAAGCCGAGGGGCTGGACAAGATCTTCATCGCCGCCGGCTTCGAATGGCGCGAGCCGGGCTGCTCGATGTGCCTGGGCATGAACCCGGACCAGCTCAAGCCCGGCCAGCGCGCCGCCTCAACCTCGAACCGCAACTTCGAAGGCCGCCAGGGCTTCAAGGGCCGCACCCACCTCGTCTCGCCCGCCATGGCCGCGGCGGCCGCGCTGGCAGGCCGGTTTGTCGATGTGAGGACGTCGGTGTGAAGTCCGGACACGGCTCAACTGCCTCATCCTGAGCGTGTCGAAGGGTGAGGTCCAAGCTCCGCGTGTTCTGGTATTTCTCCTTCGACACGCTCAGGATGAGGATCGTCAAGGGACGCAAAGACCATGGCCCAGCCGCCCGACAAATCCCAGCAGGAAGCCAAGGCCATCCTTGACCGCGCCAAGCGCGATCAGGAGGGCATCCTCGCCTCGTCGATGGCGAGGGCGTCGGACCATTTCTCCGGCAAGGATGCGGTCGGGCAGGGCGAGGGCGGTGCCACCGACCCTGTCGAGGTGTGGGGCCGCCGCATCGGCCGCTCGCTGTCGCTGATCGGCGTGATCGTGCTGGGCTATCTGCTGGGCGTGCAGCTGAAGCTGTGGTGACGGGATACCCGTCGGCTTGGCGTCATGTCGGTTCGTTGTCACGGCGAGCGCAGCCAAGCCATCCCTTGCTCTCCCACGATCCTCATCCTTCGACAGGCGCAGGATGAGGATCCTGGGTGGCTGACAATCAGCGCCCCGCGCCCTATCTCATCGCCATGACCTTCGATCCCTTGTCCGGCCTCAAGGCTCCCACCCTTGCTGACATCGAACGACTGGCCGATGAGGCTTTCGCGCGCCTGCCGGAGGCGTTCTGCGCCCTGTGCGGCGCGGTGATCATCCGTGTTGATGATTTCCCTACCGACGAGGTGCTGGAGGAAATGGAGGCCGAGACGCCGTTCGACCTCCTGGGCCTGTTCACAGGTGTGGGCATTGCGCAGGACGCGGCGGTGGCCGAGACGGGCCGCATGCCCAACACGATCCATCTCTATCGCCGGCCTCTGCTCGACTACTGGGCCGAGCATGACGAGACACTGGGGCATCTGGTGACGCATGTGCTGGTGCACGAGATCGGCCACCATTTCGGGCTCAGCGACGACGACATGGAGGCCATCGAGGAGAGGGCCGGCTAGGTCTTGCGACTATCCCGGGCCTTCGCCACGATCAGTCGCTCCAGTTCTCGCACGTCTGGCACGCCGGGCCATGAAATCTTCTTTTCCACCGTGTCGCCGCCGATGTCGCGATACTGGCCCATGTTCAAATGCAGCGTCCCACTGCCATCTGCTTTTTCGACACGATGAACAGAAGCAATCTGTGTGGCATCCAGGCTCGTGATGGTCAGGGTTTTGCCTGCAACCAGTGTTGAGATGCGCTGGTTCGTCAAAACATAGACAGTACGCCGCGCCTGCCACCAGGCCCAGAACGGGCTTGAGAACATCACAAGGCCAGCAATGACGAAGGGCATTCCGAAAATCGGAAAGACAAGACGCATAGCCTTGCCGGCTCCATCCGGAGCCTGCTCGCCCTCGGCAAACAGCATGGATACAGCGAAGGCTACCCAGACGAGGCCAAATGCGATCCAGCAAATGGCGAACAGGAGAATGGGGCAGGCCAACACAAAGACCCTGCTGGCATTGGGCTGACCGGCCCACAGGAGTGTCTCGCCGTTTGACTCGGCACTCGCCTGTTTGAAGAAGGCTTGCGGCAGATCAGGCATCATCACGCCAAAGGGATCATGCAGGCCTGTTAAAGGTTCATGACCGATGTAGGTGGTTGCGCTGCGCGCATTCTCGATTATCAAGGCGAGGCTTAACGATCCGCGGAGTTGATTGTCCGATGAAACCCTTCACCACCCTCACATCCACGCCCGCGCCGATGAAGGTGATGAATGTCGACACCGACATGATCATCCCCAAGCAGTTTCTCAAGACGATCAAGCGCACCGGCCTTGGAACCGCGCTGTTCGCAGAGATGCGCTACAATGAGGACGGCACCGAGAACCCGGATTTCGTGCTCAACAAGCCGGCTTATCGCAAGTCCGAGATTTTGATCGCCGGTGACAATTTCGGCTGCGGCTCGTCGCGCGAGCATGCGCCATGGGCCCTGCTGGATTTCGGCATTCGCTGCGTGATCTCGACCAGCTTCGCCGACATCTTCTATAACAACAGCTTCAAGAACGGCATCCTGCCCATCACGGTTTCGCCGGAAGATCTCGAAAAGCTGTTCGATGATGCCGACCGCGGCTCCAACGCGACGTTGACTGTGAACCTCGAAACCCAGGAGATCACTGGCCCTGATGGCGGCACGATCCGCTTCGAGATCGACCAGTTCCGCAAGCATTGCCTGATGAACGGCCTCGATGACATCGGCCTGACCATGGAAAAGGGTGCCTCGATCGAGGCCTATGAGGCGAAGCTCAAGGAGCGCGCCTGGGCGTAAGCAGTTCCCGGGTCTGCGCCAACAGGCTTCCAACAGGCTTGCAACAGGCTTGCACGCCGGCGCGGAAACGGGTCTTCTGGCCGTTGCGGGTGCAAGCGTGCTCCTGCGCCACGGGGGCCTGAGCCATGTCGATGATCCAGTTAATCTATGCGTCGCGGCCATTCGGCTTCAATGAGGCGATGCTCAATGGCATTCTCAATATAGCCCGCCACTACAACCAGCGCGACGAGATCACCGGGGCATTGATCTGCCGCGACGATCTTTATCTGCAACTGCTCGAAGGCCGCGCCGATGTGGTCGAGGCGGCCTATCAGCGCATCTCGCGCGACACACGCCATCTCGAGATCAGGCGCTTGCTGGTGCAACCCGCCGGCCAGCGTCTGTTCGCGTCCTGGGCCATGCGGGATGATCCAGCCCGAAGCTGGATGTGGTCGCGCGCTGCGGTGGAGGCCGGGGAACTCGACAAAGCCAGCGCCGATGACTTGCTGGCCGTGTTCGCGCGGCTGGCTGCGGAGCCAGCGGAACCGGTGTTCGCCTGAGCCGCCTCAGCGCGGCTGGACGTAGATGTTGATCTCGAAGTTCGGGTCGTCGCCCTTGCGCGGATCGCTGACGTATTCCTCGACGAACTGGTCGCGCACGGTCAGTCCCTTGGCATCGAGATAGGCGGTGATGTTCTCGTAGGTGGTGTCGATGTCGTCGTAAGGAGCCTTGTGCGTGAAGCGCAGGGCGTTGCCTTGCGGGGTCGAGCCGGCACGGACATCGGCCGGGGCCATGGCCCCCGGCGCACGGTCAACCGGCAGCATCGCCTCATAGCGGAAGCCGATATCGTCGGTCTCGATGAAATGGGTCAGGGGCCTGCCTGCGACCTGCAGGCCGAGCTTTCCGGCCTCGCCACGCAGCTTCTCGAAAGCCTCCGCCAGCGTGTTGAGGCCCTTGTCCCAGGTGGTCTGCCCGGCAATCGTCAGCGTCGGCCGCGCCGTCAGAACCAGCGCGTCGACATCGGTGGTGTCGCCGGGCTTGCCCGCCAGCGTGGCATCGGGGTTGACGACCGGGGAAGGCGCGGGGATGGCAGCCGGCGGCTGGGCCAGTTGCGGCACGGGGGCCGGTGTGGACGCTGGCGCAGGCGTGGCTTCAGCGGCAGGAGGCGTCGTTGATGGTGCCTGAGGGGCCGGTGCAGCGGGCGAGCCCGGCAGCGGCGCGAGGGGCGCGCTCTCGACCGGTGCCGGCAACGGAATACCTGCCGGACTGCTGGGCCTGGTGTCAGTTGTTTGAGCGCCAAGGCTGGCAGGAGCGAGCACGCCGATCAGGAACGCGCCCAGGATGGCAAGGATGGTGCTGCCTCGGTGTCTGCCGTCCGTGGTCAGCCTGCGCGAGGATCTGCGCCTTTGTTCCGTCCATTCAAGCGATCAGATGACGCCATCGATTCGCAGATCTGACTACCATAGGGCGCGAATGCGGTGCTTGCGAGACGGCATCGCCGGCCGGTCGGCGCTGAAGACGCTTTTGCCGATGTCCGGTTCGCCCTATACAGGGCGCAAATCCGGCGGGTGATGATGACGGCGACAAGCGATAACCCTTTGGTCCACCGACGCTTCCTGAAGATGAACGGCATCGGCAACGAGATCGTCGTGCTCGATCTGCGCGGATCAAGATACCGTGTGCAGCCTCAGGATGCGCGCGCCATCGCTGGCAGCGACGGGGCTTTCTTCGATCAGTTGATGGTGCTGCATGATCCGGTCAGCTCCGGCACCGATGCCTATGTGCGGATCTACAACAATGACGGCTCGGAAGCGGGGGCCTGCGGCAACGGCACCCGCTGCGTGGGCTGGGCGATGATGGCTGATCCGGAGATGGGCGCGGGCGGCACGCGGCCCCTGCTGGTCGAAACCAAGGCAGGCCTGCTGCCGATCACCCGCATCAGCGATGTGATCTTCTCGGTCGACATGGGCGCGCCAAGGCTCAACTGGCAGGACATCCCGACGCGTGACCCATTTTTCGACACCTCCGGCATCGAATTGCAGATCGGCCCGATCGATGATCCGATCCTGCATACGCCCGGTGTGGTCTCGATGGGCAATCCGCATGCGGTGTTCTTCGTCGACGACCCGTATCGCTTCGATCTGGCCCGGATCGGGCCGATGCTGGAAAACCATCCGATCTTCCCGGACCGTGCCAACATCTCGCTCGCGGCGGTGGTCAGGCCCGACCACATCATCCTCAGGGTCTGGGAGCGCGGCGCCGGGATCACGCGGGCCTGCGGGTCCGGGGCCTGTGCTGCGCTGGTCGCTGCGGTGCGGCGCGATCTGGCGCTGCGCAAGGCCACGGTCTCGCTGCCGGGCGGCGATCTGGTGATCGAGTGGCGCGAGAGTGACGGCCATGTGCTGATGACCGGGCCGGTAGTATTTGAGCATGAAGGCCGGTTTGCGGCAGCCATCTTCGGCGCCGCCGCGTGAAGGCGGACATCAAGCCGGCAAGGGCCGCCGATGGGCAGGGCGTGCAGGTGGTGACCTTCGGTTGCCGGCTCAACATTCAGGAAAGCGAAGCGATCCGGCGGCAGGCCGAGGCGGCGGGCCACCGCGAGCTGATCATCGTCAACACCTGCGCTGTTACCACCGAGGCGACGCGTCAGGCGCGGCAGGCGATCCGTCGCCTGCATCGCGATCATCCGGATGCGCGGATCGTGGTCACCGGCTGCGCCGCACAGATCGAGCCTGCCCGGTTCGCCGGGATGGACGAGGTGGCAGCGGTTCTTGGCAACCACGAGAAGATGCAGCCCGGCACATGGTCGGCGCTGGCAGCCTCGAACAGCTTTGGCGTGCGCACCGGCAGCGGAGCGGTATCCGGCCTCGATGCGTTCGAAAAGGTGCAGGTCGCGGATATTTCCACCGTCACCGAAACCGCCGTGCACATGCTCGATGGCTTCGATGCGCACACGCGCGCTTTCGTGCAGGTGCAGAACGGCTGCGATCATGCCTGTACCTTCTGCATCATCCCCCAGGGGCGCGGACGCTCGCGCTCGGCCCCGATGGGGTCGGTCGTTGAGCAGGTGCGCCGCCTCGCAGGGCATGGCGTCCAGGAGGTGGTGCTGACCGGTGTCGACATGACCAGTTATGGCAATGACCTGCCCGGTGCCCCAGCGCTGGGGGCTCTGGTGCAGGCCATCCTCAGGCATGTGCCGGAGCTGCCCCGCCTGAGACTATCGTCGTTGGATGCGGTCGAGGTGGATGATGCGCTGCGCGAGGCAATTGCCGGCGACGCCCGCCTGATGCCGCATCTGCATCTGTCGCTGCAATCGGGCGATGACCTGATCCTGAAGCGCATGAAGCGCCGGCACAGCCGCGATGACGCGATCCGCTTCTGCGCCGAGATGCGCATGGCCAGGCCCGATCTGGTGTTCGGGGCCGATCTGATCGCCGGCTTTCCGACCGAGGACGAGGCGATGTTCTGCCGCTCGCTCGACATCATTGAGGCCTGCGGGCTCACGCATCTGCATGTCTTCCCCTATTCGGTGCGTCCGGGCACGCCGGCTGCGCGGATGCCGCAACTGCCGGGTGCGGTCATCAGCGAACGGGCGAAGCGTCTGCGCGAGGCAGGTCGGGCCGCCCTGTTGCGCCATCTGGACAGCGAACGGGGCCAGGTGCGCATGGTCCTGACCGAGCGCGGCGATGTTGGCCGCACCGAGGGTTTCGTGCCTGTCGTGTTCCCGCAGGGCACCGCGCCGGGCCGTCTCCTTCCCGTGCTCATCGGCGGCCATGATGGTCAGCGGCTGATCGCGGGCTTCCATGAATAGTGGAAGATCGGAAGCCGCGAGCGAGGATTGATGCCTTTGCCGGTCCTGATGAAACCCTCCTGCTCATAGAACCGGATGGCCCGGTGGTTCATGGCGTTGACGCTGAGGTCGAGGCCCGAGGGTGACAGCCGCCGGGCTTTTGCCATGAGCGCCGCGCCAACGCCGCGCCCCTTCCAGCGCGTGGCAACGCAGATCTGGTCGAGATGGCCGCTGGCCGTGTCGAGCAGGATGAAACCGGCGATCTTGCCATCCGGATCGGCTACGGCGACATGGCAGGATGCACCGTTCCGGATTGCATCCGCCAGATGTCGGGCAAACCAGTCGCGCCGGGCAGCGAAGTCGATGCTCGCATCGACCTCGCGCCAGCTTTCGACCCACAAGGTGAGAACGGGCTCCAGATCATCATCGCGGAAGGGCCTGCTCCGGAGCGTCATCGCATGGTGCCTGTCAGTGTCGGCCGGCGGCCTGCCTCACTTGGCCTTGGGCAAATCGCAGCGGAAGCTGACATGGCGCGGCACCTTGTAGCCCGTACGGATTTCCTTGCAGACGCCGCGGATGTCCTGCGCCGTCGCTCTCATCGATCGCGGATGTCACAGGCGCCAGCCATCATGGACAGCGGACGGTGGTGGTCTCGTCATCAGAAGAGCACCACAGAGCCTGAGATCCGGTGTGCTGAGTTGTTGCAATAGCCCTTGGGGTTCCAGGCCGCGTTGCCGAGAGGTTGGGTCTGGCCTTCGACGTCGGTGGCGCGGGCGATCAGGCTGATCGGGCCGGCTTTGGTGGCGGCGATGTCTGCGCGGAAGGCTCGCCAGCAGAACCGGTCGTCCGGCGGCGCAAGTTCTGCCGCGATCCAGCTATCGCCGCCGTCGCAGGAGATATCCACGCAGCCGACCGGGACATGGCCGCTCCATGCGAAGCCGCTGAGCGGGATGATGCTGCCTCTTGCACAGGTGAAACCTTCCAGCGGGGCGGTGATCATCGATTTGACCGGCATGTCGGTGATGACTTTGCCGTCGATGCGGTAGTCGAGCCCTGTCATCTTGACGCCGTCATGCTCGCGATCACAGACCCAGCGACGCGTCACCCATTTCTGCCAGGCCGATCCTGGAAAGCCCGGCACGACCACACGCAGTGGGCCACCGTGAAGGGCAGGCAGCGGACGATCGTTCATGCCAAACGCCAGCATCGTTTCGTCAGCAAGCGCCTTATCCAGCGGAATACCGCGCGAGAATGCTGGCTTGTCGGGAGCACCTATCAGCCGGTCTGGGCTTTCGAAAGCGCAATAGACTGCTGATGAGGCAAGCTTGCGATCCCGCAAGACATCACTCAACCTGAAGCCTGTCCAGCGCACGCAACCGACAGCACCGCGTTGCCATTGCAGCCCTTCCGCCGGCGTATCAAGCAACGCCCGCCCGTTGCCCGCACACTCGATGACAGCGGTCTGGGTGTGGACGTCGTAGCGGGCCTTGAGCTCCGTCAGGCTCAAGGTTGCGGCCTCCTTGACCTCGCCATCGATGGTCAGCGCCCAGTGCTCCCGCTCGTGCTCCTGCCATGTGGGCAGATCACCGTTGTTGCGCACGAACAGATCGTCGGTGGGCGTGAGCGGATGCGCGAGATCCGCAATGTCCGTTTCACCATTGAGATATAGATCCTCGATCTGGCGGAGGCGCGGCTTGTGCACGCTCAGAAAATCGCGCATCGCGGCAATGTCACGCATACGGGATGAGCCAGTAGCAAGGTTCCGCCAAAATCTCGCGGCCGGTGATTGGACCACAGACAGTCAGGGGCAAGCAAGGCAAGATAAAGGCGGTGACAGCGGTCATCCGCCTTTCTTCATGGCCTCATCGCGCAGTGCACGGCGCAGGACCTTGCCGACATTGGTCTTGGGCAATTCGCTGCGGAAGATGACATGTCGCGGCACCTTGTAGCCCGTGAGGCTTTCCTTGCAGAAGCTGCGGATCTCCTCCTGCGTGGCGCTCTCGCCGGCCCGCAGCACGATGTAGGCCGCCACAGCCTCGCCGGAATTGTCGTCCGGCAGGCCGATCACCGCCGATTCCAGCACCTTGGGGTGGCTGGCGAGCACATCCTCGATCTCGTTCGGATAGACATTGAAGCCCGAGACCAGAACCATGTCCTTCATGCGGTCGACAATCCTGAGCGTGCCGTCCGGATTGAGGATGCCGATGTCGCCGGAGCGGAAATAGCCATCGCTGGTCATGGCCTTGGCGGTCTCCTCGGGGCGGCGCCAGTAACCGGCCATCACCTGCGGGCCCTTGATGCAGATCTCTCCGGGCTCGCCTCCAGGCACTTCTGCTCCGTCAAGGCCACGGATGCTGATATCTGTCGATGGCACGGGGTGTCCGATGGTCCCGGTGAACTCGGCAATGTCGGCGCGGTTGCAGCAGGCCACCGGTGAGGTTTCCGACAGCCCGTAGCCCTCCACCAGTGGAATACCGGTCAGGTCCTTCCAGGCCTTGGCGACGGCGGCCTGCGTGGCCATGCCGCCGGAGACCGCAAAGCGCAGGTTGCTGAAATCGACCGTCCTGAAATCCGGGTTGTTGAGCAAGGCGTTGTAGAGCGTATTGACGCCTGACATCATGGTGAAACGGCTCGTCCGGAGTGTCTTGATGAAGCCGGGAATGTCGCGCGGGTTGGCGATCAGTAGGCACTTGGCTCCGACGCGCATCATGAACAGGCAGCAGCAGGTCAGTGCCAGGATGTGATAAAGCGGCAGCGCTGTGACCATGACATGCTGGTAGTTTGGCGGGTCGCCCTTCCGGGCAAAGGACCATTCGAGCCAGGCCTCGCATTGCAGCACGTTGGCATGGACATTGGCGTGGGTCAGGGTGGCGCCCTTGGCGACGCCGGTGGTCCCGCCCGTGTATTGCAGGAAGGCCACGTCATTCGGCTTGACGGAGACGTCCTGCGGCCTGGCCGTTCCGCTGACAGCTGCGGCGAACGGCGTCGCGCCGGGCAAGGAGAAGGGCTTGACCGCCTTCTTCACCTTGCGCGAGACGAAGTTCACGATGTGGCCCTTGAGCCCCATCATGTCGCCGGGCGTGGCGACGAACACGGCATCAAGGCTGACATGCTTCAGCGATTGCTCGACCACGTGGGCGAAGTTCTCGATCACGACGATGGCGCGCGCGCCGGAGTCAGTGAGCTGGTGGGTCAGCTCGCGCTCGGTATAGAGCGGGTTGACATTGACCACCGTGAAGCCGCCGACGAGCACCCCGCAGAGTGCGACCGGATAGGCGAGGATATTGGGCAGCATCAGCGCCACCCGGTCACCCGGCTTCAGGCCACGAGCCTGCAAGGTCGCGGCGAAGGCGTTGGCGGCGCGGCCGAGTTCTGTGAAGGTGATCGCCTTGCCGAAGCTTTCGAAGGCCTTGCGGTTGCCATAGACCAACACGGCGTCGTTGATCAGCGAGGCAAGGGACGTGACCTTCGCCAGATCAATGTTGGCCGGAACGTTGTCAGGGTAATGCTGCAGCCAAGGCCGCGCGACCGATGCCACGACCATCCCGTCTTCCTTCCCATGAAGCCGGACCATTTCTGATGCTGGCCCGTTGGTTCATGACTAAACCAGTTGAACGGGTGGTTCAACTGGCATGGACTGTGGAAATTGTCAGTTCAGGTTGAACTTGAAGTTGGTACCGGTGGCGTTGATGCCGTGGAAGCCGACATTGCGCTCGCCTGCGGCGCAGGTTCCGCCAAGCTGGGCCCGCTCGACGCGACCGGGCGGCACGCAGAAGGTCTTGTCGATTTGGGCCTTGGCCGGCCACCAGGCGCTGCGGCCTTCCTTCTCGGCGTAGTAATAGGTGATGCCCGAGCGGTAGTTGCCGGCTGACTTGCATTCCCCCGGATTGCGGCTGTGCCAGGCGCTCTGCATCCACTTCGAGGTGCGGGTCTCGTAATAGACCAGCGCAATGAAAACCTTCGAGCCGGTGTTGTTGCAGAAGGTCAGGTTGGTGAAGGCCTGGGCGGCCGGCTGTGCCTGGGCTGAACCAAGGCCGGCGATGGCGGCAAGGGCTAGGACAGTGACGCGAACGCTGGATGGCAACATGAGTGGCGCCCCCCCCCGACCGAATAGATGGATGAAATCGTGATGATGGTGGGCGCGCAGCGGACGTGAGTCAATGCGGCGCGGGTCGTTTCCCGCAGCTGCGGACGGTCGCCATTCGGCGCCTCAGTCGACCTCGGCGATGCGCGGGTTCGGGGTCAGCACCACGCAGAAATGGCCGAGCGCGTCACCGCCGAGCACGAAGTGATGGGCCGAGAAGTGCCGCATCATGTCGTTCTCGTAGAGCGGCACTGCATCGACATGACAGATCAGGAACTTCGGCGCGGCAACAATGTCCTCGCGGTCGAGCACGCACATCAAGCGCATGTCGGGGTTGGCGCGCAGCCAGTGCTCCACCGTCGTGACGAGGAAGGGGTAGCCCGGATGCAGCATGTCATCGAGGCAGATCAGGCCTTTCGGATGCAGCACCGCGCGGGCCAGTTCCAGATCGCGCCGCAGCGGCTCGGGCGAATGGTCGCCATCGATGTGGAAGAAGCGCACCAGCCCGCTCTCACCATCCCTCGTCAGCTTCTCTGACAAGGCCGGCACGCTGAGGGCGGTCGAGTCGGCTTTCCAGACCACCATGCGGTCTTCGGTGACACCCCAGGCGCGGCAGTTGGCCACGAAGATCTCGAGTGTCGCGGGGCTCGGCCAATCGAACAGATCGATCCCCAGCGCCAGCTCGCCTGGCTCAAGCGCGAGGGCCTGCGCGATGAAGTAGCGACCCTGAAAGGTGCCGATTTCGGCAAAATGACCCTTAATCCCCAGGCTTGCCTGATGCTTGATGCACCAGGCGCTGATGGCCGCGGCAAAGCGCGAGGACATGCCCCGCACCGTGGTGTAGCCGTGGCGCAGGTAGTGGTCGGTGGCAGCGTGTCCTGAGATAAAGTCGATCATGCGGGGCTCATTTTCCCTGAAAGACGAAGAAGGCCCCTGCGGCGATGAGGCTGAAGCCGACCAGATGGTTCCAGCCCAGCGGTTCCTTCAGATACACGAATGAGAACACCGCGAATACGCTGAGCGTGATCACCTCCTGCAAGGTCTTGAGTTCGGCGGCGGAATAGACCGCGTGGCCGATGCGGTTGGCGGGCACGGCCAGCATATATTCGGGCAGGGCGATCAGCCACGACATGACGATGACCAGCGCCAGCGAAGCGGTCTTGAACCTGAGGTAGCCATACCAGGCAAAGGTCATGAAGATGTTCGAGGCGAAGAGCAGGGCAATCGGCGCCAGATGCGGCATCGACAGGGCGGGCATCGGGAAACTGGGCATGAAGCGCGGCTCCGGAAAGGGAAGCTTGGGCGGAAGCCCTCGCTCAAGCGTAACGCCTGCCGCCTGCTGTGCAAGCAATGACGATGGTCGTGCAACATGCCGCGTTGTGGCATCATGACGAGCCAGCCGCCTCCGGCCTGACATTGCAGGGCCAGGATGCGGCACGGCGGGGCAAGCCACTGGAGCACGACAGCATGCGAACGACCATCTGGGCATTCGGCTTCGCCTGCCTTCTGGCTTTGTCTTTGCTGGCGGTGGCGGTCTGGCGCGGCGACCGAAGTTTTGGCGCGTCCGATCTGTGGGAAAAACTCGCTGGCCCCGCTGATCTTGGCCCGGTTGATTTTCCCGCGATCAGCCGCAGCGCCACCGGAAACGATGCGCTGTTCTGTCCGGCCGGCCTGTGCGGTGCGGCGCGCGTCGATGGGGCAGCGCCGGTTTTTGCGGTTCCGGCACCCGCCTTGCTGCAGGCTGTGCGGGCCTTCCTCGCGGCGCAGCCCGATCTGGTGCGCGTGGCCAGCAGTGAAGCGGCAATGCAGGACCGCTACGTGGCGCGCACGGCGCGGATGCGCTTTCCTGACACGATCACTGTGCGGATCGTGCCGGCAGGCGAGGGACGCTCGACACTGGCGCTGTATTCACGCAGCCAGATCGGGCGCAAGGATTTCGGCGTCAACAAGGCCCGGCTGGACGGCTGGCTGGCCGGTCTTGGCCGCAGCGTGCCGGTGGTGTCACCGTGATGCGGATCAGCCGTGCCGCAGCTTCATGAAGGCCACGGTCAGCACCAGCGGCAAGGTCACGACGTTGGAGATGATCACCGGCCAGCTTTGCAGGGCAATGCCATAGATCAGCCAGAGCGTGATGCCGATGGCAAAGAAGCATTGCGTCACCAGCGAAATCGCGGTCGTGTCCTTGGTGCGGATCGTGCGCACTGCCTGCGGCAGCCAGCACAGGGTGGTGCAGGCAGCGGCAATGTAACCGACAAGTTCGATCTGGGCAGCGGTCATGTCAGGTCCGGGCAGGTGTTCGGGGGCATGAAGCGCTGCCAAGAAGCGCCCCTGCCGGCTCCGCATAGCTGAGTCATGGCGCAGCCGCGAGGGCGGATTTGTGTTCGTCCGCCTGTGGCGCATCACGACGTGTTCGGCTTGCCCGGACCGGTTGCGGTCATGTAAGCCAGCGCCATGGCTAAGCCCGCTTCTCCCGTTACGGTTGCCGCGCTGTATCGATTCGCGCGCTTTGCCGATCCGGCAGGGCTTGTCGCGCCGCTTCAGGCCGCCTGCGAGCGCGACGGCGTGAAAGGCACGCTGCTGGTGGCGCACGAGGGCATCAACGGCACCATTGCCGGGCCGGCTGCCGGTTTGCGGCAGGCGCTGGCGGCCATTGCCGCGATCACCGGGCTGGATGACATCGCCGTCAGTTTTTCGGAGCATGCCGAAGCGCCGTTCCTGCGCATGAAGGTCAAGCTCAAGCGCGAGATCGTCACCATCGGCGATGCCGGTGTCGATCCGCTGCTGGCGGCCGGCACCTATGTGGCGCCGAGGGACTGGAACGCGCTGATCGCCGATCCGGACCTGCTGCTGATTGATGTGCGCAACGACTATGAGCACCGCATCGGCAGCTTCAGGGGCGCGGTCGATCCCCAGACCGGGTCTTTCGGGGAATTCCCGGCTTTCGTGCGCGCGCAGCTTGCCGATGCCAAGGGGCGCAAGGTGGCGATGTTCTGCACCGGGGGCATTCGCTGCGAGAAGGCCAGCGCGTTCATGCTTCAGGAGGGGTTCTGCGAGGTCTACCACCTGAAAGGCGGTATCCTGCGCTACCTTGAGGACGTGCCCGAGGCTGACAGCCTCTGGCAGGGCGGCTGCTTTGTCTTCGACGAGCGCGTCGCGGTTGGTCACGGCATGGTGGCGGACGAGCGTTTTCGCCTGTGCCATGGCTGTCGCCAGCCCCTCACAGCCGATGATTGCCAGCACCCCGACCACGAGGAGGGTGTCGCCTGCCGCCATTGCGCCGGCTCGCTGAGCGAAAGCCAGCGCGCTGCCGCCCGCGAGCGGCACCGGCAGATGCGTCTGGCCAAGGCGCGCGGCGAGGACCATATCGGGCCGGCTGCGCAGGCGCGGTCACAACCTCGCGAGAGGTGAGCGCTGAGGTCGTCGCTGCCAGCGCGCTGATCCATATTGCCGGTCAAGCTTGGCCTGCCGTGGTGCCACAGACGGGAGAACAGATCATGATGTCAGGACGCTGGACCAGGCGCGCAGCCCTGCTTGCCGCCTCGGGAGCTTTCATGGCGGCGGGCTTTTCGGCCCAGGCCCAGCCTCAGCCATCGGTCAGGATCGCCTCGTCGGCAGGGCCGCTGCTGGTCGACACGGTGGCCAGCGGGCTGGAGAACCCATGGGGCCTGACCTTCCTGCCGGACGGGCGGATGCTGGTGACGGAACGGGCCGGCCGGCTGCGCATCGTCAGCGGCACCGGCCAGTTGTCGCAGCCGCTGGCCGGCCTGCCGCGCATCGCCGCGCGCGGGCAGGGCGGGCTGCTCGATGTGGCCATCGACCCGGCCTTTGCGCAGAACCGGCTGGTCTACGTCTCCTTTGCCGAGCCGCGGGTCGAGGGCGGCACCGGCACGGCGGTCGCCCGCGCCCGGCTCAATGCAGCCGGGACGGCGCTCGAGAGCACCACCGTCATCTTCAGCCAGCAACCTGCCGGCAATACCGGCCGCCATTTCGGCTCGCGGCTGGTGTTCGGGCGCGATGGAACCTTGTTCATCACGACGGGTGATCGCGGCAACATGGAGATGAGTTCGCAGGACCCGAAGGGCCATATCGGCAAGGTGCTGCGCATCCGCACCGACGGCACGGTGCCGCCCGACAATCCGTTCGCGAATGGCGGCGAGGCGCGGCCCGAAATCTGGTCGAGCGGGCATCGCAACGCGCAGGGCGCAGCGCTGCATCCGGAGAGCGGCGTGCTGTGGACCATCGAGCATGGCGCGCGCGGCGGCGACGAGGTCAATGTCGTGCGCAAGGGCCTCAACTATGGCTGGCCGGTGATCACCTATGGCATCGACTATTCGGGCCGCCGGATCGGCGAGGGGCAGGCCAAGCCCGGGCTCGAACAGCCGATCCACTATTGGGACCCGTCAATCGCGCCATCGGGCGCGGCGTTCTACACCGGCGACCGTTTCAACGGCTGGAAGGGCAGCCTGTTCACCGGCGCGCTGGCCGGACAGATGCTGGTTCGGCTGACGCTGGCGGGCGAGAAGGTCACCGGCGAGGAGCGCCTGCTGCAGGCGCTCGGCGAGCGCATCCGCGATGTGCGGCAGGGGCCCGACGGGTTCCTCTATCTGCTGACCGACAGCGGCAATGGGCGCATCCTGAGGGTGCGGCCAGCAAGGTAGTGCGCCCTGTGTCGCAGCGCGGAAGGATCATGCGCGTCCACCTCACCTTGCATCCTCATCCTGCTCAGGATGAGGAGGGTGTGTTGAGCCAGGGCCGGCAGGATTGTCCCGTTGCCCCGGAATGCCAGCCGTCTGTGCGGTCGACCCTCGAC
>JAPLOV010000166.1 GCA_026400565.1 Hyphomicrobiales bacterium | reverse complement strand
GCTCTTCCAACGGCCGGGTTGGCCCGCGAGGCTGTCGGGCTTCTGATGGGCGGCTCCGGATTTGGCCCCGGTGAAGCCCGCGCGCGGGATGCTGCCTGATGCGCCTCGTCCTCAGCAAACGCGAGAACAGCTCGCGCTGGATGGGCCTGCTCTCCCCGCTGATCGCGGTGGCGCTGACCATTGCCTCCGGCGCGGTGCTGTTCGCAGCCATGGGGCTCGACCCGGCCAAGGCGCTGGCGATCTATTTTCTGTCGCCGATCTCCGACACCTGGGCCTTGCAGGAACTTGCGGTGAAAGCGACGCCGCTGGTGCTGATCTCGGTCGGCCTGTCTTTGTGCTATCTCTCGAACAACTGGAACATCGGCGCCGAGGGCCAGTTCGTCATGGGGGCGATCTTTGGTGGCTGGATCGCCATCGCCACCCATGGCGTTGCCAATGGCCAGTGGGTCTTTCCTGCCATGATGCTGGCCGGCATGATCGGCGGCGCGGCGCTGGCCATGATCCCGGCCATCCTCAAGACCAAGCTGTCCGTCAATGAGATCCTGACCAGCCTGATGCTGGTCTACATCGCTGAGCTCCTGCTGGACTGGCTGGTGCGCGGCCCGTGGCGCGATCCGAAGGGCTTCAACTTCCCGCAATCGGTGATGTTCGAGGCCGAGGCGCAGACCATCCGGCTGACCAGCGATGGCCGCATCAACATCGGCACGCTGATCGCGCTTGTCGTCGTCATGCTGGCAGCCTTCCTGCTGTCGCGCATGCTGAAAGGGTTCGAGATCAGGCTTGTCGGCGAGGCACCGCGCGCGGCGCGCTTTGCCGGTTTCTCGCAAAGCCGCCTGACCTGGACCGTCTTCGCCATCTCCGGCGCGCTCGCGGGACTGGCCGGCATCATCGAGGTGGGCGGCACCATGGGGCAGCTCCAGCCCACAATCTCGCCGGGCTATGGCTTCACGGCGATCATCGTCGCCTTCCTCGGACGGCTGAACCCGATCGGCTGCCTGATTGCCGGCGTCTTCCTCGCCATCACCTTCATCGGTGGCGAGAACGCCCAGATCGCCCTGCGCCTGCCGCTGGATGTGACGCGGGTCTTCCAGGGCCTGCTGCTGTTCTTCGTGCTGGCCTGCGATGCCTTCCTAATCTACCGCGTCCGGCTGGTGCGCACCGCTCCGCAGGAGCAATCGGCATGACGATGTTCGAAGCCATCCTCCTGACGATCATCACCGCCTCGACGCCCCTGCTGATTGCGGCCATCGGCCAGCTCGTCGTCGAGCGCTCCGGCGTGCTCAACCTCGGCATGGAAGGCATGATGATCATGGGCGCGGCCTGCGGCTTCGCTGCGGCCATCGTATCGGGCAATTCCTACATCGGCGTGCTCGCGGCGATCGCGGCGGGCATGGGCATGGCGCTGATCTTCGCCGCCCTCACGCTCGGACTTGCGGCCAATCAGGTCGCATCCGGCCTCGCGCTCAGCATCTTCGGGCTCGGCCTGTCAGGGGTGATCGGGGCACCGTTCGTGGGCGCACGCCGCGACACCATGGCCCGGCTCGATTTGCCGGTGCTCAGCGATCTGCCGGTCATCGGAAAGGCGCTGTTCGGTCAGGACCCGTTCGTCTACGCCTCGTTCGCGCTGGTCATCGGCGTGTGGTGGTTCCCGGGCCGCACCAAACCCGGCCTGATCCTGCGCGCCTGCGGCGAAAGCCATGCGTCAGCCCATGCGCTCGGCTATCCCGTCCTGAAGATCAGGCTGCTCGCCATCCTGTTCGGCGGGGCCTGCGCCGGCCTCGCCGGGGCCTATCTCAGCCTCGTCTATACCCCCTTCTGGTCGCCGGGGATGACGGCGGGCCGGGGCTGGATCGCGCTTGCCATCGTGGTCTTTGCCTCATGGCTTCCGTGGCGGGCGATGGCGGGTGCCTACCTCTTTGGCGGCATCACCATCCTGCAACTGCATGCCCAGGGCGCCGGCGTTAAGATACCGTCACAGGCGATGGCGGCCCTGCCCTATCTGGTCACCATCATAGCACTCGTCATCATCATGAGCCGGCGTGGCGGCCAGCAGAGCGCACCCGCATCCCTCGGTGTGCCATTTGTTCCTGACCGGTAGTTGACGTAACGCCTGGCAGGCATAGTTCTTGCTAGGTTATTGCGTATATTTCCATTAATCAGGAGTGAAATCATGCAGATCAATCGTCGTCAGGTTCTTGGTGGCGCCACGGCCCTGGCCGGTGCCGCAACACTTGGCCAACCTGTGTTTGCCCAGTCAAACCCCCTTCAGGTCGGCTTCATCTATGTTGGTCCGGTCGGAGATTTCGGCTGGTCGACCATGCACGATCTTGGCCGCAAGCGCCTTGAGGAGGTGATGGGGCCGGCGGTCAAGACCACCGTGGTCGAAAGCGTCGCGGCCAATGACATGGAGCGAGTCGCGACCCAACTCGGCCGTCAGGGCCACCGGCTGATCTTCACCACGTCCTTCTCGTTCTTCCAGCCGACAATGCGCGTCGCGCCGACCTTGCCGAACGTGTTCTTCGAGAGCGCGACCGGTACGCAGACGGCTGCCAATGTCTCGCTCTACAACGCCCGCTTCTATGAGGGCCGCTATGTGCAGGGCGTGATCGCGGCCCGCAAGTCTAAATCAAAGACAATCGGCTATATCGCAGCCTTCCCCGTGCCCGAAGTCATCCACGCCATCAACACCGTGATGCGCGGGGCCTGGTCGGTCGATCCGGCGATGAAGATCCGCGTCATCTGGGTCAATGCCTGGTTCAATCCCGGCCGCGAGGCTGATGCCGCGCGCGCGCTGATTGACCAGGGCTGCGACGTGATCTGCCAGCACACGGACAGCCCCGCCCCGCTGCAACTCGCCAACGAGCGCGGCGTGTTCGGCTTCGGCCAGGCCTCCGACATGACCCGCTTTGCGCCGAAAGCGCACCTGACATCGAGCGTCAACAGCTGGGGCGACTACTATGTCGAACGCGCCAAGGCGGTGATCGCAGGAAGCTGGACGCCGGGCGATGTCTGGGGCGGCCTGAACTCCGGCTTGTTCAAGCTGGCTCCGTTCACGAACATGACACCGGAAGAGGCTTCCGAGGCGCAGCGCATCGCCGATGCCATTTCCACCGGGCGCCTGCATCCGTTCGATGGGCCGATCGTGCGGGCGGACGGCTCGACAGTCGTGCCAGCCGGCGGGCGTCTGACAGATGACCAGATCCGCGCGCAGAATTACTTCTACCGCGGCATCGAGGTCGCGCTGCCAAGCTGACACCGGCGCAATGCACCACGCGAAAGGGCGGCTCTGGCGAGCCGCCCTTTTTTGTGTCCGCCGATGCGCAACCGATCAGAACCGGGGCGGCGGCATGTCGCCGGGGCCGCCGAGGCCGGGGATGACAAGGTTCTCAAGCTGGCGGCGAACATCGGCCGGGTCGGCCTGCGGCAGCGTATCCTTGTAGTGCATGACCAGATCCGGGACGAAATAGACCACGAACACCATGATGACCTGCAACAGGATGAACGGGATCACACCCTTGTAGAGCGTGGTCGTCTCGACGCCTTCGATCCGCTTTCCCGTGATCTTGTCATCATAGGCCAGCCTCGGCGCCACGCTGCGCAAGTAGAACAGCGCGAAGCCGAACGGCGGGGTCAGGAAGCTGGTCTGCATGTTCATGGCCATCAGCACGCCGAACCAGACGATGTCGATGCCAAGCGCCGTGGCCGGTGCCACCAGAAGCGGCATCAGGATGAAGGCGATCTCGAAGAAGTCGATGAAGCAGCCCAGGATGAACACGACGACGTTCGTGAACACGATGAAGCCGACAGCCCCGCCCGGCAGCGACAGCATCAGTTCCTTCACCCAGACATGGCCGTTGATGCCATAGAAGGTCAGCGCGAACACGCGGGCACCGATCAGGATGAAGATCACGAAAGCCGAGAGCTTCAGCGTTGATTCGCACGCCTGCTTGGTCAGCGTGAAGGTCAGGCGGCCATTCAGGGCCGCCAGCACCAGCGCCCCGATGGCCCCCATCGCGCCGCCTTCAGTCGGCGTGGCAAGGCCGATGAAGATCGTGCCGAGCACGAGGAAGATCAGCGCCAGCGGCGGCACCAGCACCATGATGACCCGCGTGGCCAGATAAGACAGCCATTTCAACTCGAAGCGCTTGTTGGCGATGGCCACCAGCAGGGCGAACACCACGGCCACGGACGAGCCATAGACCTCAGGAGCCTGCTCGACGATGGGCTTGAAGGCATAGGTTGCCGCAATGCCGACCAGAATGGACAGGCCAATCATGACAAACAGCGACGTGACGCCGGACCCCAGCGTGCGCGCCTCGGGTGGCAACGGAGGAGCTGCATTCGGCCGGATCAACGTCAGAACGAAAACATAAAGCGCATACAGCGCCGTCAGCATCAGGCCAGGAATAATCGCGCCCTGATAGAAATCGCCGACCGACTTGCCGAGCACGTCCGCGAGGACGATCAGCACCAGCGATGGCGGAATGATCTGGGCCAGCGTGCCGGACGCCATGATCACGCCGGTGGCGAGCTGGCGGTCATAGCCATAGCGCAACATGATCGGCAGCGAGATCAGGCCCATCGAGATCACGGCTGCTGCCACCACGCCGGTGGTCGCCGCCATCAGCGCACCGACGAAGATGACCGCGTAGGCCAGGCCGCCGCGCACCGTGCCGAACAACTGGCCGATCGTGTCGAGCAGGTCTTCCGCCATGCGTGAACGCTCGAGGATAAGGCCCATGAAGGTGAAGAACGGAATGGCCAGCAGCGTTTCGTTCGACATGATGCCGAAGACGCGCTCGGGCAGGGCCTGCAGGAAGTTGGGCGTGAACAGGCCCAGTTCGATGCCGATGAAGCCGAAGATCAGGCCGCACGCCGACAAGCTGAACGCGACCGGATAGCCCAGCAGCAGGAACAGGATCAGCGAGCCGAACATGATCGGCGAAAGGTAGTGGATGATGAAGTCAATCATGGAACGCAAAGCCCCCAGTCTGGTGTGATCACGAGCCGGGGCTCAGTGCTTGTTGCCGGTGGCGGCAGGACCGGCGGTGTCTGCAAGGTCCGGGTGAGGCGGCACGTGGTCCTGCATCATGTCGTCCTTCTCGTCGAGGTCGCCGCGAATGATGGCGATGCGCTTGATGAGCTGGGAAACGCCCTGGAGCGTCAGCAGGAAGAAACCGAGCAGCACCATGCCCTTGGCTGGCCAGATGATCAGGCCACCGGAATTGGTCGACCACTCCTGCGTCCGCCACGATTCCATGAAGAACGGGTAGGAATAGTACAGGTGGACCAGCGCGAACGGAAAAAAGAACACGATCAGACCGAACACCTCGATCCGGTCACGGACGTACTTCGACAGCCGTGAAGAGACCACATCGACCCGGACATGCTCGTTGGTCTTCATCGTCCAGGACGCGCCGATCATGAAGACGATGCCGAACAGATACCACTGCAGTTCGAGCATGCCGTTGGAGGCGATGTTGAACACCTTGCGGGAGACCGCGTTGCCAGCGGAGACGACGACCGCAGCGAGCACAAGCCACGCCACCATGCGCCCCAGCCGGCCATTGATGAAATCGATCACGCGCGAAAATGAAAGCAGCGCACCCATGGCACAACGTCTCCGTCCGTTCGTTTTTTGCAAGGCAGGTCAAATTGCCCTTTGCCGATGAGGCGGCTCGCCGGCCAGAATTTCACTTGTAGCACCTGTGGATGGTACGACAATCGTCATGTCCACAAGAAAAAGTGGCCGCCGCGCCGATAGCTGCGCGACGGCCAGCCGTGTCACATCATGACAGGGTGATCAGGCGCGGCTGCGCGCGCGGATCATGTAGCTGTCGAATGAGAAGTCGCCGATCTGGTTGTAGAGGTAGAAGTCGTTGCGGAAGGCAACGGCTGCGTCATAGATCTTCTTGAACTCGGCGTTGCGGCCGCTGATCTCAGTGTACAGTTCCTGCGAAGCCTTGAAGGCAGCGTCCATCACGTCCTGCGGGAAAGCGCGCAGCTGCGTGCCGGTCGCGAGCAGGCGCTTCAGGGCGGCCGGGTTGCGGGCGTCGTACTTGGCGGTCATCTCGGTGTTTGCGAAGGCCGAAGCGGCACGCACGATGGCCTGGTAGTTCTTCGGCAGTTCGTTCCACTTGGCCGTGTTGATGCAGGTGTGGAGCACTGCGCCACCTTCCCACCAGCCCGGATAGTAGAAGAAGCGGGCGACCTTGTTGAAGCCGAGCTTCTCGTCATCGTAGGCCCCGACCCACTCGGCCGCATCGATCGTACCGCGCTCGAGAGCCGGGTAGATGTCGCCACCGGCAATCTGCTGCGCCACGACGCCGAGCTTGGCGATGACCGCGCCGCCCGAGCCGCCGATGCGCATCTTGACGCCCTTCATGTCCTCGACGTTGCGGATTTCCTTGCGCCACCAGCCGCCCATCTGGGTGCCGGTGTTACCGCCCTCGAAGGCGACGATATTGTGCTTGCCGAGGAAGTCGTTGAGCAGCTTCTCGCCGCCGCCATCGATCATCCAGGCGTCCTGGGCGCGCTTCGACATGAGGAACGGAACGGCCGTGGCCAGACCGAAGGCAGGATCCTTGCCCCAGTTGTAATAGACGGCGGTGTTGGCCATTTCGACGGTACCAGCCGAGACCGCGTCAACCGACTGAAGACCGCCGACGATTTCACCAGCGCCGAAAGGCTGGATCTCGAAACGACCATCGGTCATTTCCTTGACGTACTTGGCGATGGTTTCCGAGGAACCGTAGATGGTATCGAGCGACTTCGGGAAGCCGGAGGTCAGGCGCCACTTGAGGGTGGGCATCGACTGGGCGATGGCCGGCATGGCCACTGCGGTAGCGGCGCCGGCAACAGCCGCGCCCTTCAGAAATTGACGACGCTTCATGCGAGCGGTTCCTCTTTTGTGATAAGCCGCCATGACAGGCAGTTATACGCGGCATGTAAATCGCGCATGCCATGCACTCGTCAAGATGCCGCGCGAAAAATTGTCGGATTTTTGCAGTCCAGCGCCTCGATTTCAGGCATGCTGCTCGCCCAAGCCCAAATACCCGGAGGATCACGCCGGAAAGCGCCCAAAAACAAGGCACTTGCTAGCAGGATCGACCGTGTGAGGGCGGGGGGTACGGGCAAAAGTCCGTTGCCATGGCGGCATGACCTGATCTACTGCAGCGCGGCTTGCTGACGCAGCGCCAACAGGAGATGGGTATGGATACGAACAACGCTGCCGAGACGCCAGGCAAGGTGGCATTGATCACGGGGGCCAGCGCCGGCATCGGCCGCGCCGTCGCCATCAGTTTCCTGAAAGCAGGCTACAGCGTGGTGCTCACCGCGCGCCGTGGCGATGCGCTCGACGAGACGATCCGGCTGTCCGGCATGCCGGCTGACAGGGCCCTCGCCCATCCTTGCGACATCACCGATGCGGCGGCCGTCGCAGCCTTGTTCGCGGCCTGCAAGGCCCGCTTCGGACGGCTCGATGTGCTGTTCAACAATGCCGGTGTCAGCTCGCCGGGTGGCGTCATGCTCGAAGATATCAGCGTCGCGCAATGGAAGGCCTGCGTCGACACCAACATCACCGGCCCGTTCCTGTGCACGCAGGAGGCCTTTCGCCTGATGAAAGCCCAGCAGCCGCGTGGCGGTCGGATCATCAACAATGGTTCAGTCTCGGCCTATGCTCCGCGCCCAAATTCGGCACCCTATGCCGCGACCAAGCATGCCGTCAGCGGCCTGACCCGCGCAACCTCCCTCGATGGCCGCAAATATGACATTGCCTGCGGGCAGATCGATATCGGCAACGCCCTGACCGAGATGGCGGTGGCCATGACCAGGGGCGTGCCACAGGCCGATGGCTCGGTGAAGATCGAGCCGGTCATGGATGTGCAGCATGTTGCCGATGCGGTGCTGCACATGGCCAGCCTGCCGCTCTCGGCCAATGTGCTGTTCATGACCGTGATGGCCACCGCCATGCCCTTCGTCGGGCGTGGCTGATCGGCGGTCTCGGCCTTACGTGATCGAAAGATCGCGGAAACAGGCTGCGCTGGGCCGTGCGATGATGCGCCGATGCCAGGCTTCGACATTCGGGCGCGGCTCGCGCGCAATCGGCATGTTGAGCCAGCGGTGGATGGTCGGTCCGAGCGCCAGATCGCCAATGCCGAAGCTCGCGCCGCCGAGATGGTCCTGTGTGGCGAGATGCCGGTCGAGCATGGCCAGCAGCGGCTCCGTCTTGGCGCGCGAGGCCTCGATGGCCACAGGATCGCGCTTGTCCGGTGCCGTCCGCACAAGCCCGGAAAAGGCCGGGGCATAGGCCGGATAGAAGGCCGTGGTCTGCCAGTCCATCCAGATGTCGGAACGGGCGCGCATGGCCGGATCGCGCGGCCACAGCGTGCTCTCGCCATAGCGGGCCGCGAGGTAGCGCACGATGGCGTTCGATTCCCAAAGCACGACGCCGTCATCGTCCAGCACCGGCACGAGGCCGTTCGGATTCATGGCCAGATAGTCGGGTGTCTTGACGATCCCGAAGGCCATGCCGGCATCGTGCCGGGTGTAGCTCAGTCCGAGTTCCTCGGCTGCCCAGACCACCTTCTGGACATTGATGGAGTTCATCCGGCCCCAGATCGTGCGTGTCATGGCCCATGTCCTTTTGCAAGGTGGTTTCTGGCGGACCGGCCCGGCCCATGGCCTGTGCGCTACCGCAACCGCCGTGGCCTGGAAAGGGGCAACGGCCCAAGGCTGCTGCGCATCTGGCGCATGCACTGCAAAATCCGCTTTGCCAGAACGGGGGATGATGCCTGCGCGGCACCGGTGCGCTATGCGTGACATGGACAAGCCCGGCCCAGGCGGCGTGATGCGGAGACCTCAATGTTCTTCTACCTGTCCAAGCTGATCTGGCCGCTGATCGCGCCGGTGAACCTGCTGCTGCTGCTCGCGCTTGCAGGCATCATGCTCGGCTTCACGCGCTTTGTCCGGTTTGGCCGAGGGCTCGCGCTGCTGGCGGTGGCCGGGTTGCTGTTTGCCGGTTTCGGCCCGGCAGGCACGATGCTGGCGCGCCCGCTGGAAGACAGGTTTGCCCGCCCCGCCAGCCTCGATGGCGTCACCGGCATCATCGTTCTGGGCGGCGCGATCGGCCTCAGCCGCGGCGAGGCCACCTTCAACGGTGCCGCCAGCCGCATGACCACCTCCGCCGATCTGGCCCTCAGGCTCCCGCAGGCGAAACTGGCCTTCACCGGCGGGAGCGCGGCCTTGCTCGGCCCCGGCGGGCCAACCGAGGCGGACGCGGCGCGGGCGTTCTACCTGTCGCTCGGCATCGCCCAGGAGCGGCTGATTCTGGAAGACCGGTCGCGGAACACCGTCGAGAATGCCGTTTTCCTCAAGCCGATCCTGGGCCAGAACCCGGGCGAACGCTGGCTGCTGGTCACCTCGGCCTGGCATATGCCCCGCTCTGTCGGCATCTTCCGCAAGGCCGGAATCGCCGTGGTGCCCTACCCGGTCGATTTCGCCAGCAGCGGCACCATGCGCGATTTTTTCGGCATCAACCGTGACCTGTCACGCGGGCTTCAGGAAACAGACAAGATGGCCAAGGAATGGGTCGGGCTGCTGGCCTCCTGGCTGGCTGGACACACCGATGCCTTGCTGCCCTCGCCCTGATGCTCGCGCTGGCGTCAGGCTTCCTGAAAACCTGGGCTTCAGATGTCGTCGTCCGCTCCGCTGACAGCTGAGAGTCCAGCTTCCTCGTCCGGCGGCAAGGCCAGCCGATACACGCCCTTCAGGCTGTCCGGGTCCACCGGCCGGCCCTTGCGCAGGATGACGAGTTGGCCGCGATGGGCCAGCCGCACGGCTGCCTTGCGCACGGGCTGCATCAGCGGCCCCCAGCCATCAGGATGCGGACCGCCAAGCGCCCGCGCCGCTTCTGACGGGCAGATCGTCTTGCCATGGCCCCGCGCCGCAACCAGACGCAGGATCGCCTCTTCGACAGGATCTGTGGTTACGCAGGCTTCCATCATGACGCGTTGCCTCTTGCCGCAAGCGCATCGTCCGCACCGCGCCCGAACTGCCGGTTCCACATCACAGCCATGACCCCGATGGTGAACACACCCAAGGCGAGCGGCCCGATGAACCAGCCCAGATAGGCCAGAACAAAGAAGAAAGCCCTCTGCCCCCGGTTGAAATGCCGCCCCGCCGCCACGTTCATGGCCACGCATTCCTCCAGCGCCTGCCGTGCTTGCAGGCTGTCTCGCGACGAGGCAACCGGCAAGGCTCCGAGCAGGATGGCGCTGTAGTTGAACAGCCGGTAGCTCCACGCAAACTTGAAGAAGGCGTAGGCGAAAATCACCGCGAGGCCCACAACCTTGACCTCGAAGCCCAGGCGCGTGGCGATGCCCGAAAGCGGGAAGTCGGACCGAACCTGCATGATCTGGTCGGTTGCGCCGAGCAGCGTCACCGCCCCGCCAACCGCGATCAGCGAGGTCGAGGCAAAGAACGCCGTTCCGTTCTGCAAGCCGTTCATGACCTGCGTATCGATGATGCGATTGTCCCGCGCCAGGGCCTGTTCGAACCAGCGCCGACGCCTTTCGTTCATGCGGGCATTGAGGCTCCTCGCCGCATGGGGCCCCCGCTCGACCGCCACATGATAACCCAGCCATGCCGCCACGAAGCCGATCAGCGCCACCATATCCCAGACACCGAATCCATGCACCGTCCATCCTCCTGCCCGCCAGCATGGCCTGCAAACAGGCGGCCCGGCAACCTTCCCGCTCAAGCAGCCCGAAGGGCTATAGCGGAAATGCTTCCCTCAAGCAGCCCGAAGGGCGATCGTGGAACTCCCTATCTTCGGCCCGTTGACCGGGCCACGCCAACGCGGCAGTGTCCACCGGCAGGCGAGGACCGGACAATGCCCCAGACCATCACCAAAGGCTACAAGGCCCTTCTGGCCGAGGCGGAGGCCCGGATCACGACGCTGGATGTCGCCCAGGCCTCGGCCATGCTCGGCAAGAACGATGTCGTGTTCGTCGACTTGCGTGACCCACGCGAGCTTGAACGGGAAGGCTGCATGCCGGGGGCCTTTCATTGCCCGCGCGGCATGCTCGAATTCTGGATTGACCCTGAAAGCCCCTATGCCAAGCCGGTTTTCCAGCAGGACAAGACCTTCGTGTTCTTCTGTGCGGGCGGATGGCGCTCGGCGCTGGCCGCCTGCACGGCGAAGGAGATGGGCCTGAAACCCGTGGCCCATATCGCCGGCGGCTTCGGCGCATGGAAGGCTGCCGGCGCACCGGTTGATCCCGCGGCTCCCCGCGCTTGACGGCCTGATGGACAGACGCAGCCCGTGACATGGTTCCTGACAGGCACGGCGCTTGGCCTCTGGCTGTTCCGCAAGGCCATCCTGCGGCAACTCGCGCCCTATCTTCCCGACAAGACCAGCCGCCACCGGGTGCTGACCTTCATCATCGTGGCCTTCGCGATTACCGCGCTGGTGCGCCTGCTCGCCCGCTTCGTCACCGGCTGAGCGCAGCTTTCAACCGAGCGGACGCCGGCGCACGGCCCCCACCGTCGGCACAGGCGCCTCGCCGCGCGTCTGCACACCAGGCACCGGCCCTGCCCCATGGCGCGCACCATCCGACGTGGCGACTGGAGGCGCAGGCATGGCCAGCTTTTGCGGCGCCCCGGAGCGCATGTATCGTGCGATCTCCTGCCGGTAAGCCACGGGCAGATTCCAGCTTTCGGCGCTGGCCAGAACCGCTTCGAGATATCCTGGCTTTGGCTGCCCCGGCTCGGCATTGACGCCGACATAGACCAGCGCCCGGCGCGGACCAGCCCCAGTGATCACCGCCTGCGTGATCTTGGCGTAGAGGCCCCGGTCGACATCCTCGAACTTGTCGAGCACCCTCACCTCGCTCATCGCCAGATCCCAGATCACGCCGTGCACGGTCAGGCGCGGATCGCGCACCACCGAGGCATAACCATCGCGAGTAATGATGAAGCGGTGCCGCGGCAGACGCGCCGTGCCCAGAGGTCGCGACAGCGGGCAGCGCACCGCCATCGCATCCCGGTCCATATTGGCCCCATACGAGAAGTAAAGAGGCATCGGCCTAGCCTGCCTGCCGTGCAGGGCTGGCCTCCACAGGCAGCCATTCACCACCCTCGCAAACCAGCGGCAAACGCGCTGGCAGGATATCCGAGACCGGCACCAGCGCGCCCTCATCCTCGCGCAACCAGGCGAGTGATCCGGTGCGAACATCGAAATGCGCCGCGTGCAGGTGCAGCCGCATGCGGCTTTCAAGAATGCTGACGCAAGGGAAGGTGCGCAGGTTGGCAAGGCTCTGCTTCAGCGAAGCCACCTCCAGCAGCGCCGCGAAGCGGTCCGGATCGCGCTGGTCTGCGGCGAGAACAGCGCCAGCGGCAGGCTCCAGCAGCGACATCCAGCGCCCCACGAAATCACCCGGCGACAGGGCCTTGCGGTCCCGTTCGGCAAAGGCGCGCACACCGCCGCAGCGACCGTGGCCCATCACGACGATATGCTCCACCTTCAGCGCCTGAACGGCGTATTCGAGCGCCGCACTGGTGCCGTGCAATTCGCCATCGGGCTTGTAGGGCGGCACCAGATTGGCCACGTTCCGGACCACGAACAGCTCTCCCGGCCGGGCGTTGAAGATCACCTCCGGCGGCACGCGGCTGTCGCAGCAGCCAATCAGCATGATCTTCGGCGACTGGCCTGTCAGCGCCAGATCGGACAGCCGCTGCTGCTCCTCAGGCAAGCGACCGCCGACGAAGGCTTGGTAGCCGGCCACCAGGGCCTCGGGCAGCCCCGCCGAGATGGCCATCAGGCAAACTCCATGATCACCGCATCGACCGCGAGGCTGTCGCCCTCGCGGGCGTTGATCTTGGCAACCGTACCGTCACGCTCGGCGCGCAGCACGTTTTCCATCTTCATGGCCTCGACGATGCAGAGCTGCTCGCCAGCCTTGATCTCCTGCCCTGCACTGACGGAAATCGCCTTGACCAACCCCGGCATCGGGCACAGCAGCACTTTTGAGGTGTCTGCCGCTACCTTGGCCGGCATCATCGCCGCCAGTTCAGCTTCACGGCGTGTGTAGACCCGCGCGGCGGCATGCGTGCCGGCATGGGCCAGCGTCACGCCATTCTGGATCGGGCGGACCTGCACCGCGATCCGCTCGCCATCCACCAGCCCGCGCCAGACCGGTTGGCCTGGCCGCCAATCGGACACGACCTCGGCCTCGGTGCCGTCATCGAAGCTCACGCTCACCGCATTGAGCGCGCCCGACACGGCGCCCCCGAACACCGCATCCCCCAGCATCACGACGCGCTCGGCCTCGAAGGTGACCGTGCGCCAGCCCTCCATCTGGTCGGAGATCGCGCGCTTGCGCAGGTTCTGGACGTGGTCGATGGCGAAGGCCACCAGCGCAATGCGCCGGGCCAGCGCACCGCGCGGCGCGGTTAGCGCAAAGCCCTCCGGAAACTCCTCCGTGATGTAGCCGGTCGACAGGCGGGCCGAACGCCAGCGCTCCTGCGCCATCATCGTCGCCAGAAACGGGATGTTGTGGCGGATGCCCTCGATGGCGAAGGCATCCAGCGCCCGCGCCTGGGCCTCGATCGCCTCGATCCGGGTCGGCGCATGCGTCACCAGCTTGGCAATCATCGGATCATAGAAGATCGAGATCTCCCCGCCCTCGAAGACGCCGGTGTCATTGCGCACGGTGGCTGCTCCGTCAGGTCCCTCAGCCGGAGGCCGGTAGGTCACCAGCCGGCCCGTTGATGGCAGGAAATTGCGGGTCGGGTCCTCGGCATAGATCCGGCTCTCCACCGCCCAGCCATCGAGCCGGACATCGGCTTGCGCCAGCCGCAGCTTTTCGCCAGCGGCAACGCGGATCATCTCTTCGACCAGATCGACGCCCGTGATCATCTCGGTCACCGGATGCTCGACCTGGAGCCGCGTGTTCATTTCGAGGAAGAAGAACGAACGGTCCTGCCCTGCCACGAACTCCACGGTACCGGCAGAATCGTAGTTGACGGCCTTGGCGAGCGCGACCGCCTGCTCGCCCATCTTGCGGCGGGTGGCCTCATCGAGCAGCGGCGAAGGCGCTTCCTCGATGACTTTCTGGTTGCGGCGCTGCACCGAGCATTCGCGCTCGCCGAGATAGATAACGTTGCCGTGCTTGTCGCCGAGCACCTGAATTTCGATATGGCGCGGATTGACGATGAACTTCTCGACGAACATCCGGTCATCGCCGAACGATGACGCAGCCTCGGATTTTGAACGGTCGAAACCTTCCTGGACCTCCGACGCCGACCACGCGATGCGCATGCCCTTGCCGCCACCACCCGCGCTGGCCTTCAGCATCACAGGATAGCCGATCTCCTGGGCAATCGTCATGGCATGCTGGGCATCATGGATCACGCCAAGGTAGCCCGGCACGGTGGATACGCCCGCCGCGGCAGCCGCCTTCTTGCTCTCGATCTTGTCGCCCATTGCAGCAATGGCATGGGGGTTCGGCCCGATGAAGACGATGCCGTTGTCCTTGAGCGCCTGTGCGAAGGCCTCGCGCTCTGACAGGAAGCCATAACCGGGATGCACCGCCTCGGCGCCGGTCTGTTTGCACGCCGAGATGATGCGCTCGATCAGCAGATACGATTGTGCGGCTGGCGCTGGGCCGATCCACACGGCCTCGTCGGCCATCGCGGCATGCAGCGCGTCCCGGTCCGCGTCCGAATAGACCGCCACGGTCTTGATCCCCATGCGCCGCGCCGTCCTGATGACACGGCAGGCGATCTCGCCGCGATTGGCGATCAGGATTTTCGAGAACATGCGCGTTTGGCCCCGGTTGACGTCAGTGCGTTCTGAGGGCGGTTTAGGACAGGTTCGCTCCTGCGTCCACTTGGTCAAAGGGCGCGGAACGCACAGTGCCGCCCGCGCATTGCTGCACGGACGGCGCCAGCTCGCCGATGTCGGTTTGTCAGGCGATCAGCAGTGCCTTGTCGCAGCGTGACAGGTCTTGCCGGGCCGGAACGCTGGCCTTGCGCATCGCGAACGAGATCAGTTCCTCGTCACAGCGCTCAGCTTCGCGCACCACCTCGAAAGCAATGCGCATGGCGTTGCTGGTCGGGCCCTCGCCAACAGTCAGGCTGGCCATCAGCCATTGCGCCAGATCCCGGTTGACGACACCGGTCGGCCGGCTGGTCCAGACCACGAAATCGACGACGGTAGCCACAAGAAACGCCGCCCAGTTGCCGTTCGGCGTGGTCAGGGCACGGTCAAGGGCCACCAGCACGTCGATCACATCCTGGGAGCCGGCACCGTCCGGCAGAATATCCCGCGCCAGTTTGTTGACATCCGCGTCACAGATCTCGCGTCGCTCCAGAACATGGTCGACTAAATCACGAAGTTCACTGCAGATCATTGCTTGGCCCCTTGCAGCGGTTTGTTTTGCTGCTTGTCCCTGTTTATGAAACGGACATTGTCGTGCCGGGGTGGTTAAGTGGTTAATCCGCAAATCGGAAATTTTATTCACCTTAAATGCTTGTGATCAGACATGGTTTCGTCTTTGTGATATTCACGGATATTAAACCTTGCGCCGACGCAAGCAAAGTCTTGCTAACCTTTTCCATTTGGCAAAATTGCACCATCTTGGGTCCAGCAGAGGCGATTGCGCCGCACCCTCACAATGGAGTTTCCAATGTCTGGCCTTCACCATGTCACCGCCATTGCCGGCAGCGCGGCGGGCAATCTCGCCTTCTACCGCGATGTCCTCGGGCTGCGCCTCATCAAGCAGACGGTCAATTTCGATGACCCGGGCACCCATCATCTGTATTTCGGCGACCATCAGGGCAGTCCCGGCTCGATCCTGACATTCTTCCCCCATGACCAGGCCGCGCCCGGCCGCGTCGGTGTCGGCCAGGTCGGCGAGACGGTGTTCGCCGTGCCGAAGGCCAGTCTCGGCTTCTGGACGGAGCGCTTCATCGCCCTGTCCGTGCCGTTCAGTCCGCCGGAAAAGCGCTTCGGTGAGACCGTCCTGTCCTTCCAGGACCGCGATGGCACCCGCCTCGCACTGGTGGCGCTGGCCGAGGCCGACGCTTTGCCGGGCTGGACTGGCGATGGCGTCGGCACGGAACATGCCATCCGCGGCATCCGCAGCGTGACCTTGTGGGTTGCCAGCAGCGATCGCAGTGCCGCCGTCCTCACCGGTGCGCTCGGCTTCCGCGAGGCTGCCCGGGAAGGCAATGTCGTGCGCCATCAGGTCGGCACGGAGGCCACCGCCCCTGTCATGGGCGGCGCCGTCGATCTCAGGATCGTCAGCGATGGTCTGCCGGGCCGGATGGGCGCTGGCTCGGTGCATCATGTCGCCTTCCGCGCAGCCAGCGACGAGACACAGGCCGCCATGTCGGCGGCGCTCTCCGACAAACTCGGAATCCAGACCACGGAGCAGATGGACCGCTGCTATTTCCGCTCTGTCTACTTCCGTGAGCCATCCGGCGTGATCTTCGAGATCGCAACCGATGCGCCCGGTTTCGTGACCGACGAAACCATCGAGACCCTCGGCAGCGATCTGCGCCTGCCGGTCTGGCTCGAAGGACGACGGGCCGACATCAAGCGCGCCTTGCCGCCCCTCGACGCTGCCCACGCCGCCACCTGATACAGGAGACTGCCGCCGCCGGCCGGCGGCGCGAAAAAGGACTGCACGCCGGCTTTCATGTCCATCATCAGCCAGGCAGCGACGGTAACGCGTCGCCACTCCTGCTGCTTCACGGCACGGGTGGCAACGAGCACGACCTGATAGCCTTCGGGCGACAGATCGCACCCGGATCAAGCCTGCTGGGCGTGCGCGGCCTTCTGCTCGAAGGCAGCCTGACCCGCTGGTTCCGGCGTCATGGCGAGGGTCTGTTCGATCTGGCCGACATGGCCGAGCGTGCCGCCTAGCTGACGGCCTTCGTCAGCAGCGCGGCCCAACACTTCGGCTGGCGCCGTGCGCCCATCGCCGTGGGCTACTCCAATGGCGCGAACATCGCAGCAGGACTGCTGATGCGGCATCCGGACACCTTGTCAGGTGCCGTCCTGATGCGCGCCATGAACGGGCTGTCGCCCGAGCCCGGCCTCGATCTGGCGGGCACGCCGGTGCTGCTGCTCAGCGGCCGGCACGATCCGCTGGCTCCGGAGGCCAGCCGGGCCGTGCTGGTTGCGGCGCTGAAGCAGGCAGGAGCCGTCGTCACAGAAGCGGTCACGGCCTCTGGCCATGGGCTTGAGCCGGGTGATGCCAATGCTGCGCAAGGCTGGCTCGCCAGCCTCCGCGCAGCCTGAGCCACCGCTGCTGCCCGTTCAGGCGAACGCCGGGACTGGACGACGCAGCGCGGCCGCAATCATCGGCGCGAGGTCGGACACATCCCGGGCTACAAGGTCGGCCCCGGCCTCGATCAGCATCGCCGCCGGCTGGAAGCCCCAGGATACGGCGATGGCCTTGACGCCGGCAGCCTTGGCCATGCGCATGTCATGCACGCTGTCGCCGATCATCACCGTCCGCCCAGGTCTCGTTCCTGCGATCTCCATCGCCTGATGGATCATGCCGGGATGCGGCTTCGAGGGTGAATTGTCCGCCGTTTGGATCATGGCGAACAGCGTCTGCCAGCCATAGGTCTCGACCACATATTCGACACCGCGCAGGGTCTTGCCGGTCGCGATGCCCATCGTCATGTCAGGCCAGCGCGACAGCGTGGTCATCAGCTCAGGGATGCCATCGAACAGCGGCTCCTCAAAGCCTGCCGTGCCGCGCAGGCCATTGAAGATGCTCTTGTAGGTGGCGCTGAGTTCGGGAGCGGGCACTGCATCGCCGAACAGCTCGGCCAGCGCCACGTCCAGCGACAGCCCGACCACCGCGAAGCCACGATCGAGCCCCGGATGGGGCAGGCCATGGGCCTCGGCGGTCAGCTCCTGTGCGCCGATGATGATGCGCGAGGAATCCAGCAGCGTGCCGTCAAGGTCGAACAGGACAAGGTCAGTGCTCATGTGGCGCGCTCACTCATCAGGGGCCTCGACGATGGGATCGTACGGGCTGGCATCGAAGCCGAGCAGGTTCCAGCTCTGTTTCATGTGGTCGGGCAGCGGGGCCGTCACGTCGATCACGCCCTGCCCGCGCGGGTGCGGCAGCACGATCCGGCGGGCCAGGAGATGCAGCCGGTTCTGGATGCCTCCTGGAATTTCGGCATTGTGCCGGTCGAAATACTTGGGGTCACCAATGATCGGATGGCCGATATGCGCCGCATGCGCCCTGAGCTGGTGGGTGCGGCCGGTCACCGGTTTCATCGACAGCCATGCGACCTTCTGCGCTGCGGTTTCGACCGTGGCGTAGTAGGTCACGGCATGTTGCGCGCCCTCGTCACCATGGGCGGCCACCTTCATGCGGCTGTCGCCATCGACTTGCGCCTCGCGCGCCAGATAGGTCGAGATCCGGCCCTGCTTGACCCGTGGCACCAGGTAGACCAGCGCCCAGTAGATCTTGCGCGCCGTGCGTGAACGGAAGGTCTTGGCCAGCGTCGAGGCTGCAAAGCGCGTCTTGGCGATGACGAGGCAGCCCGCCGTGTCCTTGTCGAGCCGGTGCACAAGGCGCGGTCGCGTGGTCTCGTCCTCGGCCAGCGCCATCAGCATGCCATCGACATGGCGCGTGGTGCCGGAGCCGCCCTGCACGGCCAGCCCGGCAGGCTTGTCGATGACGAGCACATCGGCGTCTTCATACAGCGTGATCGACTTGAGGAAGGCGCGCACGTCACCCTCCTTGAACTGCTGGCCGCGCGGCCGCTGGCCATCGGCGGAGAGCTTCAGCGGCGGCACACGCACCTTCTGCCCCGCCTCGATGCGGTCATTGGTGTCGACGCGCTTCATGTCGACACGCAGCTCACCCTTGCGGGCGATGCGCTGGATGTGGCTGAACGGCAATTGCGGAAAACGGGCGATCAGGAAGCGATCGACCCGCATCCCGGCCTCGTCCTCGGTCACGACCAGCGTCTGCACGCCCGTCGCGATCGTCTCGGACGCTTCCGCCCCGGCCTCGCGCTTGGTCCGGATCGGACCTTCTTCGGGCAGACGGTGGCCTTGCGGCTCGCGCTCGGCTTCAGTGGCGCGCTGCGGCCTGTCCTCGCGCGGGCGATATCCGGTCGGCTTGGCCGCCCGGCGCGGCTCGTCGCGATAGACAGGCTTGGCGCTGCGGACAGCTGCAGCGCGCCCCAGCGCCGTCTTGCGCCCCTGTTCCTTGCGCGCCTCGCGATCCTCGCCGCGCCCGCGCCGGTCGCGGCCACCGCCCGCAGCCCCGCCTTTGGCTCCACCCTTGCCTGGCGCGCGTCCGCCCGTTCTTGTTCCTCGTGTCACGACAATGCCCTACCCACACCAAGGCCAGCGCCCAGCGCGGCAATCGACAGAACAACGCAGGCCAGCACATAGGCCCCGGCATGCAATGCTGCGCCCCGCTCCCAGAGCAGCCAGGCATCCAGCGAAAATGCCGAGAAGGTCGTGAAGCCGCCCAGCAGACCGGTCATCAGCAGGAGCCGCGCATCGTGCGCCCAGTCAGCCCCCGCCTTCTCTGCCAGCCAGCCGGCAAGAAAGCCCATCAGCAGAGAGCCCGCGACATTGATCGCCAGCGTGCTCCACGGCAAAGATGGCCCAAACCAGCGCAGCGCCGTCAGGTTGACCAGATGGCGCAGCACCCCACCAAGGCCGGCACCAAGAAAAACAAGCGAGAGCGCTCTCATGGGCGTTCTTTAGAGCGCAAGCGACCAGCTGTCACGAAAGAAGCACCCGGCTGCCCCAAGCCTACCCGCCCCGCTCCCGCCGGAGCTTCTCCCACCATTCCAGCCGCTTCCTGATCTCGCGCTCGAAGCCCCGGTCCGGCGGGTCGTAGAAGCGCTGGCGTCCCAGTTTCTCCGGCCAGTAATCCTGTCCGGAGAAGGCATCGGGGGCATCATGGTCATAGGCATATCCGGAACCATAGCCCTCCTGCTTCATCAGCTTCGTCGGCGCGTTGAGGATCGCCTTGGGCGGGGTCAGCGAACCCGCTTCCTTCGCAGTCCGCACGGCAGCCTTCCAGGCCACATAGGCCGCGTTCGATTTGGGGGCGCTGGCCAGATAGATCACGCAGTTCGCCAGCGCCAGTTCGCCCTCCGGCGAGCCAAGCTGCTCGAAGGCATCGCTCGCGGCGCGGGCATGGACAAGCGCCTGCGGATCCGCCAGCCCGATATCCTCGACCGCCATCCGCACCAGCCGCCGCGCCAGAAAGCGCGGGTCCTCGCCCGCATCCAGCATCCGCGCGAAGTAGTAGAGCGCCGCGTCCGGATCAGAGCCGCGCACGGTCTTGTGCAGGGCGGAAATCAGGTTGTAATGGCCATCCTCGGCCTTGTCGTAGATCGGGGCACGCCGTTGCAGGGTCTTCGCCAGCACCACCTGGTCCATGATCTCGCCGGGCATGGCTGCCCGCCAGAGCTCCTCGGCCAGTGTCAGGGCCGCCCGCCCGTCGCCATCGGCAAAGCGGATGAAGGCTTCCCGCGCTGCCTCGTTCAGCGGCAGCGGCTTGCCTTCCAGCGCCTCCGCCCGCACCAGCAGGGCCGCGATCGCCGTCTCGTCGCGCGAGCGGAACACAAGCACCCGCGCCCGTGACAGCAAGGCGGCATTCAGGGCAAAGGACGGGTTCTCGGTCGTGGCACCGATCAGCGTGATCGTGCCATCTTCCATCACCGGCAGGAAGGCATCCTGCTGGGTCTTGTTGAAGCGATGGATTTCGTCGACGAACAGCAAGGTGCCAAGGCCCTGAAGCCGCCGCGCCTTCGCCGCCTCGAACACCTTCTTGAGGTCAGCGACCCCTGAGAAGATCGCACTGATCTGCTCGAACACCAGCGCGGTCTCGCCCGCAAGCAACCGTGCGACCGTAGTCTTGCCCGTGCCCGGCGGGCCCCAGAAAACGGCGCTGCTGATCGATCCCGATTGGAGCAGGCGCGTCAGCGCTCCGTCAGGCCCCACCAGATGATCCTGCCCGGCCACTTCGGCCAGCGCCGTCGGCCGCAGCCGGTCCGCGAGCGGGCGCGGGCCGGAACGGTCGAGGCCCGCCGCGGCAAACAGGTCGCTCACCCCCGCACGAAGGTGGTGAACACCTGTCCCTTGCGATCAAGCGTGACCTCCCAGCCCCGCGCCCGGTCGCGCAAGAGGCGCTCCGCCTCGCGCGAACTGGCAAGCTTCTCGCGGTTGAGCGAGACGAGAATGTCGCCCTTCTGAAAGCCGATCTGCGCAGCCGGGCTGTCCGGATCGACATCGCTGATAACCACGCCGTCCGCCGTCACATCGACCGACAACTCCTCCGAGACAGCCGGCGACAGGTTGACCAGGGTCAGCCCGCTGAATGGCCCGCGCCCGGTCAGCTTGACCGGCTCGCGCGGCCTGGTTTCGGGCGCGATGCTCATGCGCACCGGCAGGCTCAGCTTGTTGCGCCCCCGCATGACGCCAACAGGCACGTTCGTCCCAAGCTGCCGCGTGGCCAGGCGGTAGCCGAAGCTGTCCGGATCCTCGACTGGCTGGCCATCCATCTCGAGGATGACATCGCCGCGCCGGAGCCCGGCCGCCTCCGCGGGACTGCCCGAGAACACCATCGCCACCATCACGCCGGTCGGCCTTTCGAGGCCAAGCCCCTCGGCGATGTCGGGCGTGACACCCTGAAGGCGCGCGCCGAACCACGGACGCCGCACCGAAGCGCTGCCGGCCCGTGCCGACTCGACCACAATGCGCACCATGGTCGCCGGAATGGCAAAGCCGATGCCATGACTCGCGCCGGTCTTGGAGAAGATCGCGGTGTTGATGCCGATAAGCCGGCCCTGCATGTCAACCAGCGCCCCGCCCGAATTGCCCGGGTTGATCGCCGCGTCGGTCTGGATGAACGACTGGAAATCCGCGATCCCGACCTGCGTGCGGGCAAGCGCCGAGACGATGCCTTGCGTCACCGTCTGGCCCACCCCGAACGGGTTGCCGATGGCGAGCACGAGATCACCCACCTGAAGATCGTCGGAGTTGCCGATTTCGAGAGCAGCCGAAAGGCCCGCCGTGCTCTTGAGCTTGAGAACCGCCAGATCGGTGCGCGGATCACGCAGCACAATCTCGGCCTCCACCTCGCGCTTGTCGGCCAGCGCCACCTTCACTTCCGTCATCCCCTCGATGACGTGGTGGTTGGTGACCACGAGCCCCGCACGGGCGTCGACAATCACGCCGGAGCCGAGCGATTGCTGTGCCCGCTCGCGCGGCACACCGAAACCGCCATCGCCGAAGAAACGGCGGAAGAACGGATCATCCATGAACGGATTGGCCCCACGCCGCTCCTGTCGCTGGCCGTAGACATTGACGACAGCCGGCGTGGTCTTCTGCACCACGGGCGCGAAGGACAGGCTGATCTGCTGGCGGCTTTCCGGAGCGGCGCGGAACAGCTGCGCCTCGGCATCCGGCGCCGTGAAAGCCGATCCAACGAAGGCTGCAAGGGCCGCAGGCACAATCCATGACCGGTTTCGCATCATCATCTGCTCCTAGGCGCGACAGGGACCATCCATCGGTTTCGCATCCTTCAGATAGGCCCGCCAGCGCGCCGGTGCAAACCGTTGAATGGTGCAAGTCAAAGATGTTCGCCGCTGCTTGCGGCAGCGATGTCCCACCATTGTGGCACACGCAGGAACAAGGCCCGAGATGAAGGTCGCCTGATCGCGAACACGCCACAATCGAACAGAAATGGGCGGCCCGAAGGCCGCCCATGATCCGGTCGATGTGGCAGGACCGCAGAGTCTGGCTGGCCGGGAGGGCCGCGAAAATCAGGCGGCTTCCGCGCCTTCGGTCTTCATGGTCGGGCCGGAATCCTTGCCGCGCGCCCCGACATCGCGGTCCACCATCTCGATCACGGCCAGCGGCGCGTTGTCGCCGAAACGGAAGCCGGCCTTGAGCACGCGGGTGTAGCCGCCGTTGCGATCCTTGTAACGAGGGCCGATCACGTCGATCAGCTTCTTCGCCATGTCGGCATCCTTGAGCTGTGCGATGAGCTGGCGGCGGGCGTGAAGATCGCCGCGCTTGCCGAGGGTGATCAGCTTCTCGATAACGGGACGCAGGTCCTTCGCCTTCGGCAGCGTGGTCACGATCTGCTCGTGCTTGATCAGGGCATTGCACATGTTCGAGAACATGGCCTTGCGATGTTCAGTCGTGCGGTTGAAACGACGGCCGCGAAATCCGTGACGCATTGTGGCTCTCCTTCGTTAAGCGCCCGCCGTGCCAAGGTACGGGCGTCCATTATGCGGCAGGGCGGAGGAACGGCCAAAGCCGCCCCGCCTGCCCCCTTGTTCCGCGCTCAGTAGTGTTCTTCGAAGCGCTTTGCGAGCGACTCGATGTCTTCCGGCGGCCAGCCCGACACTTCCATGCCGAGATGCAGGCCCATGCCGGCGAGGACTTCCTTGATCTCGTTCAGCGACTTGCGGCCGAAGTTCGGGGTGCGGAGCATCTCGGCTTCGGTTTTCTGGATCAGGTCGCCGATGTAGACGATGTTGTCGTTCTTCAGGCAGTTGGCCGAACGGACAGACAGTTCCAGCTCGTCCACCTTCTTGAGAAGGGCCGGGTTGAACGGAAGCTGCGGCGCATTCGACACCACTTCTTCCTTGCGCGGCTCTTCGAAGGTGATGAACACAGCGAGCTGGTCCTGAAGGATGCGGGCCGAATAGGCCAGTGCATCTTCGGGCGAGATCGAGCCGTCCGTCTCCACCGTCATGGTCAGCATGTCGCGGTCAAGATTCTGGCCCTCGCGGGTATTCTCGACCCGGTACGAGACCTTGCGCACTGGCGAATACAGCGCATCGACCGGGATCAGGCCAATCGGCGCATCTTCCGGACGGTTGTGCTCGGCTGGGACGTAGCCCTTGCCGGTCGCGACCGTGAACTCCATGCGGATTTCCGCGCCCTCGTCGAGCGTACAGATCACATGATCCGGGTTGAGGATCGAGACATCGCCGACCGTGTTGATGTCGCCGGCCGTCACGGTGCCCGGACCCTGCTTGCGCAGCGTCATGCGCTTGGCCGTCTCGCCCTGCATCCGGACCGCGATCGCCTTCACGTTGAGCACGATATCGGTCACATCCTCACGGACGCCGGGGATGGACGAAAACTCGTGCAACACGCCATCGATCTGGATGGCGGTGACGGCTGCGCCCTGAAGCGAGGACAGAAGGACCCTGCGCAGGGAGTTGCCGAGCGTCTGGCCGAAACCGCGCTCCAGCGGGCGCGCCACCACGGTGGCGACGCGCTTTGGATCATCGCCCGGCTTCACTTCCAGCTTGCTGGGCTTCGACAGATCCTGCCAATTCTTGCTAATCACGACCGCACCTTTCCTGATAAAGTCTAGCTGGCGATGGTCGCGCACCATCGCCCATGTCGTCGTGATGCCCCGCGCAGGCATCACGGCGGTGTGAACTGTTGATCAGACGCGCCGACGCTTGCGCGGCCGGCAGCCATTGTGCGGGATCGGCGTCACGTCACGGATCGAGGTGACGGTGAAGCCCGCTGCCTGCAACGCACGCAGCGCGGACTCGCGACCGGAACCGGGGCCGAGCACTTCGACTTCGACCGTACGCATGCCATGTTCGGCAGCCTTGCGCGCCGCATCTTCCGCCGCAACCTGGGCAGCATAAGGGGTCGACTTGCGTGAACCCTTGAAGCCCATAACGCCGGCGGAGGACCACGAGATCGTGTTGCCCTGCGCGTCCGCGATGGTGATCATGGTGTTGTTGAAAGAGGCGTTCACATGCACCACGCCGGAGGCGATGTTCTTGCGTTCGCGGCGCTTGACGCGTGTTGCTTCCTTGGCCATTTCGTCTGTCCTTCAAGCGCGCCCGTAATGCCAGGCGCTGGGGATTGAATTGAATGCGGATGGGAGCCGGCACACGGCCAAGGGGCTTCACCCCTCGCCGCTCCGGCTGCCAGCCGTCCTTACTTCTTCTTGCCGGCGATCGCCTTTGGCTTGCCCTTGCGGGTGCGCGCATTGGTGTGTGTGCGCTGGCCGCGGACCGGCAGGCCCTTGCGGTGACGCAGGCCACGATAGGAACCAAGGTCCATCAGGCGCTTGATGTTCATCGAGACTTCGCGGCGCAGATCGCCCTCGACCTGATAGTCGCGATCGATGGTTTCGCGGATCTGGAGCACTTCGGCGTCGGACAACTGGTTCACGCGGCGCTCGGCCGGGATGTTGACCTTCTCGCAGATTTCGGACGCGAACTTCGCGCCGATGCCGTGAATATACTGAAGCGCGATCACCACGCGCTTGCCTGTTGGGATGTTGACACCCGCAATACGAGCCACTGCTCTCTCCATGGTAGGGCTGGCCGAAGCCGCCGATGAACATTGCCCACGTCCGGTGGAGGCCGGCCCTTGTGGACGATCTCAGAACAAAGTCCGCCCGATGCCGCAAGCGGCCATCCGGTCGGTTGTTCTGAGGTTGAGATGGGCGTTAAAGCCCGCTTACCCCGATGTCAAGCACAAAGGCAGCAGGCTGCCTCGCTGTTCCGGGTCCAAGGGTCGCGACCGGGAACGAGAAACTGATGGCATGGGCAGAGAATTGCCGGACCGGTCCGGCCCTTCAGCGCCAACACCCGGGGCCGTCCCTCTAACCCAGCGCCTTGGCCAACGCCGCCGTCACATCATCGACCGGCTGCATGCCATCGATCACGGTCAATTGCCCGCGCTTGGCGTAGTAGGGAGCCACCACCGCAGTATCACGGTTGTAGGCTTCCAGCCGGGTCTTGAACACCTCCGGATCGTCATCCTTGCGCACCGGCTGGCCTGCGGCCTTCGCTTCGGCTGCGCGCCGCATGATGCGGTCCACCAGCTTGCTCTGGTCAACGCGCAACTCGACGACGGCATTGAGGCTGACGCCCCGCTCGCGCAGCATGGTGTCGAGCGCGACAGCCTGAGCCACAGTGCGCGGAAAACCATCGAGGATGAAGCCCTTGCTGGCATCCGGCTCGCTGATCCGGTCGGCAATGATGCCGATGACGATCTCGTCCGAAACCAGACCGCCGGAGTCCATCACGGCCTTGGCCTTCTGCCCGACCGGCGTGCCGGCCGCTACGGCAGCGCGCAGCATATCTCCCGTGGAGAGCTGCGGAATGCCGTACTGATCGACCAGACGTGCAGCCTGCGTGCCCTTGCCCGCCCCCGGCGGACCCAGCAGTATCAATCTCATTTAGCGCCTCGCACCCTTGAGTTTAGCCTTCTTGACCAGCCCTTCATACTGATGGGCCAGCAGATGACCGTGCACCTGGGCGACCGTGTCCATCGTGGTCGTGACCACGATCAGAAGCGATGTGCCGCCCAGAAGAATGATCGGTATCTGCGCATAAGAGATCATGAACTCAGGGATCAAGCAAACAACAGTCAAGTACGCCGCGCCGATGACCGTGATCCGGGTCAGCGTGTAGTCGATGTGCTCGGCGGTGCGCTCGCCGGGGCGGATGCCTGGAATGAACCCGCCCTGCTTCTTGAGGTTGTCGGCCGTCTCGGTCGGGTTGAACACGATGGCGGTGTAGAAGAAGCAGAAGAAGATGATCAGCGCCGCGTAAAGCAGCATGAAAAGCGGCCTTCCGTGGCCAAGATAGGTGGCCATGGTCGACAGCCAGCCCGTCTCTCCGGCGGCCTGCTGGAAGCTGGCGATCGTGGCTGGCAGCAGCAGTAGTGACGAGGCGAAGATCGGCGGAATGACGCCGGCGGTGTTCAGCTTCAGTGGCAGGAACGAGGTCTGACCCTGGTAGACCTTGTTGCCTTCCTGGCGCTTCGGATACTGGATCAGCAAGCGCCGCTGCGCCCGCTCCATGAACACGCACAGCGCGATCACACACACGGCCATGACCAGCACCGCCAGCAGCAGCGGCGTCGACAGGGCGCCCTGCCGTCCAAGCTCCAGAGTCTGCATCAACTGACCAGGAAACTCCGCGATGATGCCGGCGAAGATGATCATCGAAGGGCCATTGCCGATGCCGCGGCTGGTGATCTGCTCACCCATCCACAGCAGGAACATCGTGCCGCCGACCAAGGTTATCACCGTGGACACCACAAAGAACGGCCCCGGATCCTGCACGAGGTTACCCGACCCCTGCAGGCCGACAGCGATCCCCCAGGCCTGGAACAGCGCCAGAACCAGCGTCAGGTAGCGTGTATACTGGTTGATGACCTTGCGCCCGGACTCGCCCTCCTTCTTGAGGGCTTCGAGTGTCGGCACAACCGAGGTCAGAAGCTGGATGATGATCGACGCCGAGATATACGGCATGATGTTGAGGGCAAAGATCGCGAGCCGGCCGACGGCCCCGCCCGAGAACATGTTGAACAGGCCCAGAATGCCCGACTGCGCCTGCTTGAACAGGTCGGCAACAGCGTCGGGGTTGATGCCGGGCAGCGGGATATAGGTCCCGAGCCGGTAGACCACCAGCGCAGCCAGCGTGAACCAGATCCGCTTCTTGAGTTCGTCGGCCTTGGCGAGCGCGCCGAAATTCATCCTCGAAGCGAGCTGTTCTGCAGCAGATGCCATCGCGCATTCCTCAGGAAACTGCCCGGCCGCAAACACGCTGCCTGCCGACACTGGCCAACTGCGGCACCTGACCCAAGTGTCGGAGCGCCGGTCCCGTGACCGTTCATCTAGACTTAGAGCCTGCACCCGGCGGAACGACGCACCGCCCATTCATGCAGTCTCTGGCGGATCATGTGGAAACGGCGGCCTGATGGTTCAATCCGAACCCCTCGCCGCCGTCCCGCTCATCTCATGTAGGCGCGCCGATCACGCCTGTGAAGCGGCACCGAGAATTTTGACGGAACCGCCCGCCTTCTCGATGGCTTCCACCGCCGACTTGGACGCGCCCGTTACCTCGAAGCTCAGCCTGGCGGAAATCTCGCCAATACCGAGGATCTTGACCCCGTCGCGCGGCTTCGAGCAGACACCGGCAACAACCAGCGCCTCGACCGTCACCACCGAACCGGCGGCGAGTTTGCCCGCATCGACAGCCTGCTGCACGCGCCCGATGTTGACCTCGTTCAGGTCGCGCGCGAACACAACGTTCGAAAAACCGCGCTTGGGCAGGCGGCGATGCAGCGGCATCTGGCCACCCTCGAAGCCCTTGACGGCAACGCCGGTGCGGGCCTTCTGGCCCTTGACGCCGCGACCGGCCGTCTTGCCCTTGCCGGAACCGATGCCGCGACCAACGCGCATGCGCTCCTTGGTGGCACCGGGATTGTCACGAAGATCTGTGAGTTTCATCGTTAGGCCCTCACTTCGCGTCGACGATACGGACGAGGTGCTTCACGCGCTCGATCATCCCGCGAATGGCGGGGGTGTCTTCCAGCGTGGAGCGACGACGAATCTTGTTCAGGCCAAGGCCCACCAGCGTCTCGCGCTGCTGGTGTACCCGACGGATCGGCGAGCCAATCTGCTCGACCACAATGGTCTTGTCAGCCATCGGTCAACCCTCTCAGGCTTCGGTCTCGACAGCCGCAGCATCGGAGTCCCGACGACGTGTCTGCAGCTGCGACACCTTGAGGTTGCGACGAGCCGCGACACCACGCGGGCTATCCTCGTTCTTGAGCGCCGAGAACGTGGCACGGACGAGGTTGTAGGGGTTCGACGAGCCGAGCGACTTCGACACCACATCCTGGATGCCGACAGTTTCGAATACAGCGCGCATCGGACCACCGGCAATGATGCCGGTACCGGCAGGGGCGGCACGCAGCACGACGCGTCCAGCGCCATGGCGGCCAACGACGTCATGATGCAGTGTGCGGCCTTCCTTGAGCGGCACGCGCACGAGCGAGCGCTTGGCCGACTCGGTTGCCTTGCGGATCGCTTCGGGAACTTCGCGGGCCTTGCCGTGGCCGAAGCCGACGCGGCCCTTCTGATCGCCAACCACCACGAGGGCCGCGAACGCCATGCGGCGGCCACCCTTCACGGTCTTGGCAACGCGGTTGATGTGGACGAGGCGATCGACGAATTCGCTGTCGACTTTCTCGCCACGTTCCGGACGGGGTTCTCTTGCCATGATGTCCTCTTACTTGCGCGGGTCACGCATCTGCGCCCGCTCGCTTGAGCAGCGCCCTAAAAGCAGATGCTTTCAGGCTGTGTCAACCTGAAAGCATCGGCAAAGGCTGGGAATGGACCGCAGGCTGAGCCGCGGGTCTCGATCAGAAGCTCAGGCCGCCTTCGCGAGCCGCTTCCGCTAGGGCCTTGACGCGGCCATGATACAGATAGGCGCCACGGTCAAACACGACCTCGACAACCCCTGCCTTGACAGCGCGCTCGGCGATCGCCTTGCCGATGGCGGCAGCCGCCTCGACATTGGCGCCGGACTTGATTGCACCCTTGAGATCGCCTTCGAGCGATGAGGCCGCAACGATCGTCACGCCCTTCTCGTCGTCGATGATCTGGGCATAGATCTGCTTGTTGGTGCGGTGCACGGACAGGCGCGGACGGCCATTGGCGGCAGCCCGGATTGCCCTGCGGACGCGCGCCTTGCGGCGCTCTGAGAGAGAAAGCTTCGTCATAGACCGCGTCCTTACTTCTTCTTGCCTTCCTTGCGGAAGATGAATTCGCCGGCGTACCTGACGCCCTTGCCCTTGTAGGGCTCGGGACCACGATAGTCGCGAATCTCGGCTGCAGTCTGCCCGACAACCTGCTTGTCGATGCCCGAAATATTGATTTCCGTGGGCTTGGGCGTCACGATGGTGATGCCGGCCGGGATCTCGTAATCGATATCGTGCGAGTAGCCGAGCGAGAGCTTCAGGATCTTGCCCTGGACGGCGGCCTTGTAACCGACGCCGGTGATCTCGAGCTTCTTTTCAAAGCCATTCGACACGCCGACCATCAGGTTGGCAACCTGGGCGCGGGACATGCCCCACATGGCGCGCGAGCGCTTGTCCTGCCCTTTTGGCGTGACCGTGATCTGGCCATTGTCCATGGCGACGACCACTTCGTCGGGCGCGCTGAACGACAACTCGCCCTTCGCACCCTTGACCTTCACATGCTGGCCGGTGACCGAGGCGGTCACGCCTGCAGGCACGGCAACGGGCTTCTTTCCTACGCGAGACATGGTTTCGTTCTCCCGTCAGAAGATCTTGCAGAGCACTTCGCCGCCGACGTTCATCTCGCGGGCGGAGTGATCCGCCATCACGCCCTTGGGCGTGGAAATGATCGTCACGCCAAGGCCATCGGCCACGCGCGGCATCGTGTCTACGGAGGCATACACACGGCGGCCCGGCTTCGACACGCGCTCGATCGAGCGAATGACAGGCTGGCCTTCGTAGTACTTGAGTTCGATGTCGAATTCCGAACGCCCATCGGCATGCTCGGTCGAGGCATAGCCGCGGATATAGCCTTCCGACTGCAGCACGTCGAGCACGCGGGCCCGAAGCTTGGAGCCGGGGGTCGACACGCGCGACTTGCGGCGCATCTGGGCGTTGCGGATACGGGTGAGCATATCGCCCAACGGATCAATGATCGTCATGGCTTATCTCCTCACCAGCTCGACTTGACCAGGCCTGGAACCAGACCCTTGTTGCCGAGTTCACGCATCGCAATACGGCTCATCTTCAGCTTGCGATAAACGGCGCGCGGGCGGCCGGACACTTCGCAGCGGTTGCGAACGCGTGTCTTCGAACCGTTGCGCGGCAGGGCCGCCAGCTTGAGGCGAGCTTCGAAGCGCGCGTCCATGGCCTTGTTCTCGTCATTTGCCACGGCCAGCAAACGCTCGCGCCGGCCGGCAAACTTCTTCACAAGCTTCTGACGACGCTTGTTATTTTCGATGGAGCTCTTTTTAGCCATCTTGATCTCCTGGTTGCCGCGTTTGAGCCTTCAGCTCACGTCCGGAACGGGAAGTTGAACAGCTTCAGAAGCGCACGCGCTTCGTCATCCGTCTTGGCGGTGGTGCAGACAATCACATCCATGCCCCAGACCGCATCGACCTTGTCGTAGGCAATCTCGGGGAACACCAGATGCTCCTTGATGCCGAGGGCAAAGTTGCCCGCACCATCGAAGGACTTCGGATTGAGGCCGCGGAAGTCGCGAACGCGGGGAAGCGCGATCGTGACCAGCCGGTCCACAAACTCGTACATGCGCTGCTTGCGCAGCGTCACCTTTGCACCGATAGCCAGGTTCTCGCGCAGCTTGAAGCCGGCGATGGCGTTGCGGGCCTTGGTGATGACCGGCTTCTGGCCGGCGATCAGCGCCAGGTCGGCGGCAGCTGTGTCGACCTTCTTGCGGTCTGCGGTGCCCTCGCCCACGCCCATGTTCAGGACCACCTTGGTGATCATCGGCACCTCGAGCGCGTTCTTGTAGCCGAACTGTTCGATCATCGCCGGGCGCACGACCTCATCGTAGTGCTTGCGCAGGCGCGGAGTGTATTGAGCCTCAGCCATCGATCAGATCTCCCGAACGCTTGGCAAAACGGACCTTGCGGCCATCTTCCAGAAACTTGAACCCGACGCGGGACGGCTTGCCATCCTTCGGATCGGCGATCTGAAGGTTGCTCAGCTGGATCGCTGCTTCCTTCGAGATGATGCCGCCCTCGGACTGCATTGTGGCCTTGGTGTGGCGCTTTACGAGGTTGACGCCGCGCACGACGGCCCTCCCCTCGGTCGGGCTCACGCTCAGGACTTCACCGGCCTTTCCCTTGTCACGGCCCGTGATGACGACGACCTTGTCGCCCTTCTTGATCTTCGCGGCCATCAGAGCACCTCCGGCGCCAGCGAGATGATTTTCATGTGGTTCTTGCCACGCAGTTCACGCGGAACGGGCCCGAAGATACGGGTGCCGATCGGCTCCTTCTGGTTGTTGATCAGAACGGCGGCGTTCTTGTCGAAGCGGATGACGGAGCCATCCACACGCTGAACGTCCTTCGCGGTGCGAACAACGACAGCCTTCATGACGTCGCCCTTCTTCACGCGCCCACGCGGAATGGCTTCCTTGATGGACACAACGATAACATCGCCGACCCCAGCATAACGACGCTTGGAGCCACCGAGGACCTTGATGCACATAACCCGACGGGCGCCCGAATTGTCGGCGACCTCGAGATTGGTTTGCACCTGGATCATGGCCGTGATCCTTTCTCTGTGTTCAGACCGGTTTCCGGACGCAATGCCGGACTACGACTGTCGGGAGCTTCATGGAATGGCACGTGGATGCACCGCGCGCCTGAAGGCCCCCAGCCAAACGAATGGAGATCACGCCTTCGGCGCGCTCTCCAGCACAACCCAGCGCTTCAACTTGGAGATTGGTGCGGATTCTTCGATCCAGACCAGATCACCCGCCTTGAAGCGGTTGGTTTCATCATGCGCGTGGTAATTCTTGCTCCGGCGCACCGTCTTCTTGAGAAGCGGATGAGTGAACCGGCGCTCGACCTTCACCTTGTCGCTGACAACGACGCCCTGGAGTACGCGTTTTGGCATGTTCTTCTCCTTCAGGCCTTCGCCGCGCCGGACTTATGGCGAGACAGCGTCTTCACGCGGGCGATGTCCCTGCGGACTTCGGTAACGCGCGAGGTGTTTTCCATCTGGCCGGTGGCCTTCTGGAAGCGCAGGTTGAACTGCTCCTTCTTCAGCTTCAGGAGTTCGTCCTGCAGCTGGTCAGCCGACATCACCTTGAGGTCGGACAGGCGCTGAGTGTTTTTCATCGTCCCTCTCCTTACTCTGCGATGCGCTGGATGAAGCGCGTCTTGATCGGAAGCTTGGCCGCGCCGAGACGGAAAGCCTCGCGGGCGATCTCCTCGTTCACGCCTTCAACCTCGAACATGATGCGGCCCGGCTTGACACGGCACGCCCAGAACTCGGGAGCGCCCTTGCCCTTGCCCATGCGGACTTCGGTAGGCTTCTTCGAAACCGGCACGTCCGGGAACACGCGGATCCAGACACGGCCTGCGCGCTTCATGGCACGGGTGATGGCACGGCGGGCTGCCTCGATCTGGCGCGCGGTGACACGCTCCGGCTCGAGAGCCTTGAGGCCGTACTGGCCGAAGTTGAGTTCCGTGCCGCCCTTCGCGACGCCACTGATGCGCCCCTTGAACTGCTTGCGGAAATTGGTCTTCTTGGGTTGAAGCATGATGAACCTCGATCAACCTCAGGCTTGTTCGCGTTCGCGGCGGCGATCGCCACCACTGGACGGACGGGATGCCTCTTCGTTCATGCGCTTGTCTTGCGCCATCGGGTCATGCTCAAGGACTTCGCCCTTGAATATCCAGACCTTGATGCCGCACGTGCCATAGGTGGTGAACGCGGTGGCCACACCGTAATCGATGTCCGCACGCATGGTATGCAGCGGAACGCGGCCTTCGCGATACCATTCCTGGCGAGCGATCTCTGCGCCGCCGAGACGACCGGCGCAATTGATGCGGATGCCTTCAGCGCCCAGACGCATGGCCGACTGCACGGCTCGCTTCATGGCACGGCGGAAAGCCACGCGACGCTCAAGCTGCTGGGCGATCGAGTCGGCCACCAGCGTCGAGTCGACTTCCGGCTTGCGGACCTCGACGATGTTGATCGAGACATCGGCATTGGTCATCTTCATGACCACCTTGCGCAGCTTCTCGATGTCGGCACCCTTCTTGCCGATGACCACGCCAGGGCGGGCCGACAAGATGGTGACGCGGCACTTCTTGTGAGGACGCTCAATGATAATCTTCGAGACGGCAGCCTGCTTGAGCACCTTCATCAGTTCGGCGCGGATCGCAAAATCCTCATGCAGCAGCTGACCGTACTGGGCTCCCTGGGCAAACCAGCGCGAGTCCCATGTGCGGTTGATGCCGAGGCGAAGACCGATCGGATTGACTTTCTGACCCATCGTTTCCTCCTCAGGCCTTCGCTGCCGGCGTTTCGCGCACCACGATCGTGATGTGCGCAAACGGCTTCAGGATACGAGCACCACGGCCGCGGGCGCGGGCATGGAAACGCTTCATCACCAGACCCTTGCCGACATGGGCATGGGCAACGACGAGATCGTCCACATCGAGCGAATGGTTGTTCTCGGCGTTGGCAATGGCGCTCTGAAGGCACTTGCGCACGTCAAGAGCGATCCGCTTGCGCGAAAACTCGAGATCGGCAAGCGCCGTGGAGACCTTCTTGCCGCGGATGAGGCCGGCAACGAGGTTCAGCTTCTGCGGGCTGATGCGCAGATTGCGCGCCACAGCCTGGGCTTCCTTGTCGCTCAACGCGCGGGGAGTAGCAGCCTTGCTCATGGCTTACTTCCTCTTCGCTTTTTTGTCCGCGGCATGACCGTAGAACGTGCGGGTCGGCGAGTATTCGCCAAACTTCTGGCCCACCATTTCTTCGGTCACTGTCACGGGTATGTGCTTCTGGCCGTTGTAGACGCCGAACGTCAGACCGACGAACTGCGGCAGGATCGTGGAGCGACGGCTCCAGATCTTGACGACTTCCGAGCGGCTCGCGGTGCGAGCAGCTTCGGCCTTCTTCAGAAGGTATCCGTCAACGAACGGACCTTTCCAAACAGAACGAGCCATGAGCCTCAGCCCTTCTTCTTGCGTGCGTGGCGGGAGGCCACGATGAATGTATCGGTGCGCTTGTTGACGCGGGTCTTCTTGCCCTTGGTCGGCTTGCCCCACGGCGTGACCGGATGACGGCCACCGGAGGTGCGGCCTTCGCCGCCGCCATGCGGGTGATCGACCGGGTTCATCGCGACACCGCGGTTGTGCGGACGCTTGCCGAGCCAGCGGTTGCGCCCGGCCTTGCCGAGCGAGATGTTCATGTGGTCCGGGTTCGACACCGCACCCACCGTCGCGAAGCACTGGCCATTGACCAGACGCTGCTCGCCGGAGTTGAGCCGCAGGATGACGCTCCCTGAGTCACGGCCGACGATCTGCGCATAGTTGCCGGCGGAACGGGCCATGGCACCGCCCTTCCCGATCTTCAGCTCAACATTGTGCACGATCGTGCCCACCGGAATGTTGCCAATGGGCATGGCATTGCCAGGCTTCACGTCGGCGCTTTCAGCGGCCACGACGGTGTCTCCAACGGCCAGACGCTGCGGAGCCAGGATGTAGGAGAGCGTCCCATCCTCATACTTGATCAGCGCGATGAACGCCGTGCGGTTCGGATCATATTCGATCCGCTCGACCACGGCAGGCATGCCCATGTGGCCGCGACGCTTGAAATCGACCAGACGCAGCGAGCGCTTGTGGCCACCGCCACGGAAGCGGACCGTGACGCGACCCAGATTGTTGCGGCCGCCAGACGACGACTTGCCTTCCGTCAGTGCCTTGACCGGCTTGCCCTTGTAGAGCTCGCTGCGATCGACCAGCACCAGCTGGCGCATGCTGGGTGTCGTTGGCTTGTAAAGCTTGAGTGCCATGTGATGGGTCCTTTCTCGCCTCAGAGCCCTGTCGTCACATCGATCTTTTGACCATCTTCGAGGGTCACGATCGCTTTCTTGACGTCGGAGCGCTGGCCGAGCCGGCCTTTGAACACCTTGATTTTGCCTTCGGTGAGGATCGTGTTGACGGCCTTCACCTTGACATCGAACAGCTTCTCGACCGCAGCCTTGATCTGCGGCTTCGTTGCGTCCTTGCGAACCTTGAAGACGACCTTGTTCTGTTCGGACAGAATGGTGGCCTTTTCCGTAATCACCGGAGAGACGATCACGTCATAGTGGCGCGGGTCCATGCTCATTTGAAGCGCGCCTCCAGCGCATCGACGGCCGACTTGGTCAGGACGAGCTTTTCGCGGCGCATGATGTCATACACGTTGATGCCCTGAACTGGCAGCACGTCCACATTCGGGATCGAACGGGCAGCGAGGCCGAAGTTCCGATCGATTTCCGCACCGCCGATGATCAGGACACTGCCCAGGCCGAGCTTCTGAAACTGGCCCTTCAGGGCCTTGGTCTTGGGCTCGGAAAGCTTCACATCGTCAACAACGATGATCGACGCATCCCTGGCCTTGGCCGAGAGCGCATGCTTCAGACCAAGAGCGCGGACGCGCTTCTGAAGGTCGTGGGCATGGCTGCGCTGCACAGGACCGAAGGCCCGGCCGCCGCCGCGGAATTGCGGTGCCGAAGCAGCACCATGGCGTGCGCCACCTGTGCCCTTCTGCTTGTAGAGCTTCTTCTTGGTGCGGTTGATCTCACTGCGCAGCAAGGTGGCATGCGTGCCAGCCTGACGCTTCGCGAGCTGGTAACGCACAACACGGTGGATCAGGTCGACGCGCGGCTCGAGGCCGAAGATCGCATCGGACAGGTCAACCGAACCGGCGGCCGTGCCGTCGAGGGTCGTAACATCAAGTTTCATCACTGACCCTCCACCGCTTCGGCCGCCAAGGCAGCGCCATCATTGAACTTAAACCTGCCGGGAACCGGCGCTTCCTTGGGGAGGGCCCGCTTGACAGCGTCCCGCACCCTGATCCAGCCACCGTTGACACCAGGAACCGCACCCTGAACCAGGATGAGACCGCGATCGACATCGGTCGACACAACCTTGAGGTTCTGCGTCGTTACCGTCTCGGCACCCATGTGACCGGGCATCTTCTTGTTCTTGAAGGTCTTGCCGGGATCCTGACGTCCGCCGGTCGAACCGATCGAACGGTGCGAAACCGAGACGCCGTGGGTGGCCCGCAGACCGCCGAAGTTCCAGCGCTTCATGCCGCCAGCGAAACCCTTGCCGGTCGTGGTGCCCGTGACATCCACGAACTGCCCCGCGACGAAGTGATCAGCCGTGATCTCGGCGCCGACAGGGATCAGACCCTTATCGTCCACCCGGAACTCGACGAGCTTCTTCTTCGGCTCGACCTGCGCCACGGCAAAGCGCGCACGCTCGGCCTTCGACACGTTCTTGACCTTAGCCTTGCCGACGCCAACCTGCAGCGCGACGTAACCGTTGGTTTCCACCGTGCGGTGGGCGACAACCTGGCAGTTGTCGACTTTCAGAACGGTGACGGGAATGTTCTCACCAGCATCGTTGTAGACGCGGGTCATCCCGACCTTCTGTGCAATAACACCAGACCTCATGGCGATTTATCCTTTCCCAGAGGAGGTCAACGATCAGAGCTTGATCTCGACGTCCACACCTGCGG
>JAPLOV010000165.1 GCA_026400565.1 Hyphomicrobiales bacterium | reverse complement strand
CCGCGGCGAAGGCCGAGCCGACCTTCTGGCCAACCTGAAGCTGCTGGCAGAAAACGGCTTCATGGCGCTGAACGTCAAGGCCGAGCATGGCGGCACGGAAGCCGGCACCATGGCGTTTGCGCTGGCCATCGAGGAACTGGGCTATGCCTGTGCCTCCACCGCCGTCACCGTCTCCGTGACCAACATGGTGGGTGAGGTTATCCAGGCCTGCGGCACCGAGGCACAGAAGCGCGAGCATCTGCCGAAGCTGGCCGATGGCACCTGCCCTGCCGGGGCCTTCTGCCTGACCGAGAGCGGGGCCGGATCAGACCCGGCCGGCATGCGGGTCCGTGCCCGGCGCGACGGCGCGGATTACGTGCTTGACGGCAGCAAGATCTACATCACCAGCGCCGAGTATGCCGGCGTTTTCGTGGTTTGGGCCGTGACTGACCCCGATGCGCCGAAGGGCAAGGGCATCTCGGTGTTTCTGGTGCCGGCGGGTACGCCGGGGCTGATCGTCGGCAAGGCCGAGCACAAGATGGGCCAGCACGGTTCGGCGACCAACATCGTCCATTTCGACCAGTGCCGGGTGCCGGCCGCCGCCCTGATGGGCCGCGAGAATGACGGCTTCAGGATCGCGGTCGGCGAGCTGGCGGGCGGGCGGATCGGCGTCGCGGCGCTGTCGCTCGGCATCGCGCGGGCGGCCATGGATGCGGCCAAATCCTACGCCCGCGAGCGCCGGCAGTTCGGCCAGGCCATCGTCGATTTCCAGGGACTGCAATGGATGATCGCCGACCGCGAGGTCGACATCAGCGCCTCGCGCCTGCTGATTATGGATGCCGCCGCCCGCAAGGATCGCGGCGAACCCTTCGCCAAGGAAGCCTCGATGGCCAAGCTGTTCGCCTCCGAAGCGGCCCATCGCTGCACCGACACCGCCATCCAGATCCATGGCGGGGCCGGTTATTGCCGTGACTACCCGGTCGAGCGGCTGGCGCGCGATGCCCGCATCACCCGCATCTACGAGGGCACATCCGAAATCCAGCGTCTGGTGATCGCGCGGGAGACCTTGCGCCAGACCGCCTGAGGCGCGACAAGAAATTCCCACCTTTCAGGACATTCCCCATGACGGTCACCATCTACGGCGTTTTTCGCTCCCGCGCCTCACGCAACATCTGGCTTTGCAACGAGATGAATCTGCCTTTCGTGCATGTGCCGGTGATCCAGGCCTATCGCCTGCCGGACAATGGCGCGGGGCATGCCGGCATGACGACCCAGTCGACCGCCTTCCTTGCGCTAAACCCGGCCGGGCAGATCCCGGTTATCGATGATGATGGCCTCGTTCTCACAGAGTCGCTGGCCATCAACCTCTATCTGGCGAAGAAGCATGGCAGCGCGCTCGGGCCGAAGGATGCGGCCGAGGATGGTCTGATGATGATGTGGAGCTTCTGGGCCGCAACCTCCGCTGAGCCGCACACCATCGAGATCCTCTACAACCGCATCGGCAAGCCACCAGCGGAGCGCGACGCGGCGAAGGCGGATGCCGCCATCGCGGCGCTTCAGCGCCCGTTCGCTGCACTCGACAAGGCGCTGGCCAAGACCGGCTTCCTCGTCGGCGGGCGGTTTACCGTCGCCGACATCAACGTGGCCGAGGTGATGCGCTATGCCCGCCCGGCGCCGGAACTGTTCGCCACGGCACCCCATGTCGATGCCTGGCTGACGGCCTGCCATGCCCGCCCTGCCTTCAAGGCGATGATGGCCGCCCGCGATGCAGAACCGGCCTGCAGGTCGATCTCGACCAGGACAGGGCAATGGTCCGATGCTTTCGGCCGATCCCAGCCGACGCGCGGATAGCGGTCGGCGGTGGATGAAAGCGCGGCGATCGATCGGTCCGCCGCGCGCGGATCGAGCGGCACCCGGTAGGGCTGGCCGCGGCGGATGATGTCGAGCCTCGGTTTCGGGTTGGCCCGTGCCAGAGCCGGGGACAGGAGGACATGGTCGAGCGGCATGTGCTGCTCGCGCAGGCGGCCTTCGCTCTCGCTCCACCAGCGCCGGAAATGCGTCCAGCGCTCATGCTCCGGCAAGGTTTCCAGCGGATCGACGGCAAAGTGGTCGAACAGCGGCTCGATGCCGCTGGGGCCTTCGTCCTCGCGCCTCGCCCCGGGGCCTAACCCGTAGCGAAAGCCGTTGAGATCGCCGGCCACGACCCAGTTGGCCTCGCGCCAGCCTTGCCCGAAATGGCGCTTGACCAGCCGCGTGATGGCCAGTGCCTCGGCGCGGCGAACCGGCAGTGTGGCGCTGCGGCCATCATCCGCGCCATTGCTCATGGACTTGGGATGGCACAGGAGCAGAGTGAGGTTGCGGCGCTGCCAGCTGAGTTCGACCATCAGGCAATCGCGGTTGAAGACCCGGTCGCCTGGCGCAATACCCATCTCGGCCAGCGACCTGTCATGCACGTCGAGATCGCCAAAGGTCGCCTCGGCATGGCTGGTCACCGTCACGCCATGCGGAGCGATCAGGTCGCGACGCGCGGCGAAGGCAACCTCGATGCCGCGCCGGTCATTGCCGTTCAGCAGCGCGAAATGGCCGAACCGGTGATCGGACAGCCGGTGCACGTAGTTGGCGAAGAAGGCCTGAAGGCTGGCAAGCGAATCCACCTCCTGGAGGCACCAGATGTCCGCTGCGCCCTCGGCCATGGCCAGCGCCGTCATCTGGCGCTTGTCGTCTTCCAGCGCCACGGCAAGGGATTGCTCGACCGCCTCGCGCTGGTCGGCATGCGCAAAGTGGAACAACGACATGGCAGCAGCCGTATCGCCCGACTTGCCCTCGTTCCTTACTCCTTCCTTGCCCCCACTCCTGCCATCGCGGCCGAAGCGCTGGCGCGTCAGCAGGTTCTCGACATTGAAGGTTCCGATGCGCAGGCGCATGGCGGCGGGCCCTGCCCCGGCTCCGCTCAGCGATAGCCAAAGCGGGACTTGGTGGCTTTGACCTGGGTGATGGCCGCACCCTCGTTGCCGCTGGCGCAGGTGGCGCGGGCCGTGGCGATTTCGGCCGACACGCGCTCATGCACGCCCTTGGTGGTGTGTCCGGTGGCCAGATCATTGTCCATCACCGCCTGGAAGCGCGCGACCTCGCCCGAGCAGCCGCTGCCGGTCGGCAAGGCAAAGGTGTTGGGCGTGACGCCAGTCGGTGCGGCGGCCATGGATGGGGCTGGTGGTGCTCCGCTGCCGGTGCAGGCCGCGACGGCACAGGACAGAAGGGCGGCGAGAATCAGATGGCGCATGGATGGTCTCCTCGAAGCCTGTTGTGGCACGGGAGCCCCCGGCAATGAAGGGGCAAGGCACTGGATTGGCTGCGATCAGGCCGTGCTGGCGGGCAGCGGGATGGCGGAACCCGGCTCGATCACCAGATCGACCCTTGCGCCCAGCGGCAGCGCCGCCTCCCGCGTCGGGGCCACCACCAGCACCTCGCCCCACGGGGCTTCGAGGGTGTATTCCCAGGCATGGCCGAGATAGGCCCGGCGCCGGATGACGATCGGGCCCAGGCCTGATTCTACCAGCCCGACTCGGTCGGGGCGAAGCGCCACCAGCGCCGCATCGGCCGGCACGGGCACGCGGCCCAGCCGCAGTGTCACGCCCGAGGCTGTGAACAGGGTCTCGCCGGCCTGCTCGGAGAAGCTGCCGGCGACGATGTTGGCCTCGCCGATGAAGTCGGCCAGGAAGCGGCTGCGTGGCCTCTCATAGAGATCCTCGGGTGTGCCCTCCTGCGCGATCACGGCATTGTCCATCACGATCACCTTGTCTGAGACGGCCAGCGCCTCTTCCTGATCATGGGTGACGTAAAGCACGGTCAGCCCGAGGCGCTGCTGGAGATCGCGGATGTCGTCGCGCACCTTGCGGCGCAGCTTGGCATCGAGGTTGGACAGCGGCTCGTCAAAGAGCAAGACGCGCGGCTCCAGCACCAAAGCCCGCGCCACGGCGACGCGCTGCTGCTGGCCACCGGACAACTCCGACGGCAGGCGCGCCTCAAGCCCTGCCAGCCCGACCAGCCCGAGCTTCTCGCGCGCCATCTTCTCGGCGGCATCCTTCGATGCTCCGGAGGCGAGCGGGCCATACATGGCATTCTGCAGGACGCTCATGTGCGGAAACAGCGCGTAGGACTGGAACACCATCGAGACATCGCGCTCGGCAGCGCCAAGCGGCGTCACGTCATCGTTGCCGATGAAGATGCGGCCTTCGCTGGCCAGTTCAAGGCCGGCGACGAGGCGCAAGGTCGTGGTCTTGCCGCAGCCGGAAGGTCCGAGCAGCGTGGTCAGCGTGCCGGCCTCGACCTTGAACGAGACGTTGCGCACGGCCGCCACCTGGCCCCAGCGCTTCCAGACATTGCGGAACTCGACCGAGGCCGCGCGCGAGCCGGCTTTCACGGGTGTGGAAGACATCAACGGGCTCCGATGCCACTGGTGACGGGAGGGGCAGCGGGCTTGGCGGCCACAGAGCGGCGGCCGATCTTGCGCTCGCCGACCACAAGCTGGATCAGCAGCACCACGGCCAGCATGAACAGGATCAGCAACGACGAATAGGCGATGGCAAGTGCGAACTCGCCGGCCTCGACGCGGTTGACGATGTAGGCGGTCGCCATGTTGTAGCGCGCCGTAACCAGGAACACGATGGCGCTGACCGCCGTCATGGCATGGACGAAGGAGAATACCAGCGTCGCCACGATAGCCGGCTTGAGCAGCGGCAGCGTGACCCGCCGGACGGTTGTTCCCGTCTTGGCGCCCAGCGTGGTCGAGGCCTCATCGAGCGACTTGTCGATCTGGCTCAGCGCCGCAATGCCGGAGCGCACGCCCACTGGCATGTTGCGGAAGACGAAGCATATGATCAGGATCAGCCCCGTGCCGGTGATCTCGATCGGCGGCACGTTGAAGGCGACGATGTAGGCCACGCCAATGACCGTGCCCGGAATGGCGAAGGACAGCATGGTCAGGAACTCGAAGGTGCGCTTGCCCTTGAAGTCATGGCGCGAGAGCACATAGGCGGTGAGCAGCCCGACGATGGCCGTGAGCGGCGCCGCCACGGCCGAGACCATCACCGTGATGAAGAAGGAATCCCAGGCCGAGCCGGAGAAGAACAGGCCGTTCTGGCCCAGTTCGACCGAGAAGCCGGTGCTGAAGTGCTTCCAGGTCGTGGTCATGTCGCCGCGCCCGATATCGACCACGAAGCCGCCGACCGCGATGATGCCGTAGACCACCAAGGTCAGGATGATCCACGGCACGACGACGCCCAGCGCGGCGAAGCGAACCCCGCTTGGCAGGGGCGCAGGGATGCCGCTGTCGCCCTTACCAGTGACGGTGACATAGGACTTCTTGCCGAGCCAGACCATCTGGAGCCAGAAGGCCGAGAGCGTCAGCACAAGCAGGATCAACGCCAGGATGGCGGCGCGGCCCGGATCATGCTGCGCGCCGGCAACCGCGAAGAAGATCTTGGTCGACAGCACCTCGAACGAGCCGCCAAGCACCAGCGGATTGCCAAAATCGGACAGACTTTCGACAAAGCCGAGAAGGAAGGCTGCCGCCACTGCCGGCCTGAGCAGCGGCCAGGTCACGGTGCGGAAGATATGCATGCGCGAGGCGCGCAGGGTCTGCGCCGCCTCCTCCAGCGAGGGGGCGATACCCTGAAGCGCGCCGCGCAGGATGAGATAGGACAGCGGCGTCTGCGACAGGACCTGCGCGATCAAAACGCCGGAAAGCCCGTAGATCCAGCGCGAGCGCGGAATGTCGAACCAGTCATCGAGGAAGGTGGTAACGATGCCGGTGCGGCCAAACAGGATGACCAGCGCCAGCGCAATCACGAAAGGGGGGGTGATGATCGGCAGGATCGACATCGCGTCGAACAGCTTCGAGTTGCGCGCCCCGCCACGCACGGCGAGTAGCGCAAAAGCAAGGCCGAGCAAGGTGGAAACAACCCCCGCCAGCAGGCCGAGCAGGATGGTGTTGGCGACGACGCCGCAACCGCCCTCCGAATACAGACAGGCAAGCGTCCAGATGTCGGGCGAGAACAGGCGGCGCGATGCCAGACCAAGATCGATGACGCCGGAGCCATCGACGAAGGCGCTGGCCAGCACCCGCACGACGGGGAAGAAGACAAACACGATGACCGAGGCGAGGATCGCGATTGTCGTGGTGGCGACCCAGCGGTCGGCCTTGAAGGCCCCGGCCACGGCGGCAGCCCGCGAGCCCAGCAGCACCAGAGCCGCGAACACGATGGCCGCGCCCAGCCCCCAGGAGAGCATCGGCCCTCCATCGATGTGGCGGGCGAAGAAGCCGTAGAGCACAAAGCTGGCGAGACCTGCCCCGATCATCACCAGCCGACCCATGGCCTGCTGCGGAGAGGCGAAAGCCAGCACCGCCGCGAGGGCCGCCGCCAGAACCGGCAAGGGCAAGGGCCAGCGCCCGGCCAGCATCAGGCCAAGTCCCGATTGACCGGGGCCGGTGAGGGCCCACGGCAGGAGTGCGAAGGCCGCCACGGCCACGAGTGCCGCGACGACATCGACATGGCCGCGATCCGCGGCCCTGCGGTTCACCTGGCATGCCCCCCGGCGGCTTCAGGCCTCAACGCTTGGGCGCGTTGCGGATTTCCGCGTCCCACTTGGCGAGCAGGCGGGTGCGTTCGGCTGACGAGCCATACTTGGCAAAGTCATAGTCGATCAGCTTGATGTCCGAGAGCTTGGGGGCTTCGGGCGGCACAGGCGCCGACTTGTTCGACGGCACCTGATAGGACTTGGCCTGCGCGCCCAGCGCCTGCGATTCGGCGGAGAGCGCGAAGTCATAGAACTTCTTGGCGTTCTCCATGTTCTTGGCACCCTTTATGATCGACATCGAGCCGATCTCGTAGCCGGTGCCCTCGCAGGGCGGGACGACCTTGACCGGCGCGCCGCCGACAGCCTGCGCCACGGCATCATGCAGGAACGTGATGCCGATCAGGCTCTCGCCGGTGGCAGCAGCACGGGCCGGCGCCGCACCCGACTTGGTGTACTGGTTGACGTTCTTGTGCATGGCCTTCATGAACTCGAAGGCCTTGGCCTCGCCCATCAGCTGCACCAGCGTGGCGACCTTGGTGTAGGCCGTGCCCGACGAATTCGGATCAGCCACCTGGACCTCGTCCTTGTAGTCGGCCTTGGCCAGATCGGCCCAGCACTTGGGCTCGGGCAGGCGCTTGCGGGCCAGTTGCTGGGTGTTGAACGAGAAGCCGAGCGCGCCAGCATAGATGCCGACTGTGCGGAACTTGGACTGTTCGGCCTGGCGCGTGGCCCAGGGCAGCAATTCGGCCAGCATCGGCGAGCGGTATTCCTCGGTGATGCCCTCCTCGGCGGCCTGGAGGTGCGGGTCACCCGTGCCGCCCCACCACACGTCACCGCGCGGGTTTGCGGCTTCTGCCTTGATCTGGGCGAAGGTCTCGCCGGAAGACTTGCGGGTCATCGAGACCTTGATGCCGGTCTTGCGCTCGAAGGCCTGCATCATCGGCCGGCACCATTCTTCCTGCACGGAGCAGTAGACCACGACCTCGCCCTGGGCGAGCGCGGGAGCGGACATGGCGCCAAGGCCGAGCGCGGCGAAGGCCCCGAAAGCGGCCTGACGAAACGGAAAGCGGATGATCATGGGTCGGTTCCTCTGTTGTTTCTTGTTGGTTGTTCTGCGCTTGATATGACTGTGTTGTGACAGTTCAGACGGGCCCGGCCGACAAGTCAATCCGCCGGGGTGGACACAATGGCGCAGGCCTCCGAGAGGGCATCCCAGAGCGTCGGTGTGACGACAAGAATCGGGTTACCATTCGAGACCCAGTCTCCTGAACAGAAATCGTTGACGCGGGCCCCTGCCTCTGCCGCGATCACCAGCCCCGCCGCCACGTCCCACGAATTGATGTGCAGTTCTCCGTAGGCATCGGTGCGCCCGATGGCGACATGGGCAAGGCCGAGCGCTCCGGAGGCGCTGCGCTTGACGTTGGCCCCGGCAGCAAGAAGCCTGCCAACAGCCTCGATGTAGGGCGTGGTCGGCCTGCGCGGCGACCAGCCGAACTCGACAGTGGACTGGCGTATGTCAGATGTGGCGGCGACCTTGAGCGGCTTGCCATTCATGGTCGCGCCATGGCCGCGACGGGCAAGGAATGTCTCGCCGAGTGCCGGCGAGTGGATCACGCCCAGCTCCGGCACGCCATTCAGCACGAAGCCGATGGAGACGCACCACTGCCGGTCGCCGCGGGCGAAGTTGGCGGTGCCGTCGATCGGATCGATGATCCAGAGCCGGTCCGCATTGCCGCCGCCCATTTCCTCGCCCATCACCGCATCATGCGGAAAACTCTCGGCGATCCGGCGGCGGAACAGGGCCTCGACCGCGCCATCGGCCTCGGTCAGAAAATCCTGAAAGCCCTTCATGCGGGTGCCGAGCGAGGCCTGGTCGGCAAAGTAGCGGTTGGCCAGATGCCCGAGTTCGGCCGAGATGCCGACCAGCGCATGAAAACGGGCACTCAGTTCGTCAGGGGACAGGCTCGACATCGGGGCTCAGGCCTTCAGGCGAACGGGCGCGCCCGTCTGGTGGGAGAGCGTAGCAGCGTCGGCGAGCACCTGTGCCTTCAGGCCATCCTCGCCGGAAGGTGAAGGGGCCGTGCCGGCAGCCACGCATCCAAGGAAATGGTCGAGTTCGGCGCGGTAGGCCGCGGCATAGCGTTCGAGGAAAAAGGGCTGCGCCGGGTCGGTGCGGAAGCCTGCCGCCGTGGCGATCTCGACCGTGGTCACCGGCACATTGCGGGCGCTGACCATGCCCATCGCGCCATGGACCTCGAAACGCTGGTCGTAGCCATAGCTGGCGCGGCGCGAATTCGAGATCTGGGCGATCTTGCCGGACGCGGTCTTGAGCAGTACGGCGGCGGTGTCGACGTCACCGGCTGCGCCGATGCCTGGATCGACGAGGCAGGAGGCGACAGCATGGACCTCGACCGGTTCCTCACCGAGCAGGAAGCGGGCCATGTCAAAATCGTGGATCATCATGTCGCGGAACAACCCGCCCGAGCGCGCCACATAGGAGGGCGGCGGCGGCGAGGGATCGCGCGACAGGATGGTGACCATCTCCACCGGGCCGATCTCGCCGGCACGGATGCGGCGGCGTGCTTCGGCAAAGCTCGGATCGAAACGTCGGTTGAAGCCGATCATCAGCGGCTTGCCGCTGGCCGCCACCACTTTCAGGCATGCCTCGATCCGGGCGGCATCAAGATCGACCGGCTTTTCGCAGAACACCGCCTTGCCGGCCCGCACCGCAGCCTCGATCAGATCGGCATGGGTGTCGGTCGGCGAGCAGATCAGCACGGCGTCGATGTCAGCTGCGGCGATGATCGCGTCTGCGCTATGGACCTCACCCCCCAGCGCAGTGGCCAGATCGCGCGCCGCATCTGGCAGCGCATCGGCCATGGCCACGAGCCGGGCGCGGCCTGACGCCGCGACATTGCCGCCATGAATGCGGCCAATGCGACCGGCACCCAGCAACCCGACCCTGATCACGTCATGACCTCCCGAGGCTATTTTGTTTGTTGGCTACATATCATGCTTTGCCCGGAAGGCCAGCTTCTGATTTGATTGCTGTAACGGACAGGCTAATGAGGCCGCAAGGCCACCATATGCGGCGAAGGGAGTGAAGCGAATGGCAGGCAAGGATGGCGCGCGGCTGGATGGCAAGGTCGCCGTGGTCACGGGCGGAACGCAAGGCCTCGGCGAAGCCATTGCCCGCCTGTTTGCGAGCCGTGGTGCGCATGGCATCGTGATCTGCGGTCGCAACGCAGCCAATGGTGCTCGCGTGCGGAACATGCTGACGGCGCTGGGCACATCCGCCGTGTTCGTCGAGGCGGACCTTGCCCGCATCGCCGATGTGCGGGCCGTTATCGATGCGGCCGACAAGGCCTTCGGGCACATCGACGTGCTGGTCAACGCAGCAGGACTGACCGACCGGGGCGATATCCTCGATACCAGCGAGGAGCGGTACGACGAGCTGTTCGACGTCAACGTCAAGGCCCCGTTCTTCCTGATCCAGGGGGCGGCCCGGATCATGGTGCGCGAGAAGATTGCCGGCTCGATCATCAACGTCCAGTCGATGTCGGCTCATGGCGGACAGCCCTTTCTCAGCGCCTACAGCACCAGCAAGGGCGCGCTCGCCACCCTGACGCGCAATGTCGCCCATGCGCTCGTCAGGCATCGCATCCGCGTCAACGGGCTCAACATCGGCTGGATGCACACGCCGGGCGAGGAGCGCGTGATGCGGCAATACCATGGCGCAAGTGATGGCTGGCTCGACGAGGCCGTGAGGGACCGCCCGTTTGGCCGTTTGATCGACCCAAATGAGGTGGCGCGGGCATGCGCCTTCCTTGCTTCGGACGAATCGGGCCTGATGACCGGGGCGAACATCGACTTCGACCAGACAGTGTCAGGCGTCAGCGCTGAACCGCTCGCCCCCTGAAAGCATCCGCCATGCCCTACCCTGCCGCGCCTGCACTGCTCTCCCCGGCGCCATCCCCGCCGGTGCTCGATGTCATCAGCATCGGGCGCTCATCGGTCGATCTCTATGGCCAGCAGATCGGCGGCCGGCTCGAAGACATGGCGAGCTTCTCCAAGGCCGTGGGCGGTTGCCCGGCCAACATCGCCATCGGCACCGCGCGGCTCGGCCTCCGGTCCGGCCTGATCACGCGGGTCGGCAACGAGCACATGGGCCGCTTCATCCGCGAGCAGATGCAGCGCGAGGGAGTGGCGCTTGACGGCATCCACACCGATCCGGAACGGTTGACCGCGCTTGTCCTTCTCGGTGTCAGCGACGATAGCACCTTCCCGCTTATCTTCATGCGCGAGAACTGTGCTGACGCTGCGCTGGATGAGAGCGACATCGACCCCGGTTTCGTGGCCAGTGCCGCGGCCATCGTCGTCACCGGCACGCATTTCGCCCGGCCCTATGCGGCGGCGGCCCAGCGCAAGGCGATCCGCATCGCGAAAGCGCATGGCCGAAGGATCGTGTTCGACATCGACTACCGGCCCAACCTGTGGGGCCTTGCCGGCCATGGCGCGGGCGAGGAGCGCTACCTGCGCTCGGAGATCGTGACCGCGCACCTTCAGGCCATCGTGCCCGACTGCGACCTGATCGTGGGCACCGAGGAAGAGTTGCACATCGCCGCCGGCTCGGAGGACACGCTTGAGGCGCTGGCCGTGTTGCGCCGGCTCAGCCCGGGCGCGCTGCTGGTCTGCAAGCGCGGACCGATGGGCTGCGTGGTCTTTCCCGGCGCCATTCCGCCAAGCCTCGATGACGGCGTACGCGGGCCGGGCTTTCCGGTCGAGGTCTACAACGTGCTGGGGGCAGGCGACGCCTTCATGTCGGGCTTCCTGCGCGGATGGCTGCGGGGCGAGCCCTTGGAAACCACCTGCGCCTATGCCAATGCCTGCGGGGCCTTTGCCGTATCTCGGCTTCTGTGCTCGCCGGAAAGCCCAACCTTTGCCGAGTTGCAGCACTTTGTTCAGCACGGCTCGCCGCATCGGGCGCTTCGCCATGATCCGGTGCTGAACCACCTGCATCACACCACCACCCGTCGGGCCTGCGCCCTGCCCTTGCACATCCTGTCGATTGACCATGGCGCGCATGACCTTGAGCCCGTGGCCATTGCCGCTGGTGCCGATCCGGCGCGCATCCCCGCCTTCAAGCGGCTGGCCGTGGCCGCCTGCGAGCGCGTGGCGAAGGGACGTGACGGCTTCGGCCTGTTCATTGATGGCGCGCTCGGCCGGCAGGCGCTGTTCGATGCGCAACGAAAAGGCCTCTGGCTGGCGCGGCAGTTTCCCCATGGCGAGGCCGGCGCTCTGGCTGACAACCCGCTGGAATGGCCGCTCGGGCAGGTCATCAAGCTGATCGCCAACGCCCGCGCCGATGCGCGCACGCCTCTGGCGGTGCGCCTGCCGGAGATCGCCAGCGTCATGGCCATGGCGCGCGCAAGTCGGCGCGAGACCATGATCGAGGCGCTGGCCGCCGAGGGGCAGACGACGGCAGCCTTGCTGGAGAGCCTGTATAAGGCGGGCCTGATGCCTGACTTCTGGCTGGTCGAGACCCCCAGGCAGGCTTCGGACGCCGAGGCGATCAATGCCGTGATACGCCGGCATGACCCGGCCTGCCGCGGGCTGATCGTGATCGCGCGGACAGCGGCCTCGGGGCCAGAGCTTGCCCTCGCCGCGCCCATGCCGCGCATCATCGGCTTTGTGGGCGGCCGCGCGATCTTCGGGGATGTGCTCAAGGGCTGGCTTGACGGCGCGCTGGACGACACCCAAGCCGTGAGCCGGATGGCGGAGCGGCTCGGTGCGCTGTCCGACGCCTTCGATGACGGGAGATCACGATGAAGACCATCCGTCTGACCATGGCGCAGGCGCTGGTACGGGCGCTGGCGGCGCAGTGGACCGAGATCGGCGGCGAGCGCCTGCCGCTGGTGGCGGGCATGTTCGCGATCTTCGGCCATGGCAACGTGGCCGGGCTGGGCGAGGCGCTGCATGGCCTGCGTGACAAGCTGCCGACCTTCCGCGCCCACAACGAACAGGCCATGGCCCATGCCGCCATCGCCTTCGCCAAGGCCTCGCGGCGGCGGCGGATGCTGGCCTGCACCAGTTCGATCGGCCCCGGTGCCACCAACATGGTCACGGCGGCGGCGGTTGCCCACGTCAACAGGCTGCCGCTTCTGCTGCTGCCCGGCGATGTCTATGCCAGCCGGAGGCCGGATCCCGTGCTCCAGCAGATCGAGGATTTCGGCGATGGCACCGTCTCCGCCAATGATTGCTTCAGGGCGGTGTCGCGCTATTTTGACCGGCTGACGCGGCCCGAGCAGCTGATCCCCGCGCTCAACAGGGCCTTGGCCGTGCTCACCGATCCGGCCGAGTGCGGGCCGGTGACGCTGGCGCTCTGCCAGGACACGCAAGCCGAGGCGTTCGATTATCCGCTCGGGTTCTTTGAGGACAGGCTCTGGCTGCCGCGCCGCATCGCTCCCGATGCCGGCGAGCTTGCCGCCGCACTTGCGCTCCTCAAGGGGTCGAAGAAGCCGCTGGTCATTGCCGGCGGCGGAGTGCTGTATGGCGAGGCCGAAGCCGCCCTGCTGGCGTTCTGCGAGCGCCACCGGGTGCCTGCTGCCGAGACGCAGGCCGGCAAGTCCGCGATTCCTGACGCGCACCCGCTCAATCTCGGGGCCGTCGGCGTCACCGGCACCGATGCGGCCAATGCCATGGCCCGCGAGGCCGATCTGGTGCTCGCCATCGGCACGCGGC
>JAPLOV010000052.1 GCA_026400565.1 Hyphomicrobiales bacterium | reverse complement strand
GGCGATCGGCAGCACCTTGCAGATCGGCTCGACCCCATAGGCTCCACGGTGATCGTCAATGAACGCGATCATCGCTTTAACGGGCGGTCGAGCTCCGCCTGGGCAAAATAAGCTGACGCTTTGCGCAGGATCTCGTTCGCCTGCCGGAGTTCGCGGTTCTCGCGCTCCAGCGCCTTCAGCTTCTCGGCAACATCGGTAGAAATGCCGGCACGCTTGCCGCTGTCGACTTCGACCTTCTTCACCCAGTCAAACAGCGTGTGTGCCGAGCAGCTGATCTTGGCAGCAATCGACTGGCAGGCCGCCCAACGCGAGGGGTAATCGCCCTCGTGATCCAGCACCAATCGCACAGCGCGCTCGCGCACCTCGGGAGAGAACTTGTTCGTCGTCTTGCTCATGATGGCTCCATCCTATTTGGAAGTTGGAGCCTCCGACAAACAGAGATGGGGTATTCGGGGCGCCCTATCCGGAACGCGGCTGGCTGCTCCGTCGAAGATGGATGAAGGTGTGTCCGGCTCAGTGGACCCATTGCCATCAAGGAGGAGCAGCCATGAAGTACCATGCCGGACTGGACATCTCGTTGGAAGAGACTGCGATCTGTGTCGTCGATGACGAGGGCGCGATCGTCAAGGAACTCCGAGCGTCGAGCGAGCCTGAGGTTTTGGCTGCCGCGCTTGGCGGGCTTGGTCTTGAACTGGCCCGTGTCGGCCTTGAAGCGTGCTCGCAGGCAGCTTGGTTGCATGACGGCCTGAAGGCGGCGGGATTCAATGCGATCTGCATCGAGACCCGTCGCGCCCATGCCGCCATGAAGACGATGCCGAACAAGACCGACCGCAATGATGCACGGGCCATCGCCCAGATCATGCGCACAGGCTGGTTCCAACAGGTTCATGTGAAAAGCCCGCAATCGCGATGCTGGCGCGCGCTGTTGGTCGCCCGCAAAGGCGTGCTGCATGGCATGTTCGCACTGGAGAACGTGGTGCGCGGTCTGCTTCGCGAGGAAGGTCTGAAGGCTGGCAAGGCCAGCGGACGCAAGTTCACCGACACAGTGAAAGAACTCGCCCGCGCTGATCAGGCGCTGGATGACATTGTGACGCCGATTCTGGAGGTGCTCGTCACCATGCAGGGCCAGCTTGCGGACATGACGGCGCGGGTGGTGGCCATTGCTGGCGCCGATCCAGTATGCCGACGCCTGATGGGCGTCCCCGGCATGGGTGCGATCACGACCCTGACCTTCATGGCCGCTGTTGATAGTCCGGACCGCTTCAAACGATCTCGGACATTGGGTGCACATCTTGGTCTGACGCCAAAGCGCTACCAGTCCGGCGAGACCGACATCGCAGGCCGCATCAGCAAATGCGGGGACGGAATGGCTCGCTCGGCGCTGTACGAGGCCGCCCATGTTCTGCTCGTCCTCACGCGCAAGCCGTCGGGGCTGAAGGCATGGGGATTGGCTGTGGCCAAGCGCCGCGGGCTCAACCGAGCGCGCGTGGCCGTCGCCCGAAAACTGGCGGTGATCTTGCACAGCATGTGGGAGAATGGTGCCAACTTCATCTGGAGCGCCCGCCAGGCCGCAAAGGAGTCCTCAGTCGCGCTCCAGCTTAAAGCCGTCTGACGCGCCAACAACAGATTGCCGACGAGGCATCCAGTTCGTTCCTGTAGGGACGAGGGGTGCGCCGATCCCGCGAACCGCCCTGGACCCGCTGTTAAAGCAGCGAGGCCGCAACCTAGATCGGGACGGCCACTCTCCTGACCCCATCATGCAGCGGCCATCGCGCCGACTGCGAAGAGAAGCATGTGACCTACAGGATCGACCGCCTCACAAACCCAGAGGATCGCAAAATGAGCCCTTGACACCAAAACCCCGAATAGAGAGGGCGGTTCAGAAAGCTGGTATTCTGTCATCCGCTTTGGAGTTTGTTTCCATCCCGCCGCCCAAGAGGCTGGCGAACATTCCAGTCGTTGGTTTTCGATTGACGGGCCGCCGTGCGACAAGTTCGTGCTGAAGCGCCATTCATACCTTGGT
>JAPLOV010000208.1 GCA_026400565.1 Hyphomicrobiales bacterium | reverse complement strand
CGCCCGCATCGGCCTGCTGCCGCTCTGAGATCAGCGTCCTGACGCCGACCATGCCCGCGCCATCGCCATCGAGGATCAGGTTGATGTTCTCGACCGGCTTCACGTCATGGCTGCGTCCGGAAAACAGGTAGCGGCCCCCGACCTCGGCATTCAGCATGTCGATGGTCTGGGAGAGTTTGTCCCTGGCCAGCACCTGCCCGGCGACCTGATTGTTGGCTCCGACCACGAAGGCACCGGGCCGGGCGTCGCCCTTGCCGTCGAGAGCGTTCTTGTTGATGCCCTCGATCGACTGCATCATGAACCGGATGCGCAGGTCGCCCTGCTCGATCGACTTGTTCCAGCCCTCGATGTTGCTGAGCTTGGTGCGCGCATCCAGGCTGACACGGCGACCCAGGCCAAGGTCCGCGAAGCTGTCGGCTTTCTTGCCCGTGGCGAGCTGGCGCTGGAGATCATCCAGTCGCGCGCGCATCTGGATGAACATGTCGCCATTGCGCCGGCCCGTGTTGGACGAGGGAATGAACGGATCGATCGACATCGGACTATCCTCTTGTCAGGCCGCACTCAGATCCGCATCAGAAGATCCATCATTTCCTTGACGGCGGAGATGATGCGGGCGTTGGCGGCGTAGGCGTTCTGCAACTCGACGAGATTCGACATTTCCTGATCGACGCTGACGCCGGACGTCTCGGTGAAACGGGCCTCGACCGACTTGACGGCGATCTGCTGGCCATCGTTGAGGCGCTGGGCGCTTTCGATGACGTTGCCCTGGGTCTCCACCACGCGCTGGGTGAAGTTGGCGATGGTCGAGCGCCAGGTTGAGGCCGTGCCGCCCACGCCCGTCTGTGGCGAGAAGGTCCGCACCGAGCCGGTGAGTCGGTCATACATCTGGTCGGGGCGGGTGGAGTCGCCCTGCTGGGTCGCTCCGACACCGGTCTGGAAGACGACCAGGCGCGAGGTGTCCTGCGCCACCAGCGGGTTGACCGCGATGCGGGCGGACAGACCGCGCATCTGCGAGCGGCCCTCGAACGAGCCGGTATAGAGCCCGCCAACAGCGCCCGTGTCGACGAAGAACGGCATTTCGGCCGCGCCGGTTCCGGGCGATGCGGTCGAGAACGCGCCTGTCGTCGGCCTTGCCACGAGGGCGTTGACATCGCGGGTGTTGGCCGCCCCGTCATCGACGATGCGCAGGGTGGTGCCGGAGGGGCTGCTGGCAGCAAAGCCGGCACCCAGCGCCGTGTTGATCTGGCCGACGATGCCGGCCATCGAACCGGGGAAGCCGGCGAAGTCGATGCCGATCACGCGGTTGTCGTTGGAGCTGAGGCCGGATGCCGCCACATTGGCGACTGCGCCGGCGCTGTCGGCCCGCACGAAGGTGAAACGCCCCCGCGCGCCGGTGATGCTGTCGGTGTAATCGAGCGTGATCTGGTTGCCGGCCGCAAGGCCAGCCAGATCGACATCGAAGCCGGTGGCGGCGCCTGCGACGGCGGGGGTGCCGGCCACCTCGCGGTCCGACAGGGCGCTTGCCATCGCCGCAGCCAGTTCATCGAGCTGGTTCTGGGCCTGAACAAGCGATTTGTCGCGCAGCTCGACGAAGGCTGCCAGTTCGCCGGAGCGGATGGAATTGGTGGCAATCAGATCGGTGGAGCCGCCAAAGCCGTTCTGGACGCGGATTGTGCCGACACCGCGCAGGGCAGGGTCGGCGTTCCAGAGCTGGTCAGCGCTGACCGCAGCGGCGGCATCGAAGCTCAGCACCGAGGCGTTGGAGCCGGTGAACAGCGTTACGCCAGAAGAGGTGAAGATGTTCAGCCCGCCCGACTCGTTCTCGGTGGTGCGGATATCGAGATAGCGCGACAGGTCGGTCACCAGACGGTCGCGCTGATCGCGCAGCGCCACCGATGAGTTGAGATCGGCGGTCTCCAGAATCTTGCTGTTACTGGCCTGGATTTCGACCAGCAACTCGTTGACCCGGGTCACGCCGGCATTGATGCCTTCCTCGGCTTCAAGCCGGAGGTCCTGCACACCGGCGGACAGGCTGGACAGGCGCGTCGCTATTTCCTGCCCAGCGGAAAGAACGCCGGCCCTGAGCGCGTTGCTTGACGGATCGGCCTTGAGCTGCTGCAGGGACTGGGTAAAGCGGCCGAAGACCGCCCCCAGCGTGCTGGTGGAGTCCGGTGGGCCGTAGACCTGATCGAGCGCATCGAGCACGTTGGAGCGCGTGGCGGTGTAGGCTGCGCCGGAGGTTTCGTTCCAGAGCTGGCGCTGCACCACGCGGTCCAGCATGCGCTGCACGCCGTTGGTGCGGGCAAAGCCCGAGGTGTCGCCGACCGGTTGCTCGACGACGTTGACACGGCGCCGGATGTAGCCGATCGAGTCGGCGTTCGTGATGTTTTGCGACACCACATCGAGTCCGGCCTGCGTGACCCGCATCCCCGACAGCGCCTTGGTCATGACCCCGTTGAGGCCCATGGGTTAACTCCCTGATCGCCGGAACGCCGCGACCTTTGCCGTTGTTCAGCGAATGATGTTGAGGATGTCGGTCAGCATCTGCTGCGAGGTGGTGATGACGCGTGTGTTGGCCGTGTAGGCCTGCTGCGTCACGATCATCTTGGAGAACTCCTCGGCGATGTCGGTGTTTGACTGCTCAGTTGCCGATCCGACAAGGCGTGATCCGCCTGACGAGGCAGACCCGACAAGCGGCAGGCCGGACTCGGCCGTCTCGGCCAAAGCACCACCATCGAGGCGTTTCAGGGAGTTGGGTGCGGAGAACTGCGCTGTGAGCAATTGGGCGAGCGTGGCGACCTGGCCATTCGAGTAGGTGCCGATCACCAGTCCATCTTCGGTGATGTTCGTGCGCTGCAGGACGCCAGCAGCATAGCCATCCTGCCGGATGGCATTGGCTTCGAGCTGGCCGACATTCTGCGTCGAGTTGACTTGCTTCATGCCGCTGCCACCTGAACCAGCATCGAGGCTGACACCGGTGATGATGATGCCGTTGACGTTGACGGGCGGCAGGGCGGTGATGGGAGCCGAGGTGAGATTGCCGTTGGCATCGAAGGCAAACGACCCAGCGGCGCCGGCGCGGGTCCACATGGCCGCAGCGCCTGTTGCCGCCGGGTCGGTCTGTGCATAAAGGCTCCAGGTGTCGGTCCCGAGGCCGGCGGTTTCCTTGGCCCAGGACAGACGGACAGGGGCGGAGCGTCCGAGGGTGTCATAGGCGGTGATGGTGCCGCCCTGGATCGAACGCGCCTCGAATGTGGCGGTATCGGATGCAGCGATGGTGGCGAGCGTGGCCGGGCTGGCCGGATAAGCTGCTGCAGGCCCGATCAGCTCCGAGCCGGGCGCGCCGTTCGCGGCCTGATATGCAGTGGTCTGTGGCGTCGCGGGCAGCGTTGCACGGTAGTCTATGGTCGTGGTGGCACGCGGCGGAAGGGCATCGTTGGGGATGCTGATCACCGAGGCTTCGGAGGCCGAAGGAACGCCGGTGGTTGGGTTGATGTTAAGGCCTTTGAGAAAATAGCCAGCGCCATTGACCAGATAGCCATTGCGATCGAAGTCGAAATCGCCGCGGCGGCTGTAGAGGTTGTTCTGGCTGAAGTTTGGGGCGCCGTTCAGTTCACCGAGCTTCTCGGCCACAATGAAAAAGCCGTCACCGTTGATGGCGACGTTGGTCGCAATCGAGGTGCTGGAGATATCGCCCTGCACCGAGTTGGTGGCGGACGAGCGCGCCAGGACCGAGCCGGCCAGTTCGCGGTTCTGGGGTGCATCGGGGATCAGGTCGATAAAGCTGGTTTCCAGCCGCTTGAAGCCGGTGGTGCGCGAGTTGGCGATGTTGCCGGAGATGTTTTCCAGCGCGTAGGACTGGGCCCGAAGGCCCGACAGCGCGGTGGTCATTGCACCAAAAACGCCCATGAAACGTATCCTTCCCAGATCGCGGCGCGACGGCACCGCACACATCAGCTGAACCGGGTGTTGCAGTCATCGTGCCATCGTTGTTGGCAAGCAGTTTCAATAGCTTAGATGATGAATGTCTCGTTACACCGGCAAGGACAGGCCTGCGCAACCGGTCAGGTCGGCAGGATTTGCCGGGTGATCAGGAGCGGGCTGTGCTATGTCCGCTGACGGTGGCCCGGACACGGCAGCCAGCAGTTGGGCAACCCTCAGGGGCCAGGCCCGGAACCGACCGACGAGGATCACGAATGGCGCGCACACAGGCCGAGATCTCACGCCAGGACTGGACTGTGACGGTGTCGGCGGGCGGCCGCATGACCCTGCCGCTCGCGGTGCGGAACATCCTTGGCGTGGAGGCGGGCGATCGGGTGCGCTTTTCCGCGACACCGGAAGGCTTCCTGATCGGGAAGGTCACCGCCGGCGCGCCCATCGATCCGATTGCCGATCTGGCCGATCCGAGCCTCGAAATCGATGATTGGTCCTACCGCGAAACCTGACGCCTCACGGGCCTCAGCTGCCGACGCCGCCATCGTTCAGATGGCACGCACTCACATGCCCCGGCGCAATCTCCCGAAGTGCTGGCCGCTCCTGGGCGCAGCGCGGCCCTGCCATCGGGCAGCGCGGATGGAAATGGCAGCCGCCAGGCGGATTGAGCGGGGACGGGATTTCCCCCTTGAGCGGGGCAAAGCGCTTGTGGCGCGAGGCCAGTGTCGGCACGTTGGCCAGCAGGGCCTGTGCGTAGGGATGGTTCGGGCCGCGGAACAGGTCGGCAGCGGATGCGGCCTCGACGACACGGCCCAGATACATGATCACGACCTTGTCCGAGAGATGCCGGACGACGCTGAGGTCATGGCTGATGAACAGGTAGGTCAGCTTGAGATCCTGCCTGAGCTTCATGAACAGGTTGAGCACCTGTGCCTGGATGGAGACATCCAGCGCAGCGACGCTTTCATCGCAGACGAGGAAGCGGGGATTGACCGCGAGGGCCCGCGCAATGCCGATGCGGGCGCGCTGGCCGCCCGAGAACTGGTGAGGATAGCGGCGGCGGTAGGTGGGATCGAGGCCGACACGTTCCAGCACATGCTCGACGTAAGCTTCCTGCTCAGCCTTGCTGACCAGTCCGTGAAAGACCGGTGCCTCACCGACGATGTCGGTGACGCGCATGCGCGGGTTGAGCGAGGACATCGGATCCTGGAAGATCATCTGCACGGCGAGGGTCGCGGCCTTCTTCGCCGGCCCGTCCAGCCCCGAGACCGGTTTGCCCTGCCACAGCATCGCGCCGGAACTGGGCGCATGGATGCCGGCCACGACGCGCCCAAGGGTGGACTTGCCGCAGCCCGACTCGCCGACGAGGCCCACGACCTCGCCCTCCATGATGCCGAGATCGACGCTATCGACCGCATGCACGACCTGCTCGCGGTTGCTGGCACCCATCAGGTTGGCGAGGCGGGCCGCCGCGTCCAGCGGCTTGACGAAGCGCTTGGAGACGTCTTTCAGCTCGACCAGCGGGGTTGGTGCAGGAGCATTCATCAGGCTGCAACCTTGGGTGCGTCGAGCGGATGGTGGCAGCGTGCGGCGCGATCTTGACCATGCGACAGGCTCTCCGGAGCCGCCGTGCGGCAGACATCGCTGGCCAGTGTGCAGCGCGGGGCGAAGGCGCAGCCCTGAGGCAGGCGCGCCAGCGAGGGTGTCGCACCGGGGATCTGCATCAGCGGCTGGCCGGGCACTCCTGCCGATGGCAGCGAGCCGAGCAGGCCGCGTGTGTAGGGGTGGATCGGCGCATCGAGCAGGACATCGACCGGCCCGGTCTCGACAATGCGGCCGGCATACATCACGGCGACACGCTGGGCGAGGCCGGCGATGACCGTGAGATCGTGGGTGATCCAGATCAGCGCAGTGCCGGTCTCGGCGCAAAGCTGCTGCATCTCGGCAAGGATCTGGCTCTGGATGGTGACATCGAGCGCCGTCGTCGGCTCGTCACAGACGATCAGCGAGGGGCTGTTGAGCAGCGCGGTGGCGATGGCCACACGCTGGCGCATGCCGCCGGAGAACTGGTGCGGATAGGCGGACAGGCGTTCGTCGGGCGAGGGAATGCCGACGCGGGCGAGCGCGTCGCGGGCACGGGCGCGGGCCGCCTTCTCCGAGACGTTCTCGTGTGCGGTGATGGCCTCGATCATCTGGGTGTCGATGCGCAGAACCGGGTTGAGCGTCATCATCGGGTCCTGGAAGATCATGGCGACCTCGCGGCCCCGGACCTTGCGCATCTCGTCATCGGACAGGCCGACGAGTTCCTTGCCGTTCAGCTTGATTGAGCCGTCGACGATCTTCCCCGGCGGGTCGATGAGGCCCATGATCGAGAAGCCGGTGACCGATTTGCCCGAACCTGACTCGCCCACCAGGCCGAGCACCTCGCCCTTGTTGACGTGAAACGAGATGCCGTCGACCGACTTCACCGTGCCGGCACGGGTGAGAAAATGGGTCTTGAGGTTCTCGACGGCGATGACGGGGCCTTGCATCACTTTTCCAGCCTCGGGTTGAGCACGTCGCGGATGCGGTCGCCCATCAGGTTGATCGAGACGATGGTGAGCAGCAGCGCAAGGCCCGGAAAGAAGCTGATCCAGTAGCTGCCGGAGAGCATGTACTGGAAGCCGTTGGCGATGAGCACGCCCAGCGAGGGCTCGGTCTGCGGCAGGCCCACGCCGAGGAAGGACAAGGTCGCCTCCAGCGCGATGGCATGGGCCGTCTGCACCGTGACGATGACGATCACCGGGGCGAGGCAGTTGGGCATGATGTGGCGAAAGACGACGCGTGCATTGGACAGGCCGAGTGATTGTGCCGCCTCGACATATTCCTTGCGGCGCTCGACCAGCGCGTTGCCGCGCACGGTGCGGGCATAATAGGCCCACTGCACCACCACGAGCGCGAAGATGATCTTGTCGACGCCCTTGCCGAGTGCCGCCACGAGGATCAGTGCGATCAGCACCGCCGGCAAGGACAATTGCAGGTCGACGATGCGCATCAGGATGGTTTCCACCCGCCCGCCCGCATAGGCCGCGATCAGCCCCACGGCCATGCCGATCGAGGCGGCGATCAGGCCCGACAGGAAGCCGACCATCAACGAGATACGCAAGCCATAGAGAATGCCGGAATAGAGGTCTCGTCCGACGCCATCGGTGCCGAGCCAGGTGGTGAAGCCCTCGCCGGCAACCGAGCCGGGCTTGAGGCGCGAATCCATCAGGTCGACGCTGCGCAGGTCATAGGGGTTCTGCGGCGTGATCAGCGGCGCGAGCAGGGCCAGCGCCACGATGATGCTGAACAGGATCAGGCCGGCAACGGCCACCTTGTCCTCGAAGAAGGCCTTGCGGAAGCGGGTGAACGGCGTCTCTTCCTTCGGCACCGGCGCGGCTGCGCCGGCAAGCATGGCAGGGCTGATCGGAGTGTCGGTCATGGCAAGCTCCTCACGCCTTGGCCTCGGTCAGACGGACGCGGGGGTCCAGCACCGAGTAGAGCACATCGACCACCAGGTTGATGGCCACGAACAGGACGACCACGACCATGACATAGGCCACGATGACGGGTCGATCGAGGCGCTGGATGGCTTCGAGCAGCAGCTTGCCCATGCCCGGCCAGGCGAAGATGGTTTCGGTGACGACCGAGAACGCGACGAGGCTGCCGAATTCCAGCCCCAGCACCGTGACGATGGGGATCATGATGTTCTTGAGGATATGGACGCCGACGATGCGGCGCTGCGACAGGCCCTTGGCGCGCGCGAACTTGACATAGTCCATCAGCGCCGCTTCGCGCACCCCGGCACGGGCCAGCCGGATGACCAGCGAAATCTTGAGCAGCGCGAGGTTGAGCGCCGGCAAGGCGATGTACGTCCAGCCATTGAGGCTCAGCAGCGAGGTTTCGATCCCCAGCACGCGGACCGTATCGCCGCGGCCCGTGGCAGGCAGCCACCCCAGCATGATCGAGAAGAACATGATCAGCATCAGACCCACCCAGAAGGTCGGCAGCGAGAAGCCGAGGATCGACACCGCCATGATGCCCTTGGCAAGGCGGGTTTCCGGCTTGAGGCCCGCATAGACGCCGAGCGGCATGCCGATCAGGATGGCCATGGACAGCGCCACCAGCGCCAACTCCATGGTGGCCGGCATGCGGCTGAGGATGAGCTTGATGGCCGGCTCGCCATGGACGAAGGAACGGCCCATGTCGCCTTGCAGGGCGTTGCCGACAAAGTAGACGAACTGCTCCCAGATCGGCTTGTCGAGGCCGAGCGCGATCTTGGTCGCTTCCACGGCCGATTGATCCATCTCGGGCGAAATCAGCATCCAGACCGGATCGCCGATGACATTGACGCCGAAGAACACGATCACGACCATCACGCCGATGACCAGCATGGCCTGCCCGATGCGCCGGATGATGAAGGCAAGCATGACGATGTCCTCGAGACGGGGCGGTGTTGGCAGCCTCAGTCATCCCGGCTCAAGGCCGGGATGACCAGTGTCAGGCGAGAGCCGTCAGCGCGTGACGCCAGTGGCGAGCGTGTACCCGTCAGCGCGTGATGCCAGTGGCGAGCGTGTACCCGTCAGCGCGTGATGCCAGTGGCGAGCGTGTACTCGTCAGCGCGCGCGGTGACCTTGATGCCCTTCTTCGAGGCCCAGACGTTGGTCTGGTAGTGGGACGGGATGATGCCCAGATCGTTCATCGACAGTTCCGACGCGCGCGCCAGCAAGGCGGCGCGCTTGGTGTTGTCGACGGTGCGCAGGGCTTCCGTCAGCACCTCGTCCATGGCCTTGTTGGAATAGCGGCCACGGTTGGCGGCGCCCCAGCCGCCGATGCGGTCGAAGG
>JAPLOV010000127.1 GCA_026400565.1 Hyphomicrobiales bacterium | reverse complement strand
TGATGAGCCGGCGATTGCCGCGCAGATCGAACAGATCGAGCGCAAGGCGCGAGGCCAGCTTTCACCGGGCGTGGGTGCGCGCGCCGCCCTGGCTGCCGCGACGCTGGACCTTCCGGCAGGGCTTGCCCATGAGCGGGCCGCCTTCGCGGGCCTTCTGGCTAGCGAGCAGTCAGCCGCCCTCAGGCATGTGTTCTTTGCCGAGCGCGCAGCGGCACGGGTGCCGGCGCTGGAGGGCGCAACGCCACGACCCGTGTCCATCGTCGGCGTTGCCGGAGCCGGCACGATGGGTGCCGGTATCGCGGTCGTGCTCGCGGAAGCGGGCTATCGCGTGATTGTCGCCGAGCGGACCGAAAAGGCAGCCGAAGCCGGGCGCAGCCGCATCGCCGCCATGCACCAGCGCGGCGTCGAGACCGGGCGCATCACGCGGGAGGTGGCTGCCGCAAGGATGGCTGCCACCGCAGTCGGGCACGACATCACGGCGTTTGCGCCCTGCGATCTGGTGATCGAGGCGGTCTTCGACGATCTGGCCGTCAAGCAGGAGTTGTTCGCAGCCCTGTCCGGCATCGTGCGGCCGGATGCCATTCTGGCGACCAACACAAGCTATCTCGACCCGAACCTGATCGGAGCGGCGGCCAGCCACCCTGAGCGCGTGGTCGGCCTGCACTTTTTCTCGCCCGCCAACGTGATGCGCCTGGTCGAGATCGTTGCCACCGGCCGGACCGCGACCGATGTGCTCGCCACGGCGTTTGCCGTCAGCAAGCGGCTCGGCAAGCTGGCGGTGCTGGCGGGCAGCTGTGACGGCTTCATCGGCAACCGCATCTTTTCGAGCTACCGCAAGCAGTGCGAATACATGCTTGAGGATGGCGCGCTCCCGCACGAGATCGACGCGGCCATGGAGGCCTTCGGGCTGCCGATGGGGCCGTTCGCAGTGTTCGATCTGGCGGGGCTCGACATCGCCTGGGCCCGGCGCAAGCGCCTCGCGGCAATGCGCGATCCTGCCGAGCGCTACGTGCGCATCGCCGACCAATTGTGCGAACTGGGCCGCTTCGGGCAGAAATCTGGTGCGGGCTGGTATGTCTACGAGAATGGCAAGCGCCGCCCCGATGCCGGCGTGACCAGCATCATCGAGGCCGAGGCCCGGCGCAGCGGCGTCCAGCGCCGCAGCATCGGAGCCGAGGAAATCCGCACGCGCATCATCGCGGCGATGGTCAACGAGGGCGCGCGCATCCTCGGCGAAGGCATGGCCCAGCGCGCAAGCGACATCGATCTGGTGTTCATCAACGGCTACGGCTGGCCGGCCTGGCGGGGCGGGCCGATGTTCCAGGCGGACCGCATGGGTCTTGGCATCATTCTCGCAGAAGTGGAGCGCATGCAGGCGCGCGACGGGGCTGGCTGGGAGCCTGCCCCCCTGCTGGTCGAGATGGTGCGATCGAAGCAGCTTTTCGGCGGCTGACCTTTCCGCGTCAGCCCCGCACCAGTTCCACGGCGAGGCGGGCGGCCAGCCTCGCATTGCTCCTGATCAGCGCGATGTTCGTTGCGAGGCTCCGGCCTGAGGTCAGCTCCAGCATGCGGCCCAGCAGGTAGGGCGTGACGGCCTTGGCCGAAACACCGGCCGTATCGGCATCGGCCAGCGCCTGCCCGACAAGGCGCGCGATCTCCGGCGCAGCAATCTCGTGCTCGGCCGGAACCGGATTGCAGACCAGCGTCCCGCCCCCGAGGCCGAGTTCCTGGCGGGTGCGCAGCATGGCCGCGATCTGGCCGGGATGATCGAGGCGGATCGGCGTGGCGATGGCGCTATCACGGCTCCAGAAGGCGGGCAGGTGATCGCAGCCATAGCCGATCACCGGCACGCCAAGTGTCTCCAGCATCTCGAAGGTCTTGGGCAGATCGAGAATGGCCTTGGCACCGGCGCAGACCACCGTGACCGGCGTCCGTGCCAATTCATGAAGATCGGCGGAGACATCGAAGGTGTTCTCGGCATGGCGATGAACCCCGCCGATGCCGCCCGTGGCAAACACGGCGATGCCGGCCAGATGCGCGGCAATCATGGTGGCCGCCACGGTGGTCGAGCCCGGCAGGCCGGCGGCGACCGCATGGGCCAAGTCAGCTCGCGAAAGCTTGAGCACACCGCTGGCCTGCCCGAGCCAGTCCATCTGCGCATCGGAGAGGCCGATGCGGATGCGCCCCTCGATCACGGCTATCGTGGCCGGCACGGCCCCCTCGGCTCTGACATCGGCCTCGACCGCGCGCGCGGTCTCGACATTGGCCGGCCAGGGCATGCCATGGGTGATGATGGTCGATTCAAGCGCCACCGCCGGCTGGCCGGCTTCCAGCGCGGCTGACACTTCGGGCGAGAAGGCGCAGAGCGGGTGGCCCGGCAACCGGCCTTGATGGGACTTGCTGGTCATGGCCTCGGACCTTCTGCAGATGGGAGCAATGGCGGCCCGGAAGTCACGCCGGACAGAAAGGTCTCAACAAGGGCGGGCGACAGCGTGTCATCGACACTGAGCGGCGATGCCACGGTGCGCGCTGCGATGATCGTCCCGAAATGCACGGCTCCGGCCAAGGGCAGCCCGTGGCCGAGAGCCAGCAGCGTGGCAGCGATCATAGCGTCGCCTGCTCCCGTGACATCGACCACCGCGGTGGGCGCTGCCGCAACGTGCACCGGACCTGCGCCATCGTCGGCCATGCAGCCATCGGCCCCCAGCGTCAGCACCACGGCGGCGGCACCGCGCGCCCGCAGGGCAGCCGCCAACGCCGCTGGCTCGCCGAACGCAGCCTTGGCATCATCCTGCTTACCCAGCAGCGCAGTGGCTTCATCGCGGTTGAGGAACAGGCACGCCACGCCTGTCAGATCGAGGGGCAAGCGCATGGCCTTGGGGACCGAAATCACGTCGAGCGCCAGCATGATGCCACTCTCGCGCGCCTGGCTGGCAAGGCTCGCCAGAACTTCGGCAGGCGCGTTGCAATCGGCAAACAGCCAGTCGGCATGGCGCGCTGATGCCATGGCCTCGTCGACGAGCGGGCCATAGATGCGGTCAAGGATGGCCATGTCGGCGGCCGCGACATGCAGGCTGCCATCAGGCTGGAGCAACGCGATGTATTCGGCCGTTGCTGCACCCTTGACCGTGCGCACGGAGCCAACATCCACGCCGAGCGCCGCCAGATGGTCGACCAGCGCAGAACCGGCCGGATCATCGCCGACGCATGAAGCGAAGCGCACCTCGGCGCCGAGCCGAGCGAGGTTTTCTGCCACATTGCGGGCCACACCCCCAAAGCCCAGCGTGCCGCGCGCCGGGTTCGATGTGCCGGGCCTGATGAGCTGGAAAGCCTGGAGCTTGCGGTCGATCACCGCTCCGCCAAGACACAGGATACGCGGCCGCCGCCTCATCGGGCGCTCGCGTCAGGCAAAGACCGGTTCGGAGCAAGGGCTGGTGCCATGCGGCCATCCTGCAGGGGCGACCTTGCGCTGATACGGGCTTCGGCCGATGCGTGCAACTGCACCGGGGCCTGGTTCTTGCCTGCCCTGTCCACAGCGTCATCCCGGCGCGAGGCCTGGATGACGGCGAGATGGCGGGATAGCGGTCAATCCGCGATTTGCTGTCAGAACGGGCTTGACGCGCCTGTCACAGCGTCATTGAACTGTCGTTCAGGGGCTCTAGCACAACGGGCCAAGCTTTCAGTTCAGGGAGTCTGCCATGACCAGCCTAACGCCACGCGTGTCCCGCCGCCTCGTTCTGGGCGGTCTTGCTGGCTCTGCCGCGCTGGCTTCGCCGGGCTTGCTCAGGGCGCAGGCCAAGCCGGTTGTGGTCTACACCGCCTTCGTGGAAGCAGTGAATGCCATCGCGCCGGTGTTCAAGGCCAAGACCGGGCTCGACCTGCAGATCGTGGCCGCAGGTTCGGGCGAGTTGGTCCGGAGGGTCAGGGCCGAGAGCCAGCGCCCGCTTGGCGACTGTGTGATTTCCGTCGGCGGCGAAGGCATCGACGCAGCCAAGGAATTGTTCACGTCCTATGTCACCAAGGACGATGCGGCCATCCGTGCCGATCTCAAGGTGAGCCCGGCCTGGGTGCCCTTTTCTGTGACGCTGGCCGGCGTGCTCGCGGTCAACACGCGTCTGGTGCCAGAAGCGGAGATCCCGACCACCTGGGCCGATCTGGCCAACCCGAAGTGGAAGGGCAAGATCGCTTTTGCCGGATCTGACAAGTCCGGTTCCGCCCTGATCCAGATGCTTCAGATCATCTACACGGCCGGTGACACCGAAAAGGGCTGGGAGCTGTTCGGCAGGATGTTCGACAATTTCGTGGTGACGGGCAGTTCCGGCGCGGTGTCGCGCGGGGCGGCGCAGGGCGAATACGCCATCGGCATCACGCTTGAGGACAACGCCACGCGCTTCATCGAGGGCGGCTCACCGCTGAAGATCATCTATCCGAAGGAAGGCATCTCATTTGCGGCCGATGCGATGACGCTGGTGGCCAACGGCCCCAACCCGGACGGCGCAAAGGCCCTGCTCGATTTCATCGTCTCGACCGAGGGGCAAACGATCATCGTCGAGAAGTTCGGACGCCGCCCGATCCGCAATGACATTCCGGGGCCGAAGGGCGCGCTCTCCGTGACGGATCTTCCGGTGAAGAACCCGCCGGTGGCGTGGAGCAATGCCAACAGCAAGCCCTTCCTTGACCGCTACCTGCGTCTGGCCCGCCGCTGACGGCATCGGGCATGGCCACATCGGTTGATGGGGGTATCAGCGCGGCGGGCGCCCAAGGCCCGCATGTGCGGATTTCCGGCCTGACCAAGCGTTTTGAGGCCTTCCAGGCGCTGGGCGGGATCGATCTTGACATCGCGCGCGGCGAGTTGATGACGCTGCTCGGCCCGTCCGGCTGCGGCAAGACAACCTTGCTGCGCACAGTGGCCGGCTTCCTGCGGAACGACGGCGGCAGCATCAGCGTCGGCGGCCGGGAGATCGACGATCTGGCGCCTCACAAGCGCAATTTCGGCATGGTCTTCCAGAGCTATGCGATTTTCCCGCACCTGTCGGTGAAGGACAACGTCGCCTATGGCCTGAAGGCGCGCGGGGTCGGCGGCAAGGAACTGACCAGCCGCGTGATGGAGGCTCTGGCCAGCGTCAAGCTCGAGGCGCTGGCGGAGCGTTTTCCAGATGCCATGTCCGGCGGGCAGAAGCAGCGCGTCGGGCTGGCCCGGGCCATGGTGATCAAGCCCGAACTGCTGCTGATGGACGAGCCCCTGTCCAATCTCGACGCCAAGCTGCGCATCGAGATGCGGCAGGAAATCCGCCTGATGCAGAAGCAGCTTGGCATCACCACGCTCTATGTCACGCATGACCAGGAAGAGGCAATGGCCATCTCGGACCGCGTGGCCGTGATGGATCGCGGCACCTTGCAGCAGGTCGCCGCACCGGAAGCCATCTACGACAACCCAGTCAACGCCTTCGTCACCGACTTCATCGGCGGCTGCAACTGGTTCGACGGTCAGATCATCGCGCTGGGTTCCGGGCTCGGGCTGGCACTGGCCGGCGAAGCGCCCGTGCTGTTGCCGGCTACGGCTGGGCTGACGCCGGGCCAAATGGTCAGGCTGGCCATGCGCACCGAGGATTTCACGCTGGCGGGCGGCCCGGACTGCGCCATCTCCGGCACGGTGCTGATCCGCTCCTATCTCGGCCAGCGCACGCGGCTCAGGTTGCGCCATGCGGCGGGCGGGGAATTCGACGTGGACCTGCCCAGTGCGCCCGGCCTGCCCAGCGAGCGAGAGGTGGCGCATCTCGGTTTCCTGCCCGGCCGCACGCGCCTGTTCGCGGCGGATGATGGCCGGCGTCTGGTCTGAGGTGCCGGCATGACGCTCGCCGCGCCACCGCGAAAGGGCCATGCCGAACGGGCCTGGCATGCACTCCGCACCGATCCCTGGACGCTGGTGGCGCTGGCGGCGCTGGCCTTCCTGGCGGTGTTCGTGGTGCTGCCGCTGTTCGAGCTGCTGCGGCAAAGCGTGATCGGCCAGGAAAGCGGCCGCTTCGGGCTGGAGAACTTCGTCACCTTCTTCGAGTCGCGCTACTTCCGGCGTGCACTGGGCAACAGCTTTCTGGTCGCGACACTGGGCACGGTGCTGGCGCTGATGATCGGGCTGCCGCTGGCCTTCGTGTTCGCGCGCTATGATTTTCCCGCCAAGCGCTGGATCGAGGTGGCGATCCTGATGTCGATGCTGTCGCCGCCCTTCGTCGGGGCCTATGCGTGGATCCTGATGTTCGGGCGCTCCGGCATTGTGACCGAGGCCGGCCGCAGCATCGGGCTGGAACTTCCCACCATCTACGGGCCGGTGGGCATCGCCATTGCCAGCGCCTTCGGGCTCTACCCGCTGGTCTTTCTGGTGGTGCGTGGCGCGCTCAGCCGCGTCAGCGCCACGATCGAGGAGGCCGCGGCCAGTCTCGGGCGTTCACCCTTCTACGTGGTCTGGAGCGTGACCCTGCCGCTGGTGATACCTGCTGTGGTGACCAGCGCCTTGCTCGTCTTTCTCGGCATCATTTCGGATTTCGGCACGCCGGCGATCCTTGGCGAAGGGGAGCGCTACCCGGTGCTCGCCACCCTCGCCTTCTCGCTCTACCTCTCCGAGATCGGGGCCGAGACCGGGATGGCCGCCACGACCAGCATGATCCTGGTGGGGCTCGCGCTGGCGCTCGTGCTGGTGGCGCGCTTCCTGGCGACACGGCGGCTGGTGGCCAATGATGGCGCGTCGAGCCGCAGCCCCGAGCCACTGCCGGCGCGGACGGCATGGGTGATGGCGGCAGGCGTGGCTGCGCTGGTGCTCATCGCCAACATGCCGCTGTTCGTGGTGGTGATCTCGTCGTTCCTGGAGGTGCGAGGGGTGGTGTTCCAGCCAGCGCTGACACTCGACAACTACACCAAGGCGTTCGGGGCGCTGGGCAACGCGCTGACCAACAGCCTGATCTATGCCAGCGTTGCGCTTGCCCTGACCATCGTGGCCGGCACGGCGCTGGGCTATTACGTCAGCCGCCGCAGCGGGCCGCTGGCACGCATACTCGACCTCCTGATCATGATCCCCTATGTCGTGCCCGGCACCGTGCTGGGCATCGGCTATGCACAGGTGTTCAACGGCCCGCCGCTGTTCCTCACGGGGACGGCTGGCATCATCGCCATGGTCTATTTCGTGCGCAAGCTGCCATACATGATGCGGGCTTCGTCCTCGATCGTCTACCAGATCGACCGCAATCTCGAAGATGCCTCGCTCAACCTCGGCGTGCCGCCCGGGCAGGGCTTCTTCCGGATTATGGTGCCGCTGATGCGCCCCGGTGTTCTGGCCGGTGCCAGCATTGCCTGGGTTGAGATCTTCAACGAATTGTCCGCCTCGATCGTGCTCTACACCGGGGCGACGCGCACGTTGCCGATCGCCGCCTACCAGCAATCGCTGGGCGGTGATGTCGGCATGGCGGCGGCCTACGCGACGATGCTGATCGTGGTCACGGCGGCGGCGCTCACCTTGTTCATGCTGGCCAGCCGCGGCCAGAAGGAAAAGGGACTGGGACTGCTGTGAACGGTGCAGACCGAGCACGACCTGACCGCCTGGCTCTGAGTGACGCCGAATTCCAACCGGGTCTCGATCCTGTTTGAGGAACTCGGGCCTGCCTGTCGCGCCATCGGCGTCAACATCCGCAAGCGCGGCAGTTCGACCCGGTGATCCTCGCCATGAACCCTTACGGCAAGATCCCGGCGTAGCCTGGCGGAAGACCGCGGCGGCTGACGCACGAGGCCACGTGCTGTTCGAATCGGGCGCCATCCTGATCACCTTTGCAGAGCGGCATGGCCAACTCCTGCCTGCACCGGGGCCAGCCCGCGATCAGGCGCTGGCCTGGCTTATGGTGGCGCCCCGCTCGATCTCCATGGGGATCGGCTCGAAGTCGAAAGCCTGGGTCATATCGACCTTGCCTTCGTGCAGTTGGAGCATCACCGAGGTCCCGACCTCGCCGCCATGAATGCCGTGGGTCAGTTCGGACTTGCTGAAGAGGTCGTCCTTGCGGGTCATGCGCGACCACATCGCGTTGACCACGAACATGCCGGGGCGCACCCTCAGCCCCCTCGCGATAATGTTGATGACTTGTGGCTGGCCACCGTGCGAGTTGACGATGATCAGCATGCGGCAGCCAGCCCGGAAGACGCGTTCTACGACCTCGATCCAGACCTTTGCCTGCGTCTCCCAGAACAGGTTCAGCGTGCGGGAGAGGCGTTGTGCTCATTCGATTTGCCCACGGGCAACATCGGCAGGACCAGAACAGGCATGTCATCCGCCATGAGCGCGACGGCGCGCGCCACGATACCGGCACTGATGGCGGCGTCGACCCTGACCGGCAGGTGCGGGCCATGCTGCTCGACCGCGCCCACCGGCAGAACCGCAACGATGCTGGCCATGTCGACCCCCAAGAATTGCCGGGAGGACAGCTCCCGCCACCAGTGCGATGGCAGGGCCATCGTGCTGCTCACGGCGCGCAGCCAACGCGCGTGTCATGACCTCTGGAGCTATCGTGCATCCGGGTATTCTCCTTATGGGGAGCGCTGCGCTCCGCCTCGAAGGCCGCATTGGCAAAAGCATAAGCCGCGCCATCACAGCCCGCTCGCGCCCGCACGGCGGTGTTAATGCACAGATTTGTCCAGACAGGTTCGGCGCGGCGTCGGAACTTGTGACGATCAGACCGGGTGGCGTCTGTTCCAATCATCGGCATAGGCCGTGCAACGGCGATCAAGCTCGGCTCGTTCGAGAACGCCACCGGGGAGGCTCCGCGACGGGCCGGCTGCCTGGAACGGCACATAGCGCTGGTGGGCGATGCGCCAGAGGCGGCGAAGCTCTGTCAGCGGCTCGGGATGGTCATCGACGCGAATATCGATGGCAGGAAAGACCTCGCTCGACCAGACCCGGAGCGCAGCCGACTGCCTCCCGCGCTTGTCCCCGCCCGCCCGTTCGCCGGCATCGAGCGCGGTCAGCAGGCGCTCATCGAAGTCGAGATGGGCATGGGCCAGATAGCTGGCGAGTGTGTCGGCCACCACGGCCGGACCAGCCAGCATGTTGCCGGCCACAGAGACATGTTCGGCGGCTTGCGATCCGCACCAATCGACACAGTCCGAGCCGGTGAACACGGCCGTCCGGCCCAGGGCATCGATGATGTGGGCCTGACGCTGGCTGGCACCGGGATCGGCGGCGACAACGATGGCGAGAGCCTCCTCGGCGCTGCGGCCTTCCTGCAGCAGCCGCAGACCATCAACACCGATGAACGGGTTGACGAAGGACTGCGTGGCCACGGCCCCGACCCCGCCGCAGCCATAGGGTACCCGCGCCCCGACCGCGAAGGCGCACGTGGTCACGGCCACGGCAAAGCGGCCAGTGGCGGGATCTTTCGCGACGATGGACCAGGTCATGCGGCTTTCCTTGTGCTGGGATGATGCGAAGCCCGGTTGCGGCCCCGCCACTCCGTGTTCTAGCGGCCGATGGCATAAGCCTGCATGAGGCGCGGGGTTGCGGCTGCCCTGAGGATGCCGTCGGCTCCCTTCTCGGCAGCCGTTGTCCGCCCGACGGTCCAGGCGGCGGCGCGTTCGACCTGATGGCCCTTGGCCTCAAGGGCAGCAATCGTTTCCTCACCGACGCTTTCCTCGACCATGAGATGGCCGAGGCGGGCCTCGCGCGGATAGAACGACGAGGGCGCGTGGGCGGTGTGAAACATCGGCAGGTCTATTGCTTCCTGAAGGTTCAGGCCGTGATGCACGCGTCGCAGGAACAGCGACATCTGCCACTGGTCCTGCTGGTCGCCACCAGGTGTGCCGAAGGCGAGGCGCGGGTCGCCATCCTGGAAAGCGAGGCTGGGGGTGAGCGTGGTACGCGGACGTTTGCGCGGCGCCAGCGAAGCCGGCAAGCCTTCTGTCAGCCAGAACATCTGGGCCCGCGAGTTAAGCGCGAAACCCAGTTCGGGGATCACCGGCGAGGACTGCAGCCAGCCGCCGGAAGGGGTCGCGGAGACCATGTTGCCCTCGTTGTCGATGGCATCGATGTGCACGGTATCGCCGCGGCGGTTGGCGGCCACCATTGATTGCAAGGTCGGCTCACCCACGGCAGCGCCACCTCCGCTGGTGCTGCCGGGCAGGCGCAGTTCGGCCCACATCCGCGCCACCTGATCCTCAAAACCCGCCACGATGCCGGGGCGCAAGGTGACGGAGGCCACCTCGCTGATCAGGGCGCGGCGTTCGGCTGCATAGGCTTCCGAGAGCAGCGTTTCCATCGGAACCGACACGAAATCCGGATCGCCGTAGTAGGCTTCACGGTCAGCGAAGGCAAGCTTCAGCGCTTCTGCGACCAGATGGATGAACGGCGCCCCCTTGGGGTCCACGCCATTCAGATCGAAGCCTTCGAGGATCTTCAGGGTCTGGAGAAAGAGCGGCCCTTGCCCCCATGGCCCGGTCTTGAAGACCTCCCAGCCGTGGTAGCCGACCGAAGCGGGTTTCTCATAACTGGCACTCCAGCGGGCCATATCGTGGCCGGTGAGCAGGCCCTTGTGGCGGCGGCCGGAGGAATCCATCACCTCCTGCGTGCGGCAGAAGTGATCGATGGCCTCCGCCACGAAGCCCTGGCTCCAACTCCGGCGCGCAGCCTCGATCTGATGTTCGCGCGAGCCGCCGGCAGCCTCGGACTCGGCGAGGATGCGGGCATAGGTGGCACCAAGCGTCGGGTTGGCGAACAGGGCCTTCGCCTTCGGCAGTGCTCCGCCCGGCAGGAAGACAGCAGCGGAGGTCGGCCACTCGGTCTCGAACAGGTCCTTAACGGCCCTGATCTGGTCAGCCACGCGCGGCAGCATGGGGTGGCCTTTGAGGGCATAGCCGATGGCCGGCGAAAGCACCTCGCGCAGGCTCAGACGGCCATGGTCCCGCAGCATCAGCATCCAGCCATCGAAAGCCCCCGGCACGACCGTGGCGAGCAATCCCGATCCGGGCACCAGATCGAGCCCCAGCGCCTTGTAGGCGGCGATGGTGGCAGCCTCGGGCGACGGGCCCTGGGCACACAGAACCTCGACCTGCTTGGTGCGGGCCGAATAGAACACCGCTGGCATGTCACCGGACGGGCCAACCAGATGCGGCTCGACGATCTGGAGCACGAAGGCCGCCGCAATGCAGGCGTCGAAGGCATTGCCGCCCTTTTCCAGCATCGCCATGCCGGTCGCGGACGCCATCCAGTGGGTCGAGGTGACGACACCGAAGGTGCCGAGGATTTCAGGCCGGGTGGTGAACATGGGGGATGCTTTTCAGATGGGTTGCAGGGTCGCAAGGCTGTTGCTGGTGTCAGGGCATCGGGCGGGCCGCTTCAAGCCTCTTTCGGGTCGAGCGCATCGCGCAGGCCGTCGCCGAGGATGTTGAAGCCGATGACCACGAGGCAAATAGCAATGCCTGGCGACACCGACATCCACGGGGCCTGTTCCATGAAGTTCTTGGCGGTGTTGAGCATCGCACCCCAGGAAGCCTGCGGCGGCTGCTGGCCAAGGCCAAGAAAGGAGAGCGACGCCTCAAGAATAATGGCCTGCGCCATGAACAGCGTCGACTGCACAAGGATCGGCGGCAATGTGTTGGGCGCGAGGTGACGCACGAGGATCACGCTGTCGCGGACGCCGACGGCCCGCGCACCCTCGATGTAGTCCTCGGCCTTGACGCTGATCGCCTGGCCGCGCGCCAGCCGAATGAAGATCGGAATGGCGGACAGCCCGATGGCAATCATCGCGTTGCTGAGCGAAGGCCCGAGGATGGCCGCGAAAGCGATCGCCAGGATCAGGAAGGGGCAGGCCAGAAGCGCTTCCGTGATGCGCGAGACGACGATGTCGAGCCAGCCGCCATACCAGCCGGCCGCGAGACCCACCGGCACGCCGACGCAGACCGCGATGCCCACCGAGACGACGCCCGCCATCAGCGAGGCTCGCGCGCCATAGAACAGGCGCGAAAGAATGTCCCGGCCAAGTTCGTCCGTGCCCAGCCAGTACAGTGCCGAAGGCGGCTTGCGGATCAGCAGGAAGTTGGTCTTGTTCGGGTCGAACGGCGCGAGAAGCGGTGCCAGCAGCGCCATGACGACAAACGCGCCGACGATGCTGCCGCCGATCCACGCCGCGCGGCTGCGGCTGAGCTTGCCCCAGACGCGGCTCTGTTTTGGAGCGAGCAGATCGGGCCCGGAGGCCGGGGAAGCAGCGGTGGCCATCAGCGCCCCCTGAGGCGAGGGTTGACGAGGATATAGAGCAGGTCGGCGACCAGATTCATCAGGATGAAGCCGATGGCTGTGCACAGCACCACACCCTGCACCACGCCATAATCACGGTTGAACACGGCATCCACAATCAGCTTTCCGAAGCCGGGAATGGTGAAGACCTGCTCGGTCAGCACCGCGCCGGCCAGCAATTCGCCGAACAGGATCGTGGACAGCGTGATCACCGGGATGAGGGCATTGCGCAGGGCGTGCTTGTTGATGACGACGCTCTCGTCGAGGCCCTTGGCGCGGGCGGTGCGCACGTAGTCGGAGCGCAGCACCTCGAGCATGGCCGAGCGGGTGTGGCGCATGATGAAGGCGGCAAGGCCAGTGCCGAGCACGAAGGCCGGCATGATCAGCGTCTCGATCGCGCCAATCGGATCGGAAAAAAAGGGCACGTATCCGGAGGCCGGCAGCCAGCGCAACTCCACCGCGAAGACCAGGATCATGACGATGCCCAGCCAGAAATTCGGGATCGACAGGCCCGACAGGGCGACGGCGCTGGCGGCATAATCGACGCTCGTGCCCTTGCGCACGGCAGCAATGATCCCGGCTGGCAGGCCGATCCCCAGCGCGACGATCATGGAGGCCGCCGCCAGTTGCAGCGTCACCGGCAGCTTTTGCAGGATCAGGCCCAGTACCGGCTCGCCCGTGCGCAGGCTGCGCCCGAACTCGCCCTGAACGACCTGACCGAGCCAGGCGAAGTATTGCACCACGATCGGGTCATCGAGGCGGTAGATGGCCCTGAGGCGGGCAATCGATTCAGGATCGCGCTCTTCGCCCGCCATCACCAGGAAGGGATCGCCCGGCAGCGCATGCTGAAGCGCGAACACGAACAGCGACACGATGAGCAGTGTCGGAATCGCGATCAACACGCGGTTGAGGATCAGCTTCAGCATGGTGGTCTGGTGCCTTTCAAGGGCACGTTTGCCCCGGACCTGATCCGGGACACCACGTTGTGTCCGGCCAGATGGCAGGTCAGAGCACCGGGTGCTCCCGGCTCAAGGCCGGGATCACCGCAGGCTGAATTATGCCGGCCGGGCCTCATTGGCGCTTCAGGCCACCAAGGCGGATCATGCCGTCCGGGTGGAGCTGGAAGCCGGAGATACGGGCCGACGTGGCATAGAACCAGGGCTGGTTGTAGAGATACAGCACCGGGATCTCGTCCTGCGCGATGGTCTGCGCCTCGTCATAGAGCTTCTTGCGCTCGGCCTGATCGTAGACGGCCCGGGCATCAGTGAGCAGCTTGTCGATGGTCGGATTGCTGTATTTGCCGTCGTTCTGGCCCCCGCGCGAGGTCCAGAACGGATGGATATTGCCATCGGGGTCGATGCGGCCCGACCAGCCGACGCGGCTGAGCTGGAACTTGCCCTGCTGCTGATCGCGGAGCTGGCTGGCAAACTCCATCGAGCGCAGCGACACGTCAAAGCCGGCCTCCTGAACCATCGCCTGAACCACCTGGCCAAGCTGGGCGTCGACCGGGTTGTTGGTGATCATCATTTCTAGTTTCAGCGGCGCCGTCACGCCGGCTTCCCTCAGCAGCGCGCGGGCCTTGGCCACATCGCGCGGCGGCACCACCAGATCCTTGCGGTAGTAAGGGCTGGAAGGCGGGAAGGCCTGAACAGTCGGCGGATGGGTGTTCTCGAACACGACCTGGTTGATCACGGCGCGGTCGATGGCCCAGGAGAAGGCCTGGCGCACGCGCTTGTCCTTGCCGAATGGCGTGTTGGCCAGATCCCCGTTGGCGTGGTTCAGTGTCATGCCCTGATAGCCGAGGCCGGGCGTGAACAGCACCCTCAGACTTCGGTCGGCCTGAGCCGATTTGACGTCGGTGGCTGCCAGTCGCTCCAGCATGTCGAGTTCGCCCGAACGCAGGTTGGCGAGGCGTACCGTGGTGTCTGGGATGGAACGGTAGATGATGCGGTCGAAGCTGTAATTGGCGGCTTCCCAGTGGTCGGCAAACTTGTCCAGCACGATGCGGTCGTTCTGGACGCGCTCGACGAACCTGTAAGGACCGGTGCACACCGGCCTGGCCCCGACATCGCCCCCGAAGGTCGCCGGCGACAGCATCATGCCGGCGCGGTCAGCCAGCTGGCTCAGCAAGGTGGCATCACGTTGCTTGAGCTTGATCGCGATGGTCAGCGGGTCGACAACATCGACGCCGTCGATGGTGGCCAGTTCGGAGCGGCGCAGCGATTCCGGCAAGGTGCGCGCGCGCTCGAGGTTGGCCTTGGCGGCGGTTGCATCGAAGGCCGTGCCGTCATGAAACTTCACGCCGGCGCGCAGCTTGATCGTGGCTGTCAGGCCATCGGCGGAAAAACTCCATTCGGTGGCGAGCCGGGGCACGAGCTGAAGGTCGGGGCTGGCATCGAACAGCTTGTCGCACAGGCCCTTGAAAACAATGCGGCCGACAAAGGTGCGGGCTCGGTGCGGGTCCAGCATGTCGGGGTCTTCCTGAAGGCCGATGCGCAGCGTCGAGGTCTGGGCTGCAGCCCCGGTGGGTAGCGCTACGACGACACCCAGCGCCAGCGCGCAGGCCGCCATGGTTGAGGTCAGTTTCGGTCGTGTCATGGTCATGGTCCTCCTCGTTCTGTCCGGTTATGGCCGGGCTGTCGTTGCTGCCCGGGGCTGTTCACTCTGGCTGTCGGCGCGAAGCCTCGTTGCTGGCGGCGGCAAAAAGCGCGATCCGCCGCTGGCGGGCCTCGCTGCCGGGCACAATGGCAAGCACATCGCGTGCCGGAAACTCGCTCGCCCTGTGGCAGGCCACCACATGACCCGGCCCGATCGCGGCGAGCGGCGGGGCTGTGGTGCGGCACAGCGCGATGGCATGCGGGCAGCGGGTGTGAAAGCGGCACCCGGACGGCGGCGCGCTTGGCGACGGTGGATCGCCTTCGAGCAGGGCCGTGTCGCGCCGCCCCGCCGGATCCTGCGCAGGGATCGCTTCCATCAGGGCACGCGTATAGGGGTGGGCGGGGCGCTCGAACAGGCGCTCGACATCAGCCATCTCAACGATCTCGCCCAGATACATCACCGCGACGCGGTCCGCGGTGTGACGCACGACGCCGAGATCATGTGACACGAGCAGCATGGTCAGGCCGAGTTCGGCCTTGAGATCCTCGAGCAGGTTGATGATCTGCGCGCGGATCGAAACATCCAGCGCCGAGACTGGCTCGTCGCCCAGGACCAGCTTTGGCCGTGAAGCGAGCGCACGGGCGATGCCGATGCGCTGGCGCTGGCCACCGGAGAATTCGTGCGGATATCGGTCGGCATGTTCCGGCAGCAGGCCGACCAGCGCCAGCATGCGCCCGACCTCCCTGGCCACCCCGGCCCCTGTGGCGAGGCCATGGGTGATGATCGGCTCCGCAACGAGCTGGCCGACGCTCATGCGCGGGTTGAGCGACGAAAACGGGTCCTGAAACACGATCTGCATGTCGCGCCGCATCTGGCGCAGGGCTTCGGGCCGGGCTGCCGTGACATCGCGGCCGTCGAAGATCACACTGCCAGAATCCGGCTCGATCAGGCGCAGCAGCAGCCTTGCCAGCGTAGATTTGCCACAGCCGGACTCGCCGACAATGGCGAAGGTCTCGCCGCGACGGATGTCGAGAGAGACATCATCGACCGCGCGCACCACGGGCTCGCGCCGGAACAGGCTGCGCTGGCCGCCGAAATGCTTTGTGAGATGTCGCGCACTGAGAATGACCTCGGGATCGGCGAGCTCCCGCTCCCCGGTTGCCATCCCTGCCCCGACGGCCTCGCCCGCCGGATCTGTCGCAGAAGCCGTGCTCATGCCGCGCTCCCGAGGGCTGCACCGGGCATCACCGCTTCCACCGGGGCCTTGAAACAGGCGACGGAATGGCCGCCACCGAGGTCCAGCAGCGGCGGCACTTCGGCCCGGCAACGTGCATCAGCAAATGGGCAGCGCGTCGAAAAGCGGCACCCTGCCGGCCATTGCGCAGGCGGCGGGACAGCACCGGGGATCGAGGCCAGACGCGCCTGACGCTGGCCGAGCGAGGGCAGCGAGCCCATCAGGCCGATCGTGTATGGATGCTGCGGATCGTGGAAGATCTGCTCGACCGGGCCGTGCTCGACGATGCGGCCGGCATACATCACGGCAACATCGTCGGCGACCTCGGCCACGACACCCAGATCGTGCGTGACCAGAACCATGGCCGTACCGGTGTTGCGCTGGAGATCGCGGATCAGCCTGAGAATCTGCGCCTGTATCGTGACATCCAGCGCCGTCGTCGGCTCGTCGGCGATGAGCAGGCGCGGGCTGTTGGCCAACGCCATGGCGATCATGATGCGCTGGCGCATGCCGCCCGACATCTGGTGGGGATAGGCCTTCAGCCGGGCCTCGGGCGCGGGAATCCGCATCTGCTGCAAGACAGCGATGGCCCGCTTTTCGGCCTCCGTCATGGAGACCTTCTGGTGGCGCAGGATCACTTCGGTGAGTTGGTCACCGATCGTGAAAGCCGGATTGAGCGAGGTCATCGGCTCCTGGAAGATCATCGTCATCCGGTTGCCGCGCAGGTCCGACAGTTCCTCCGGCCCAAGGGCCAGCAGGTTGCGCCCCTCGAACATGATGCTGCCGGAGGTGATCTGCGCCGGTGGACGGGCTAGAAGCCCCATCAGCGAGAGCGAGACAATCGACTTGCCGCACCCCGATTCGCCCACGAGGCAGAGCGTGCGTCCAGCCCTGACGCGGAACGAGACATGGTCGACAAGCGAAAAACCAACCGGCAGCCCCGCAAACGTGATCGACAGACCGTCGACGACGAGCACGTCGGAAGCAGCGTCGGTCGGCGGATCGTACGGTGGCATTGTCGGCGGTAATGTCCGGACAGGTAAGGATGTTTCAATGTGCCTGCAGGCTGGGCGCTGACCCCGGCAGAGTCAAGCCGGCTCGCGATATCCAGCCCCTCTCCCCGCGAATGCCAGGCCCGCGTTCATGCCGGTTGGCTGACGTTGACGGGTCATGCCCAGAGCTGCTGTCACACGGCGACGTCGCGCAGACCGAGCATCTGGCGCGCCTGCTGCCAGGTGGCGACCGGGCGCCGGTGACGCTCGCAGATTTCTGCTGCGCGGCGCACCAGCGCGGCATTGGAGGGCGCGAGCGTGTCACGGTCGAGGCGCACGTTATCCTCCATGCCGGTGCGGGTGTGTCCGCCGCGCGCGATGGCCCATTCGTTCAGCAGCGCCTGCGCCGGGCCGATGCCGGCGGCACACCACAGCGCATCTGGCGCGAGCCGTTGCAATGTGGCGATGTAGATGTCGAGGATGGCCTCATCCGCCGGCATGGCGTTCTTCACGCCCATCACGAACTGGACGTAGAGCGGGCCCCTGAGCCGCCCATCCGTCGTCATGCGCGTCGCCTGGACGATGTGGGACAGATCGAAGGCCTCGATCTCGGGCTTGATGTCATGGGCCAGCATCTCGCAGGCGAGCCAGTCCACCAGATCGGGCGGGTTCTCGTAGACGCGGGTCGGAAAGTTGTTCGAGCCAACCGAGAGCGACGCCATGTCCGGCTTCAGCGGCAGCATGCCGCCGCGCTCGCGCCCAGCCCCGGAGCGCCCCCCGGTGGACAGTTGCACGATCATCCCCGGGCAATGGCGCTCAAGCCCTTCCTTGAGGCGCGCGAAGCGCTCAGGGTCCGATGTCGGACGGCCCTCGTCGTCACGCACGTGGCAATGGGCAATCGAGGCCCCGGCCTCGAAGGCCTCGTGGGTGCTCTCGATCTGTTCGGCAATGGTGATCGGCACGGCCGGGTTGTTCGTCTTGGTCGGCACGCTGCCGGTGATCGCGACGCAGATGATGCAGGGCTGGACGGCGGGGCTCATGGCAGACCTCAGATGTCGAGGAACACGGTTTCGCCATCGCCCTGAAGGCGGATGTCGAAGCGGTAGAGCGGCTTGCCGTCACGCAGGCTCAGGCTGGCGATCAGCGTTTGCCGGCGATGCACCTGCTCGATCAGGCCCAGCACCGGATCGGCAGCATTGGCGGCGGCCTCGTCGAAGAAGTAGAGCCGCGTGCTGAGGCCGATGTTGATGCCGCGCGCCACGATCCACAGGCTGATGTGCGGGGCCATCAGCCGGCCATCGCGGCCTGCCACCGGTCCGGGCTTGACGGTGTCAAAGCCCCACAAGCCGGTGTCGAAATCGGTGATCACGCGGCCCCATCCGCGAAAGCCGGGTGCGACCTCACCGCTGCGCGGGTCGCCGGGGTGGGCGTGGATGCCGTTTGCATCCGCCTGCCAGATTTCGATCAGCACATCCTTCACCGGCGCGCCGGTGCCATCCAGCACCACGCCTTCGATGCGGATGCGCTCGCCGACCGCGTGCGGCCCGGCAATGTCATGACCAAGCTCGTTGCGGTAGATGTCGAAGCCCGCAGCGCCGGGCGCAAGGCCGATGTGGACGTACGGACCGGCGGTCTGCGACGCGGTTTCCTTCAGTTCATGCAAGGCTTGCGGCATGGCTCAGTTTCCTTCCAGCCGGTTCTCGAACAGCGTCGAGCGCGTGCCGCGCAGAATGATGTCGAACTTGTAGGCCAGGCAATCGAACGGCACCGCCGCGTTCATGTCCAGCGGCGCGATAAGCTGCTCGATGGCGCGTGGATCAGGGATCGAGCGCACGATCGGGCAGCGCTGGATCAGCGGATCGCCCTCGAAGTACATCTGCGTGATCAGCCGCTGGGCAAAGCCCGAGCCGAACACCGAGATATGGATGTGGGCCGGCCGCCAGTTGTTGACCCAGTTGCGCCAGGGGTAGGCACCGGGCTTGATGGTGCGGAAGGCATAGCCGCCAGCGGCATCGGTCAGGGTGCGGCCGCAGCCGCCGAAATTGGGGTCGATGGGTGCCAGGTAAGCGTCCTTGCGGTGCCGATAGCGCCCGCCGGCATTGGCCTGCCAGATCTCGACCAGCGTGCCTGGTACGGGCCGGCCGCTCTCGTCGAGGACGCGGCCATGCACGATGATGCGCTCGCCGACAGGATCGCCCGTGTGGGCGTAGTTACGGATCAGGTCGGCATCGCCCGGATCGATGTCGCCATGGCCGAACACCGGACCGGTCAGCTCAGAGGCCGAATTCTCGATCGACAACAGCGCGAGGCGCGGCGACCGGGCCACGGAGGTCTTGTAGTCCGGAGTCAGGGCCGGCGGATGCCAGGTGCGGTCACGCTGGAAGAAGGCGGCGGGCTTGGTCATGCAGCTGTCTTTCGGCAAGGTTGGACCATGACGGAGCGCGGTATGCGCGCAGTTTCGCGGAAGGAAGCTTGCGGTGCGCCATGCCCTTACTCCGGCACCTGCAAGGCTGTCCTGAGCTGGCCGGCGTCGAGGCCGAGCCCGGTGAAGACGCGCCAGGCATCGATGCCCTGATGGAAGAAGAGTTCGTCGCCGGAGATCATCGCCATTCCCTCTGCGGCGACATCGCGCAGGAACCCGGTATCGACCGGCGTATAGACCGCATCGAAGGCCCAGGCCGCGCCGCGCAAGGCGCTGCGCACCAGGGGTATGCCCTCAAGTCCGACCATGCCCACCGGCGTGCAGTTGATGATGCCCTCGGAGCCGGCGCAAGAGCTTTGGCATCAGCACCGGCGATCGCGGCCAGACCGGGACGGGCCTGCCTCAGTGCGCCGCACAGGGCCTCTGCCTTGGCCACGTCACGGTCGGCGATGGCGATATCAGTCGGCCCGGGCGCCACCAGCCCGAAGGCGACAGCCTTGACGACACCCCCGGCGCCGATCATCAGCACCCTGCCGGGAGGCCGGCTGCCGAGTGCGGCGCGATAGAGCGCCATGAAGCCGGAATGATCGGTGTTGAAGCCGCGCGGACCATCGGGCTCGAAGACCACCGTGTTGACCGCGCCCATGGCGCGCACCAGAGGATCGTCGATGCGCACCTTCGCCGTCACGACCTCCTTGTAGGGATAAGTGACATTGACTCCCCGGTAGCCGCCCGCCGCGCACAGCGCGAAGGTGCCGTCGAAATCCAGACCCAGATGGCGCGGCACGATCTGGTCATAGCTCACGATGCGTTGCACCTGTCGGCCTGCCAGCCGGTGCTGCTTGGGCGACTGCGATACGGCGATGTTGTCGCCGATCAGGCCAAGGCGGATGGGTCCGTTCCGCATCGTTCAGCCCCCTGCCCTGAAGCAGTGCCGCTGCAACCGTGCTGTCGTGCTGAACACCGGGATGGCCGACACCATCCAGACCAGCGGTGGCGGCAGATACTTCGTCACCGGGCTCCATGAGACCATGATCCGGCTGACCGTCGGCGTGCCTGCCGCCGTGTTGACGTTGATCGCGGGCATCAATGCTTCGGCAAGGCCAGACATGCGGATCATGGCCGCGACAGACGGGATGCCGTCGCATTCATTTGGAGGCTGGAAGGTGCAACGGTCGCAAGGAGTCGTTCGCTCATCAGACCAGTGTTCAATGGAGCCCGGGAAATTGCAATCGGGCGTGCGGCGATATCAGCCCGTCTGGGAAGGAGAATGCTGACCGATATGGTACCGCCAGCCTACCTCCAGCGTCTTCACCGGTCCCGTCCGCCGCCGAACCGCTCCGCTGCGTAAGGTGTGGGATCGGTGAACGGCGTTTCCCCCGTCATCACCTCCGCCAGCAATCTGCCTGTCACGGGCCCCAGCGTGAAGCAATGATGGGCATGGCCGAAGGCGAACCAGCGGCCGGGATGGCGTGCGGCCTTGCCGATGACCGGTTTCATGTCGGGGAGGCAGGGCCGGGACCCGCGCCACGGCTCGGGATCGAGCGCGCGGCCCAGCGGAAACAGAAGTCTGGCTGCGGCTTCGGCCTCCACGAGTTGTCTCGACATGGCGGGCGCATCGCGTTCCGCCAGTTCGACACCGGTTGTCAGCCTGATGCCCTGACGCATCGGCGAAAGCACATAGCCAGCCTCCGGATCGCAGACGGGATGGGTCAGGCCCCGGCCCTCATCGACCGCATAATGCATGTGATAGCCGCGCTTGAAGGCCAGCGGGAAGCGGTAGCCCAGCCGTTGGCACAGATCGCCCGACCATGGCCCCAGGGCGACCACCACCTCGGCTCCGGTGCAGGCGGCGGAGCCTTCGCCGACCGACCAGCCTGCGGCGGTCCGGTCAAGGGTCGTGGCATCCGCCTTCAGCAGGACACCGCCGCGTGCGACGAAGAGCGCGGCATAGGCGCGCGTCAGCCCGCCAGGATCGGACGAGGTGACCGGATCGCGCCATTGGATGGCGCCGGCAAGGTTCGACAGATGGGGCTCGCGCGCCCGGAGCGCAGCGGAGTCGAGCACATCGTAGCGCAGGCCGTAGGCGGCAAGGCCGATGGCGGCTTTCCTGGCGCGTGCAAGATCCACGGCACGGGGGTAGATCTCGATCCAGCCGCCGCTTCGCATCAGAGACTGCGCGCCAGCGGCACCGACCAGGGCCTCATGCTCATGGATCGAGGCTTCGATCAGGGGCAGCATCTCGGCTGCCACCCGTGCGAGCCGGAACTTGCCGGAATGCCACCAGTAGCGCGCAAGCCAGGGCAGCATGCGGGGAAGATACAATGGCGAATAGCGCAATGCCATCGTGCGGTTCGAGGCGTAGCGGACCAGCTGGGCAAGGTCGTGCGGCATGGCGTAGGGGATCACCGACGAGCGCTCGACAAGGCCGGCATTGCCGTGGCTGGTCTCCGCTCCGGGTTCACCCCGGTCGACAAGAATGACGGCTCGTCCTCGGGCCTGGAGATGCAGCGCCACCGAGACACCGATGATCCCGGCTCCCAGCACGATCACATCACAGCTTGTGCCGGCCGGGTTGCTGCTTGTCTTGCGACCGGGGTCGCCACTTGCGTGGTTGGCCGGCTTGCTGCTGGAGTCCAAATGGATTGCCTCGAATGCAGCGTTCCCGGAGAGGCCCGGGAATGGCGCAATTTTCGGCAGATGGCCCGGTCTCGCTGTAATTTGCAAGAAAAAAACTTTATATTGACATAATGACAGAAAACTTTCTTCATCACGTGGCGGGCAACTGATCATGACCTCGAACCTCCGCCAGAGACTGCAGGCATGTCTGCTGGATGGCTCCAAGGCCGACAAGGCGATCGCGAGCTACATGCTTGCGCAACTCGCGGGCATGCCGTTCGAGACAGCCGCGACGCTGGCAGCCAAGGTCGCGGTGAGCGAGGCGACGATCGGCCGGTTCTGCCGCTCGCTCGGCTACAAGAGCTTCCGCGATCTCAAGCAGCAGCTCAGGCAGGATATCGGAGACAGGCCCTGGCTGATCTCGGACCGGCTGGAGGACTTCCGCCAGCGCAGCCTCTCGGGAGAGGACCAGCTGGCGCGCTCGCTGCAACTGGAGATCGCCGGCCTCGTCGGGCTTTACGAGCTCGCCCATTCGGAATCCTGGAAGCGGACCGTTTCCCGGCTGGCCACGGCACCGTCGATCTTCGTGGCCGGTTTCCAGACCGAGCGCGGGATGGCGCAATATCTGGTCAACCAGCTGCACTATCTTCGCGACGGGGTCAGGCTACTCGACACGGCGGGTGGCAACTTCTCGGAGGTGCTGCTCTCGGACGCAGCCGCGCCCAGCCTCGTGATCTTCGAGGCCCGGCGCTATTCACGGCTGGCCAAGGTGCTAGCCCAGGAGGCGAAGGCTGCGGGCCTGCACACCATCCTCGTCACGGACGCGTTCTGCGACTGGGGCCGGGCGCTGGTCGACGAGATGTTCGTGGTCTCGACGGAGTTCAACCTGTTCTGGGATTCGTCCGCCCAGATGGCGAGCCTGGTCAGCCTGCTCGTCAACGCGATCTTCATCGAGCTTGGCCCGCAGGTCGAGGCGCGCATGGACCGGATCGCTGCCCTGCACGGGCGCGTCACCGGCAATGTCGGGGACAACACCGGCCCCGTGACCTGAAACGGCTGGCCGCTGCAGCATTGGCGAGGCCCCCTGCGAGCGCAGGCCTGCGTCACCTTTGTCTCGTGCCGGGGATGGGCTGGCAACGCCCGGCATCCTTGCCGACACGGCCATCCATCACATTCCTCACAGCGCTTGGGAGAACACCATGAAGACGATCCTCAAGGCCGCCCTTTTCGGGGCCAGCCTCTGCACGCTCATGGGCAGCAGCGCGCTCGCCCAGAATGCCACCTTCGTGCTCGGCTCGCGCGAGGTGGGGGCTCCGAGCTACAATCCGATCAAGGCAACGCGCCTCAACGCCGCCAACACCTTCATCTATGATCGCATGGTCATTCAGGACGCGGACCAGAGCTTCCACGGTCAGCTCGCCACCTCGTGGGAAGCCGCGGCGGACGGTATGAGCTGGACCTTCAAGCTCAGGCCCAACGTCAAGTTCCATGACGGCGAGCCATTCAACGCCCAGACGATCGTGTGGTGGGTGCCGAAGTTCAAGGGCACCGAGAATGCCTTCATGACCGACGCCATCGACAAGGTCGAGGTTGTCGATGACCTGACCGTGCGCTTCGTGATGAAGACGCCCGATCCGAACATGCTGTTCAACATGGCCTCGACCTTCATGGGCATCCCCTCGCCCAAGGCCTTCGATGCGCTCGGGGACCGCTATGGCGTGGCCGGGGCGGTCGGCACCGGTCCGTTCAAGCTGGAGAGCTTCACGGTCGGCCAGCAGACCGTGCTGGTGCGCAACGACGCCTACAACTCTGCCTCGGCGCTATCGGCCAACAAGGGGCCGGCGAAGATCGCGCGGCTGACCATCCGCGAAATCGCGGAGGATTCCACCGCCTTCCTGGAACTGAAGACGGGCGGCGTCGACATGCTGATGAGCGTGCCGACCGACTTCCTGCCCCGCCTCTCCGCCGAGCGCGGAACCAAGGTGATGACCCTTCCGGGCACCGAGGTCTACTACATGCCATTGAACACCTCTGTGGATCCGTTCACGGAGATCAAGGTGCGCGAGGCGGTGGCCTTCGCCGTCAACCAGAAGGAAATCCTCGACAGCCTCTTCGGCGGGGTGGGCGCGGTCGCCAACACCTTCCTGATCTCGGGGCTGGCAGAGTCGAAGGTCGATCCGAAGCTGATGATCTCGTACGATCCGTCGCGGTCGCGGAAGGCTCTGGACGAGGCCGGCTGGGTGGCAGGCCCCGATGGCATCCGCGCCAGGGGCGGCGTCAAGCTCCAGGTCAAGCTCTGGACCCAGAACGGCACCGAGTTCAAGCGCGTCACCGAGGTGATCCAGGCGCAGCTCAAGGCTGTCGGGATCAGTGCCGACATCACCATCTTTGATGCCGCCACCATCACCGCGCAGTACCGCCGGCGGACCGAGCACCAGCTAGCGGTCAGGGTCTACTCCTGGGCCAATGCCGACATCCTCGACTGGTTCCACTCCGGCAAGCGGCTCGGCCACCCGAACCACGCCATGTGGAACGATCCGAAGTCGGAAGAGCTCAACGAAAAGGCGATGAAGGGCTCGCGCACCTGGGACGAGCGCGTGACGAATTTCCGCGCCTACCACGAGCATCTGCTGTCCCAGTTCGTCTTCGCGCCGATCTATCAGCCGGTGCAGAACTTCGCCTTTTCCGAGGCGCGGCTGTCCATGCCAGCGGTCATTCGCGGCACGCGGCTTCAGGGCCAGACGGTGGTCGACATCGAGGTGAAGAAGTGAGCCATACACCAGCGGTCTGACGGCAGGCAGGCGAGATGGCGCTCTTTCTGATCAGAAGGCTTTTGCTGCTCATCCCGGTCTTCCTGGCCGTCTCGCTGGTCATCTTCATGATCGTCCGGTTCGTGCCGGGCGATCCGATCGACAACCTGCTCCAGATCGGGTCCACCGAGGAGCAGAAGACGGCGATGATCGCCGCCTACGGCCTCGACCGGGCCTTGCCGGTGCAATACACCATCTGGCTTGGCAAGATGCTGCAGGGCGACCTCGGCGAGGCCATCATCCTGCGCCAGCCGGTGAGCACGCTGATCGCGCAGAACCTGCCGCACAGCCTGATCCTGGGCTCGCTCGCCCTCGCCTTCTCGACGCTGGTCGGGATCGCCACGGGGGCGCTGGCGGCGAGCTTCAAGGATGGCTGGCTCGACCGTCTGGTGATGACCCTCATCCTTCTGGGGTCGACCTTGCCGAGCTTCTGGCTTGGCCTGCTGATGATCCTGCTCTTTGCGGTGCAGCTGGGCTGGTTCCCGGTCTCGGGCGCGCGCAGCTGGAGCGCGCTGGTGCTGCCGGTGCTGACCATCGGGATCGGCGGCGTTGCCCTCGTGGCGCGCGTTACCCGCGCCGCCATGATCGAGATTGCTCGCAAGGACTTCGTGACAATGCTCCATGCCAAGGGCGTGCCGCCGCTGCAGATCCAGCTTGGCCATGTGCTGCGCCATGCCCTTCTGCCCGTCGTCACTATCCTGAGCCTGCGCATCGGCTGGGTGCTCGGCGGGGCCGTGACGATCGAATATGTCTTCGCCCGTCCCGGACTGGGTTCGCTTCTGATCACGTCGCTGAACCAGCGCGATTATCCGGTGGTGCAGGGCTGCCTGCTGATGCTTGCCATCGCGGTAATCCTGGGCACGCTGATCGGCGACATCGTGCAGGCCGCGATGGATCCACGCCTGCGGGAGACTCTGCGATGACCGTTCCATCCTCCGCCCTCGGCCGGCTGCTGCGCACCCCGCGTGGCCTCGGCGCGGCCATCGTCCTTGCCATCATCGTGCTGGCCGCCATCCTCGCCCCGGTGATCGCGCCTTACGACTATGCCGCCCAGAACCTGCGCAACGCCAACATGGACCCCGGCGCACTGCACTGGCTCGGCACGGACGAGTTCGGCCGCGACCTGTTCTCGCGCATCATCTACGGCGCGCGCACCTCGCTCACCGTCGGGGTGACCTCGATCTCGATCTCGATGGTCTGCGGCATGGCGCTGGGCGCTGCGGCCGGCTACTTCGGCGGTGCCTTCGACCGCGTCGTCACCATGGTGGTCGACCTCAGCTGGTCCTTTCCCGAGATCCTGCTGGCGCTGATCCTGATCGCGATCCTCGGGCCCGGGCTTGCCAGCACGATGATCGCCATTTCCATCGCTTATCTGGCGCAGTTCACGCGGCTGACCCGGGCGCAGGTGATGGCGCTGAAGAGCGAAACCTATGTCGAGGCCACCATCAGCCTGGGTGCCGGATCGGGCCACGTGCTGTTCCGTCACCTGCTGCCCAATGCCGTCACGCCGGTCATCGTCGCGGGGATGCTGGCGACGGGGGACGCCATCATTCTTGAAGCCACGCTGGGTTTCTTCGGGCTCGGCGCGCAACCGCCCACCCCGAGCTGGGGAGCAATGATGAGTTCGGGCACGGCGCAGATCTTCATCGCACCCTGGATCATCATCTTCCCTGGCCTCGCCATCGCCATCACCGTCATCGCCATCAACCTGTTCGGCGATGCGCTGATCGATGCGCTCGACATCCGCCAGCGGTTGCGGGAGGGCTGACCGGGATGGCGCTCCTCGATCTGTCCGATGTCACCGTTTCGATCGGTGCCCTGACGCCGCTCGACCGCATCGCCTTTTCGATCGAGGCGGGCGAGATCATCGGCGTGGTCGGCGAAAGCGGCTCAGGCAAGTCGCTGACGGCCATGGCCGTGATGGGTCTGCTGCCGCTCATCGGTGGCAGGATCACCTCCGGCGCCGTGCGTTTTGCCGACGTTGAACTGAACAGGCTGCCGGAGAGGGACTACCGTGCGCTGCGGGGCCGCCGGATCGCGCTGATCAGCCAGAACCCGATGACCTCGCTCGATCCCATCCGCCGCGTCGGCGAGCAGATCGACCAGGTCTCGATGATGCACCTGGGGCTCGGTACAGAACAGGCCAGGCTCCGCAGCGTGGACATGATGCGCCAGCTCCGGATCCCCGAGGCAGATGTCGTGCATGGCAACTATCCCCATCAGCTCTCGGGAGGCATGAAGCAACGCATCGTCATCGCCATGGCACTGGCGGCGGATCCCGAACTCATTGTCGCCGACGAGCCCACCACGGCGCTCGACGTGACCATCCAGGCCCAGATCATCCAGATCATGGTCGAGATGGCGCGGCGCAAGAACGTGGCGCTGATGCTGATCACCCACGATATGGGCGTGGTGGCACAGGCCTGTGACCGGGTCGTCGTGCTGTATGCGGGCCGCGTCGCGGAGACAGGCAGCGTCGAGCGCATCTTCGCTGCGCCCCGACACCCGTACACGAAAAGCCTGATCGGCTGCATTCCGGTGGAGGGCCTGCCGCCCGGCGGACTCAAGGGCATCGACGGCGTTGTGCCCGGCGTCGCGAACTATCCGACTGGCTGCCGCTTCCATCCGCGCTGCTCACTCGCCCAGGACCGATGCAAGATCGAAGCGCCGCTGCTGCGCGCGCTCGACGAGGGAGCCGCCGCCTGCCATCTCGCAGGCGACCCGCCATGAGTGCGCCATTGGTCAGCATGCGCGGGCTTGGCCGGACATTTGTCAGTCGCAAGGGGCTGTTTGGCGCGCACCGCTCGATGCGGGCGGTCGACGACGTGACGCTCGACATCCCCGCCGGCAAGGTGACGGGGGTGGTCGGGGAATCGGGCTGCGGCAAGTCCACGCTGGCGCGGCTGGCGCTCAGGCTGATCGAGGCGAGTTCAGGCTCCGTCACCTTTGACGGGACCGACATTGGCAGCCTGGAGCCCGCTGCCATGCGCCAGATCAGGCGGCGGATGCAGATGGTCTTCCAGGACCCGTATTCCTCGCTCGACCCCCGCTACAGCATCGCCGACTGCCTGCTTGAGCCATTCGCCATCCAGGGCCTGATGCCGCCGGCCAGGCAACGCGCCGCGCAGGTGGATGACCTGCTCGACATGGTCGGCCTGGCGCGCAGTGTCGCTTCGAGCTTCCCGCATCAGCTTTCGGGTGGCCAGAAACAGCGCGTCGGCATTGCCCGCGCCCTCGCGCTCAAGCCGCAGTTGCTGGTGCTCGACGAGCCCACAGCCTCGCTCGACGTCTCGATCCAGGCCCAGATCATCGAGTTGCTCGAGCGGTTCCGCGATGACTTCGGCCTGACCTACCTGTTCATCTCGCATGACCTCGGGCTCGTCCGCTATTTCTGCGACCAGATCGTGGTGATGTATCTTGGCCGCATCGTCGAGGTTATGGACAGGCCGGACGCAAGGCCGCGCCACCCCTACTCCCGCGCGCTGCTGAACTCGACCTTCGCCCCCGATCCGGCAAAGCGCCGGGTCGTCACCCCGATGGCCGGCGAAATCCCGAGCCCGTTCGCGTTGCCTCCCGGCTGTGCCTTCGCCGCACGCTGCCCGCAGGCGAGCGCGCTGTGCAAGGCGGAGCGCCCGACGCTGGCCGAGAGCACGGCAGGCGGCCGGATCGCCTGCCACCACCCGCAGGATTGAAGCTTCATCCAAGGACGATCGCTGGCATGGCCTTCACCATCCTCACCGCCGAGTTCTCCCACGAGAGCAACACGTTCAGCATCAGGCCTGCCGGTCTCGCGGCTTTCGAGATGCGCGGCATCCTGCTCGGCGAGGCGGCCATCGCAGCACGGGGCGAGGCCAACACGCCGCTGGCCGGCTTCCTCGACATCGCCCGCCCCCAAGGCTGGCGCGTGATCCATGCGGTCAGCGCCCATGCTGCGCCCTCGGGCCCGGTGACGACGGAAGCCTACGAGCATCTCGCCGGCCTGATTGTCGGCGCGGCACAGGCCCATCGCGGAGCGCTGCAAGGTGTCGCGCTCGGGCTGCACGGGGCGATGGTGACCGAGGCATCGGAGGATGGCGAAGGCGAGTTGCTCGACCGTCTGCGGGCGGTGCTGGGGCGCAGCCTCCCGATTGCCATCACGCTTGATCCCCACGCCAACGTCACCGGGCGGATGGCGGCGCTGGCAGACATCATCGTGTCCTACAAGACCTATCCGCATGTCGATATGCGCGATTGCGGGCGGCAGGCAGCGGACATCCTGCGGCGGACCATGGCCGGAGAGATCGCGCCCGTCACCATCCGCGCCACGCGGTCGATGCTCGAGGAAGTGAACGGAGGCCGTACCGACATCGGCCCGATGATCCCCCGCCTTGCCGTCGCGTGCGCCCGCGAGCAGGAGCCGGACGTCTTTGCCGTCAGCGTCAATGGCGGCTTCGGCAACGCCGACATCAGCGAGGTCGGCCCCACCGTGCTGGTGACCGGGCAAGGCGACGTGGCAAGGCATCAGGCCTTCGCCGAGATGATCATGGACGACATCTGGAACCGGCGTCGCGAGCCGATCAACAGCTACATCTCGACCAATGAAGCGGCCGCCGAGGCGACGACGTTCGATGCCGGCGCTGGCCCGCTTGTCATCGCCGACTATGCCGACAATCCTGGCGGCGGCGGCTATGGCGACGGCACCAATCTTCTTGCGGCGCTGATCGCGGCGGATGTGCGCGAGGCCTGCTTCGGCCCCATGGTCGATCCCCAGACCGTCGGCGAACTGGCCGGAGTTGCCCCCGGCGAGCGCGTTGATGTCAGGCTGGGCGGCAAGACCGACGCTGCGGTCGGCGGCGGGCCGCTCGCGCTTGCTGCGATCCTGCTGCGCCGCTCCGAAGGGTCGTATGTCGGCGACGGGCCGATGATCGGCGGGCTCCGGGGCGAATGGGGCCCGACCGTGGTTCTCGGCGTCGGCGGCATCGAGGTCCTGGTTGTGTCCTTTCCCCAGCAGATGCTCGATTTGCAGCAGTTCCGCGCCTTCGGGATCGACCCGGCGGCGAAACGGGTCGTGGCGCTCAAATCCATGCAGCATTTCCGCGCCGCCTTCGAACCTGTTGCCGGAAAAGTTCTGGTCTGCGACAGCGGAGCGCTCTGCACGCCGGACCTGGCCAAGCTGCCTTATGTAAAGGTCCGTAGACCCATGTTCCCGCTGGATGACATTTGAGCATAGCTGCCCGGCGACCCGCAGCGGCTGGCGGATCAAGAGGCCACACCGCACGCCCGGGAGCCGCTGATGCTGCGGCCCCGCCCGCTGGCCCGCGCTGCCCGCTGCGCAGGCGCTTTAGGCGGGCCGATTGACGGCCTCGCGAGCCGCACGTATCTGACAAGGCAGGGGCCCTTAGCTCAATGGTTAGAGCCGACCGCTCATAACGGTCTGGTTGCAGGTTCGAGTCCTGCAGGGCCCACCACTTGCCGCCCGAGCCGTCAGGTCCGCTTGATCCTGACCAGGGTGAAGACCTGGAACGGCGTAATCTTGCGGCGTTCGACGACCTGCATGTCGCCGCGGGCCTCGGCCCAGTCCGAAATTCGCGCGAACGGGAATTCCGGCCGCAGGCCAAGCGGACGGGCCACCTTCGCCAGTCCGTCCTCCAGTTTCGCAGCCAGACCGCGCTCGGAATAGAAATGGTTGACGAGGATGATCTCGCCGCCGGGCGCGAGCACCCGGGCGCACTCGTCCAGCACCCGCTCGGGATGGGCGACGAGCGTGATCACGAACTGGGCCACCACAGCGTCAAAGCAGCCTTCCCCAAAGGACAGTTGTTCCGCGTCCATGACGTGCAGGCCATCGACCCAGGGGTAGCGGCCTGTCGCCTGTCGGGTGCGGGCACGCGCGATCATCTGTTCGGAGATGTCGATGCCGGTGACGGCATGATGTGCGTCATAATCAGGGAAGGACAGCCCGGTTCCGACCCCGATTTCGAGGACGCGCGCGCCTGCACGCTTGGCGGCGGCGGTGGCGGCGCGGCGGGCGTTGAGGAAAACCGGTCCGCACAACGTATCATAAAGTGGCGCCCAGCGGGCGTAGGCGCGTTCCACGGTCGAACGGTCAAGATCAGCAAGCATGCGGCGATGATCCTCGGTCAGGCGAAATAGCCCGACTGGCATAGCTGCTGCGCGTGACAGTCTTGCGAAGACGGGAAAGCTGCGGGGCGCCTGTCAAAAAACTGAGATACAAATCACGCAATGACCTGTGAGCGCAACGAACAGAGACCGGGGACGCATGAACCGCTATCGCGCCATCTTCATCTCGGACGTCCATCTCGGCACAAAGACCAGCCAGGTTGACGCGCTGCTGAGCTTCCTGAAGCACACCGAAGCCGACATGATCTATCTGGTCGGCGACATCGTCGACGGCTGGCGGCTAAAAAAATCGTGGTACTGGCCGCAGTCGCACAATGACGTGGTTCAGAAGCTGCTGCGCAAGGGCCGCAAGGGCACCCGGATCGTTCTTGTGCCCGGCAACCACGACGAGTTCCTGCGCGACTTCCAGGACAGCCATGTGGGCGGCATCGAAATTGCCGACCGGACTGTCCACGAAGCGGCGGATGGCCGGCGCTATCTGGTGATTCACGGCGACCAGTTCGACGCTGTGGTGATGCATGCCAAATGGCTCGCCTTTGTCGGGGACTGGGCCTACGAGATCGCGCTGATTCTCAACAACCAGATCAACTTCGTGAGGCGGCGGCTGGGGCTGACCTACTGGTCGTTCTCCGCTTGGGCGAAGCACAGCGTCAAAAAGGCCGTCAATTTCATCAGCGCCTTCGAGGAAACACTGTCGGGAGAGGCCCGGCGCCAGAATACCGACGGCGTGATCTGCGGCCACATCCACCATGCCGCTATCCGCGAGATCAGCGGCATCCGCTACATGAACTGCGGCGACTGGGTGGAAAGCAGCACGGCTCTCGTCGAGCGGCAGGATGGCCAGTTCGAGATCATCGCGTGGAACACCAGCCAGCAGCTGCTGATCGAAGCGGCGACGGAAGACGATGCCGAGGCAGAACCCGCCCGACGTGCGGAGCCGCTGGCGGCCTGAGAGGGGCGGCAGATGAAGATCCTGATTGCCACCGACGCCTGGGAACCGCAGGTCAACGGCGTTGTCCGCACCCTGCAGGCGACTATCCTTGACCTGCACCGGCGCGGTCATGTGGTCAGGATGGTCACGCCGCAGGATTTCCAGACCTTCGCCATGCCGACCTATCCGGACATCCGGCTGGCGATGGTCACGGCCGGTGCCATGCGCGACGTGCTGGTCGCCGAGCAGCCCGACGCGATCCATATCGCCACCGAGGGACCGATCGGCTGGGCCATGCGCGGGGCTTGCCTGGCGCTCAGGCAGCGCTTTACCACCAGCTATCACACGCGCTTTCCGGAATATGTCAGTGCCCGTGTGCCGGTGCCCGAGTGGATGACCTATGCCATGCTCAGGCACTTCCATGCCCCGGCAGCGCACGTGATGGTCTCGACAGAAAGCATCCGCGCGGACCTCATGGCGCATGGCTTCACCCACCTCGCCCACTGGCCACGCGGTGTCGACACGCACCTGTTCCACCCGGATCGGCCTTCCGCGCTCGACCTGCCGCGCCCGATTTTTTTGACGGTCAGCCGCCTTGCGCTGGAAAAGAACATCGAGGCTTTCCTCAGCCTTGACCTGCCGGGCTCGAAGGTCGTGGTGGGTGACGGACCACAGGCGGACGCCCTGAAGGCAAGGTTCCCGCTGGCACACTTCGCTGGACTGAGGCAGGGAGCCGATCTTGCGGCGCTCTACGCCTCAGCGGATGCGTTCGTCTTCCCGAGCTTGACCGACACCTACGGCATCGTGCTGCTGGAGGCGGCGGCTTCCGGGCTGCCTGTTGCTGCCTTCCCCGTTCCGGGGCCGAGCGACGTGGTGGGCGGCAGCGGTGTCGCCTGCCTTGATCGCGACCTTGGCCGGGCCTGCCTTGATGCTCTGACAATTCCCAGCGACAGATGCCGGGCCTTTGCGATGACGCGGTCCTGGCCGGCGGCTACCGAGGCCTTTCTGGCCAATCTGGTTTGCGCAGCGGGCGACCGGGCTGCGCGCGCCGCCTGAGTGCACCGCATGCCATCGGTTATGGCAGCAAGCCATCTGAGCCGTGGATGACCCTGCGGTGACATGGAACCTGCATCGAAACGTCATCGAAGTGTCGCGCAGCCCCGCTAGGCGTCATCGCGTGTCCTGGAGGTTTTTGCATGCTTGAGCTGCGAAATGTGAACCGCGATTTCGGTTCGAAGCGGGCCGTCGATGATGTCAGCCTCGATATCGAAAAAGGCAGTTTCGTTGGCGTGATCGGACGATCCGGAGCCGGTAAGTCAACCTTGCTGCGCATGATCAACCGCCTGCAGGATGTGTCATCAGGCTCGATCCGCTGGAACGGCCAGGACGTCACCACGCTCAAGGGGCAGGCCCTGCGCGACTGGCGGGCCTCCTGCGCCATGGTGTTCCAGCAGTTCAACATTGTCGGCCGGCTCGATGTGATGACCAACGTGCTGATGGGCCGGCTCAACCACACCTCGCAGATGCGCTCTCTGCTCAAGCTCTGGTCTCCGGATGACCGCGCCATCGCTGTCTCCGCGCTGGAGCAGTTCGACATCACCGCGCTCGCCGGCCAACGCGCCGAATCGCTTTCGGGTGGCCAGCAGCAGCGCGTCGCCATAGCCCGCGCTCTGGTCCAGGAGCCCGAGATCGTCCTCGCCGACGAGCCGATTGCCTCGCTCGATCCGCGCAACACCAAGGTTGTGATGGACAGCCTTCTGCGGCTCAACAAGCATTTCGGCATCACCGTGATCTGCAACCTGCATGATCTCGATATCGCCAAGGAGTATTGCGGCCGTCTGATCGGCATGGCGCAGGGCAAGATCGTATTCGACGGTGCGCCTGACGAGCTGACCGAGGGTGCCGCACGCGAACTCTATGGCCTCGAAGCGCATGAGGTCATGACCGTCCTGCCGCCTGCCGCGGTCGGCGGTGCCTATCAGCCGCTGACGGCTGTCGCCTGAGACCGGCCCTGCCCTGTCAGTTGCCGGATTGCTTCCTCTCGAAAACCAACCCCGTGGAGTTTCTGCCATGACCCTGACACGCCGCATCACTCTGGGGCTCGCCGCAGGCCTTGCGCTTGCCGCCACCTCGACCGCTGCCTTCGCCCAGGATTGGCGCACGCGCTTTCCTGAACTCGTCTATGCTGTCGTGCCCGCCGAGAACGCCTCCGGCGTGACCGAGCGCATGGGCCCCTGGATGGAGTATCTGTCCAAGGAACTCGGCGTGAAGGTGACGCTGCGCATCGCG
>JAPLOV010000120.1 GCA_026400565.1 Hyphomicrobiales bacterium | reverse complement strand
CAGCGCATAGAGCACGCCGGCAACCAGGCCTTCCCACAGGGTCTGCACCAGAAGGTCGGGCAGATCCCACATGTCGATGAAGGGCGCAGCCAGCACCTTGTGGCCGATCGAGCCTTTGGGCATGGCCCCGCTCTGAACCAGCAGGACGATACCAAGCGCGACGGCGCCAAATGCGCCGAGCACTTTCAAGGTTGCCATCATGGCTGGAGAGAGCATGGGTTTGGGCGCGGTTGAGGTGACGGCTGACATCCTGCAATCCCCCTAATGCGCCACGCCGAGATAGGCGTCGATGACCTTCTGGTCGGCCTTGACCACATCGGGCGTGCCGTCGGCGATCTTGCGGCCGTATTCGAGCACGACGACGCGGTCCGACAGGTCCATCACCACGCCCATGTCATGCTCGATCAGCGCAATGGTGGTGCCGAATTGCTGGTTCACGTCGAGGATGAAGCGGCACATGTCCTCTTTCTCCTCAAGGTTCATGCCGGCCATCGGCTCGTCGAGCAGCAGCAGTTCCGGCTCCATGGCCAGGGCCCGTCCCAGTTCGACGCGCTTTTGCAGGCCATAGGGCAGCTTGCCGACCGGCACTTTGCGGATCGCCTTGATCTCGAGGAAGTCGATGATGTCCTCGACCTTGCGGCGATGCTTGATCTCCTCGGTCATGGCTGGCCCATGGCGCAACAACTGCCAGAACAGGCCCTTGTGCATCTTCAGCGTGCGCCCGGTCATGATGTTGTCGAGCGTGGTCATGCCCTTGAACAGGGCGACGTTCTGGAAGGTGCGGGCAATACCGGAGGAGGCCGCCTCATGCGGGCGCACCTTCTGTCGGCGCACGCCCTTGTAGGTGATGTGGCCTTCCTGCGGGAAATAGAAGCCGTTGATGCAGTTCAGCATCGAGGTCTTTCCGGCGCCGTTCGGACCGATGATGGCCCTGACCTCGCCCTTGCGAATGTCGAAGGACACATCCGAGATCGCCTTCACGCCGCCGAAGCGCAGCGAGACGTTCTCGACATTGAGCAGCACCTCGCCCTTGGCGATCGCGCCACTGGTGCTCTGGGGCGAGACATGCAGCATCATGCGGCCTTTCCGGCAGTGGTGGTGGCCGGAAACTGCGTCGCGTCCCTGACCTTGACGCGGGCCGAGATCACGCCCTTGCGGCCATCCTCGAAGGTGACTTCGGTCGAGATGTCCGCCTCGGCCGAGCCGTCGTAGAGCGCTTTCACCAGCGGCGCATAACGCTCGCCGACGAAGCCGCGCCGCACCTTCTGGGTGCGGGTAAGCTCGCCGTCGTCGGCATCCAGTTCCTTGTGCAGGATCAGGAACCGCCTGACCTGGGCAGCCGCCATGGCCGGTTCGGCGGCAAGCTGGGCATTCACCGCGTCCACGTGGGCCGCGATGATGCTGTAGACATCCGGGTGCCCGGCCAGTTCCTGATAGGAGCCATAGACCACGTTGTTGCGCTCCGCCCAGTTGCCCACGGCGGTGAGATCGATGTTGATGAACACCGTGACGAAATCCTCTCCCTGGCCAAACGCCACCACCTCCTTGATGTTCGGATAGAACTTCAGCCGGTTCTCGATGTACTTCGGCGCGAACAGGTCACCGGACTTCAGCTTCGAGACATCCTTGGCCCGGTCGATGATCTTGAGATGGCCGGTACCGACCTCAAAGAAGCCGGCATCGCCGGTGCGCACGAAACCATCCGGCGTCATCGTCTCGGCGGTTTTCTCGGCATCCTTGAAATAGCCGACGAACTGGCCGGGAGACTTGTAGAGCACCTCCCCCGTGCCGTCCTCGATCCGGATCTCCACGTTCGGCGTGGCGGGTCCGACCGTATCGGCCCTGATCTGTCCGTCCGGCTGCGCAGTGACATAAAGGAAGGCCTCGGTCTGCCCATAAAGCTGCTTCAGGTTCATGCCGAGCGAGCGGTAGAACGAGAACAGTTCGGGACCGATCGCCTCGCCGGCCGTGTAAGCGGTGCGCACCTTGGAGAACCCGAGCGCATTCTTCAGCGGCGCGTAGACCAGAAGGTTGCCCAGCCCGTAGGACAGGCGCGCCGACAGCGGCACCTCCTGCCCGTTGAGGATCTTCTCGCCCCATTGCTTGGCGACCGCGATGTAGTGATGGAACATCCGGCGCTTGAGGCTGCCCGCATCCTCCATCCGGATCATCACGCGCGTCAGCAGGTTCTCGAACACGCGCGGCGGCGCGAAGTAGAAGGTCGGCCCGATCTCCTTCAAATCCGCCTGCGCGGTATCGGCGCTTTCGGGACACGCGGTGCAGAACCCTGCGACCAGGCCTTGCGCAAAATTCAGGTAGTGATCGCCTACCCAGGCCAGCGGCAGATAGGCCAGGACCTCGTCCTGGTCGGACAGATGGTCGAAGGCGACCGTGTCGGTGGCTGCCGCGATCGAGCGGCCCGCCGTCAGCATCACGCCCTTGGAGCGGCCGGTGGTGCCGGAGGTGTAGAGGATGATCGACAGATCATCGCCTGCGCCGCTGTCGATCTCGGCATCAAGGGCAGCACCCACATCGGGCCCCTCGGACAGCCGCGCCCGGCCCTGCGCGATCACGGCCTCGATCGGGTGCAGATGGGTGTGGTCGTAATCCCTGAGGCCACGACCCCAGTCATAGAGCATTGTCTTGAGGCGCGGCACGCGCTCGCTGACCGACAGCAACTTGTCGACCTGCTCCTGATCCTGCACGGTGGCAAAGCGCACCTCGGCATGATCGAGCACATAGGCCAGTTCATCCGCGATGGCGTCCGAATAGACCGGCACGGGCACGGCGCCCAGCATCTGCGCGGCCATCATCGACCAGTAGAGCTTCGGGCGATTGGCCCCGACGATGGCCACCTTGTCGCCGCGGACAAGGCCAAGCGACTTCATCCCGACCGCATAGGCGCGCACGATCTCGTAGACCTCTGCCCAGGTCCAGGATTGCCAGATGCCGAGATCCTTGTGCCGGAACGCCGTCCTGCTGCCACGTGACGCGGCATTGCGCCGCAGCAGCTTCGGGAACGTGTCCAGCTTGTCGGTCGCTGACTGGGCCAACGTCCGTCCTCCCTCGTGTTTCCTGCCAGCCGGTTGGACTGGCTGCCGCTTGAAGCGATCTTGATGGTCTCACATGAAACCATTTGGACCGGGAACAAGACCCGGCCGATGGGAAACATACTGACAAGCGTGGTGGGAGCAAGCCTCAACTTTATGCGCAAATGCCCGCACCCATCCCGCAGACCTGGGGTGCGCTGTGCGCAAATGAACGATGTTGCGGGCCGCAAGGCCCCTGCGACGCGCCCTATTCGGCAGCCTCGGCCATCGGCGCCATCGTCTCGCCAGCCCGGAAGCGGGCCAGAAGATCGGCTTCTTCCGCCTTGGCCTGCACAAGATGCCGTTCCTTGACATGGCCGAACCCGCGGATCTTCTCGGGGATGGCGGCCAGCGCCACGGCCAGCGGCAGGTTGCCGGCGCTCAGCTTGCCGGTCAGTTCGTCCACCAGCGCGATGTAGTCTGCGATCAGGCGGCGTTCCGTCCGGCGCTCATGGGTATAGCCAAACACATCGAACGGGGTGCCGCGCAGGCCCTTCAGCTTGGCCAGAACGCCCATCGCACGCAGCATCCATGGCCCGAACGTCATCTTGCGCAGCTGTCCGGTCACCGGATCGACCTTGGCCAGCAAGGGCGGCGCGAGGTGCAGGTTGAAGCGCAGGTCCTCGCCCTGGAAGGTGGCGGCGACCTGCTTGAGGAAGCTGCCATCGCTGTAGAGCCGGGCCACCTCGTATTCATCCTTGTAGGCCATCAGCTTGAAGCCGTAGCGCGCCACAGCCTCGGCCAGCCTGGTTGAACCGGGCAGCACGCGCTCTTCCTCGGCCCGCACCTTCCGCACCAGCGCGGCATAGCGCTGGGCATAGGCCGCGTTCTGGTAGCCTGTCAGGTGCGCGACGCGGCGCTCGATCATCTCGTCCAGCGAGGCGGAGATATGCCGCGCGGCGGTGGGGGCCTTGGCGGCACCGAGGAAGACAGCGAGTTGAGCCGGATCATGGGCGGCCCGCCGGCCCAGCGCGAAGGCCTTGAGGTTCATGGCCACCGCCTCGCCATTGAGCATGATGGCGCGCTCCAGTGCGGCGCGGCCCAGCGGAATCCGCCGCAGCTGCCACGCATAGCCCATGAGAACATGTTGGCGGCGATGGCATTGCCGAGCAGCGCCATCGCTGCGCCGGTGGCGTCGATGAAGTGGGTGTGCTCCCGGCCCGCCGCTGACAGCACCGAGCGCTTGATGCGCTCGCTCGGCAGCGAGAAATCGGCATTGCGGGTGAAGTCACCCGGCAGGAACTCGGCGGTGTTGCACAGCACGGTCGTGTCGTCCTTGCGCACGGCCGCCAGCACCTTCTTCGATCCGGTCACGATCAGGTCGCAGCCCAGCACGAGGTCCGCTTGCCCCGCCGCCACGCGGATGGCGTGGATGTCTTCCGGCGTCGGCGCCAGCCGCACATGGCTGAACACGGCGCCGCCCTTCTGCGCCAGCCCGGCCATGTCGATCATGCCGCAGCCCTTGCCTTCGAGGTGGGCCGCCATGCCGAGGATCGCGCCGATCGTGACCACGCCCGTGCCGCCCACGCCGGTGACGATGACGGCGTAGTTGGCGGTCAGGGCCGGCACGACAGGTTCCGGCAAGGGGCCGTCCCCGAGCGCGCCGGCATCCGCCTTCGGCACATCGGCCTTTCTCGGCTGTGCACCCTCCACGGTCACGAAGGACGGGCAAAAGCCGTTGACGCAGGAAAAATCCTTGTTGCAGTTCGACTGGTCGATCTGGCGCTTGCGCCCGAACTCGGTCTCCAGCGGCTGGACCGAGACGCAGTTGGACGTGACGCCGCAGTCACCGCAGCCCTCGCACACCAGCTCGTTGATGATCACGCGCTTGTCCGGATCGGGATAGTCGCCGCGCTTGCGGCGACGGCGCTTCTCGGTCGCGCAGGTCTGGTCATAGAGCAGCAGCGACACCCCGGGCACCTCGGCCAGTTCGCGCTGCACGCCTTCGAGGTCGTCCCGGTGGTGGAACGTGGTCGCCGCCGGCCACGGGATGCCGGATGGATATTTGCCGGGCTCATCGGAGACGACCGCGATGCGCTCCACGCCCTCGGCGGCGATCTGCTGCGCCATCTGCCACGGCTTGAGGCCACCCTCGGCAGCCTGCCCGCCAGTCATCGCCACCGCATCGTTGTAGAGCAGCTTGTAGGTGACGTTGACCTTGGCCGCGACCGCCCAGCGGATCGCCAACGAACCCGAGTGGGTGTAGGTGCCATCGCCCAGGTTCTGGAAGACATGGCCGCGCCGCGAGAACGGAGCCTCGCCAACCCAGTTGGCACCCTCCCCGCCCATCTGGGTGAAGCCATCCGTGTCGCGATGCATCCACTGCACCATGTAGTGGCAGCCGATGCCCGCATAGGCGCGCATGCCGTCAGGCACCACGGTCGATGAGTTGTGCGGGCAGCCAGAGCAGAAATAGGGCGTGCGCTTCGCGTGTTCCTGCACCTCGGCCAGCTTGCCCTGCATGGCCCCGATGGCGGCAAGGCGAGCGGCAAGCTCGGCATCCTCGTGGTAGCGCAGCAGCCGCTGGCCGAGCGCCAGGGCGATGTCGTTCGGATCGAGCGCACCATGGACCGGGAACAGCCATTGTGCGGCCTCGTCCTTCTTGCCGATCACCACCGGCTGATGCGCCGAGCCGTAGAGTTCTTCGCGCACCTGCACCTCGATCAGCGAGCGCTTTTCCTCGACCACCATGATCAGGTCGAGTCCGGCCGCAAACTCCTCCAGCACATCGCGCCCGATCGGCCATGGGCAACCGATCTTGAGCAGGCGCAGGCCGAGATTGCCGGCCCTGACCTCGTCGATCCCCAGATCGTCCATGGCCTGCCGGACGTCGAGATAGGACTTGCCGACGGTGATGATGCCGATGCGCGGCGTCTTGCCGCCGGCCATGACCAGTTCATTGATCCGGTTGGCCTTCAGGTAAGCAAGGATCGCCGCCCGCTTGTGGATGTGCAGGCGCTTTTCCTGATCAAGGAAGTCATCCGGCGTGCGGATGCCGAGCCCGCCCGGCGGCATCTCGAAATCAGGGATGACAATCTTTACCCGGTCCACCGAACCATCGACCGACGAGGTCGATTCGATGTTGTCCTTGACGCATTTCAGCCCGACCCAGACGGAGGCGAAGCGCGACAGCGCGATCGCGTGCAGGCCATAGTCGAGAATTTCCTGCACGCCGGCCGGGTTGAGAACCGGCATCATCCGGTCAACAAACACGAATTCGGTCTGGTGGGCGTTGGTCGAACTCTCCGCCGTGTGGTCATCACCCATCAGCGCGATCACGCCGCCATGGCGCGAGGTTCCGGCCATGTTGGCGTGGCGGAACACGTCGCCGGAGCGGTCGACGCCGGGGCCCTTGCCATACCAAAGTGCAAACACGCCATCATGCTTGCCTTCGCCGCGCATCTCGGCCTGCTGGGAACCCCAGACCGCCGTCGCCGCCAGATCCTCGTTGAGACCAGGCTGGAACTGGATGTTGGCCGCTTTCAGCACCTTGCCGGCGCGCAGCAACTGGGTGTCAAGCCCGCCCAGCGGCGAGCCGCGATAGCCCGAGACGAAGCCCGCCGTGTCGAGCCCGGCCCGCTGGTCGCGGAGCTTCTGCATCAGCAGCAGCCTCGCGATGGCCTGTGTGCCGGTCAGGAACACACGGGTCTTGCCCAGGTCGTATTTGTCGTCGAGGGATACGTCAGACATGCCGGTTGCGGTCACGCTTTTGTCTGCCATCGGATCCTCCTGGCCTGACCGGACACGATCTGGCCGTCCTGTGCAAGGCACTGCCGCTTTGATAGAAGACTAACCCCATAGCGGTCTTGTGAATATGTCAGCAATACTGACATATATGATTGGATCCGTCAATGCGTCCCGCGTCCGGAGCAGGCGCGTGCGCGGGGTCGGCCTGCCTTGCCCGATGGTCTTGTCGTCACCGGTCAAGATTCCGCCCAGTTTGAAGCCCAGAGCCGGGATCGTTCCCATCTCCGGGCCCGATCTTGCCGCCCGATCCTGCCGCCTTGGCAAAGCCGCGTTCCGGCAGTATTCAGGGTTCGTCAACAATATCGGGTCAGCGTCTGGCCATCCCGCGCACCCCCCAGAGGTCTTTTCCCCGGCATGTCCAAACTGGCCTCCCAACCTGGCTCCGTCCGAACTTCGGCTCTTGGCGCGGCCCTTGGCGCGGCCCTTGGCGCGGCCCTTGGCGCGGCCCTTGGCGCGGCCCTTGGCGCGGCCCTTGGCCTGGCATTCTCGGCCAGCCCGGCGGCGGCCCATCCCCACGTCTGGGTCGCGGTGAAATCGGACGTGGTCTACAGCACCGATGGCCGCATCAGCGCCGTGCGCCATGCCTGGACATTCGACGAAGCCTATTCGTCTTTTGCCGTCCAGGGGCTCGACAAGGACAATGATGGCAAGCTCTCGGCAGACGAACTCGTGGAACTGGCGAAGATCAATGTCGAGTCGCTGCACGAGTTCGACTTTTTCACCTTCGCCAAGGCCAACGGGGCCAAGCAGGATTTCGGCAAGCCCATCGACTACGCCCTGAGCTACGACAAGGCGCAATTGACGCTCACCTTCACGCTGCCCCTCAAGGCACCCTCCAATCGCAAGACCTTTTCGCTCGAAATCTACGACCCGACCTGGTTCGTCTCGTTCACGTTCGCCGATGGCGATGATGCGGTCCGGACCACCGGCGCGCCGGCTGGCTGCGCACGCACCATCACCCGCCCAAAGCCCATGGAAACCACCCAGCAGCAGCGCCTGTCCGAGGATTTCTTCACTTCGCTGGCGGGCAGCAACTTCGGCGCGAGCTTCATCAACAGGGTGCTTGTGGCATGTCCGTGAGCGATCCATCGCGCCTCGGCGCGGCGGGTTCGGATGCGGCGATGCCGGGTGATGGCAGGCCCTTGCGCCTGTTTGTAGCCTTTGCGGCACTGGCCCTGATGGCCGGGTTGATGGGCCTTCTCGGCTGGTGGCTGGCCAGCGGCGCGCCGCCGCCGCCTCCGGCCCGCAGCCCGTTTGGCGTCGGCCCGCGCGAGGCCGCTCCCGCCGCGACCGGCATCGGCGCGATGATCATGGCCTGGCAGGCTGGTTTCTACCGCGAACTGACCGCAGCCCTGCGCCTGCTCAAGGACAGCCCGGCGGCGCTGCCGACCCTGCTTGGCCTCGGCTTCGCCTATGGCGTGGTCCATGCCGCCGGACCGGGCCATGGCAAGGCTGTGATCTCGGCCTACATCATGTCCGATGAACGCTCGGCCGCCTTGCGCGGCTTCACCCTGAGCCTCGGCGCGGCGCTTGTGCAGGCGCTGGTGGCAATCACGCTGGTTCTGGTCATGACCATGCTGCTGAAGGCCACGGCGCGCGACATGAACGCCGCGTCGCGCTGGATCGAGATCGTCAGCTTCGCGGCCATCACGGCGCTTGGCCTGGCCCTGCTCTGGCGCAAGGCCGGCCTGCTCTCCGGGGCCTTGCGCGGCGAGGTGGCAGCCTGTGCGCCGGGCTGCCGGCATGAAGCGATGCTCCCGCCTCCAGCCCCGCGCAGCCTCGCGCAGACCGCAGCCGTGGTGCTGACAGCCGGCATCCGCCCCTGCGCCGGAGCCATCATCGTACTGGTCTTCGCCGCGTCGCAAGGTCTGGTCTGGGCCGGCATTGCCACGACCTTGGCCATGGCGCTGGGCACAGCCCTGACCACGGGCCTGATCGCGCTGCTGGCGGTGATGGCCAAGCATCTTGCCCTGCATATTGCCGGCGGGCGCGGACAGACAGCGGCGATTGCGGTGCGGGCTGGCGAGTGTCTGGCAGCGGCCTTCGTCGCCGTGCTGGGCGCGCTCCTGCTGTTCGGATTGTGGAGCGCCGGCTCAGGCTCCTGAGCCTGCTCCGTGCTGCGGATCATTCTCCAGCGCGATCGGCCGGCCATGCGGTGTCGCCTCCGCGGCCCTCGCCCATGAAGCGGCCAGTGCGTCGATGGCCGCATGGCTCGACACGCCCTTGGCGATGGTGATGTGCTCCAGCGCTTCCAGCCAGCAGGCGTAATAGTGACTGCCATCGTCAGCGGCATCGGCTTGCAGTGATGCAGCCGCGATCTCCTGCGACAGCGCCTCGGCCCATTCGGCCCAGGTGAACAGGCCGCGCGCGTGCAGCGCGACCACCATGGCGAATGCCTGCGCCTGCCAGGGTTCGGCGAACACCGGCCCCGCCGCATCACAGGGTAAAGGAGCCGTGCCGGCCAGCGCCGCTTCCAGGCCGGGAACGATCGCGTGAGCGCTCATGCTGGCTCTTCCAGCAGGTAGCTTTCCCAGGCGTCGATGCTGACGGCGGAGTTGGGATCGGCCTCTCGCCCCCACAACTCCCGTGCCTCGAACCTCACCGTGTAGAGCCAGTCCGGCTGCTCGCCGCCGCCACGGGAATTGCTGTCCGGAAAGACATGCGCGCCATGCCGCATCTCGATCACGCCGGCCTTGCCGCGGGCATAGCGCGGCAGGCGGGTGTGCCCCGCAGGATGGATCACGATCGTTTTCACCCGGTCGCCGACGGCAAAGCGCGGCGCGCCGGCCTTGTCGCGATGCGTCGGGCCGCCCTTGGCCAGCACGGCAGGCACCATGTCGGCATGCAGCACACGGCGCGGCGTTGTCGGTGCTACGCTCACCTGCCCGCTGGCGAGTTCCTCACGCGCCACGAAGCCATGGCGCAGCAGCAGGACTTCCAGCGCCTTGGTCCAGATCTCGTAATAGCTGGACGACAGGTAATCCACCGGATGCAGGCTCTCGCGGGCATGGCGGCTCTCGTCGATGGTCCAGTGGCCCATGGCCCCGGCGGCCAACGTCAATGCCAGCGCCCGCTTTTCCCACGCGGCATGAAACAGCGGCTCGCCGATTTCCTGAGCCACCGGGCCGAAACCCATCTGCCCGCCAAGGTCCTGTGCCCCGTTCATGGCAAGACCGCACCTGCATTGCGGCTGCCGGGCATCGGCGCCACTCCGGTGCCGATCATCGCGTCGCGGGTGACGAGATCGGCCAGCGCATCCTCGCTCCAGCCATCCGTGCCGGCGGGCCTTTCGGGGATCACCAGGTAGCGCATTTCGGCGGTCGAATCCCAGACGCGCAGCTGAACGGCTGGGTCGAGAACCAGCCCGAATTCAGCCAGCACGCCGCGCGGGTCGAGCACGGCCCGCGAGCGATAGGGCGCGGACTTGTACCAGACCGGCGGAAGTCCGAGCACCGCCCAAGGATAACAGGAGCAAAGGGTGCAGACGACCAGATGATGCGTGCCGGCATCATTGAACACGGCCACCATGTGTTCGCCCTGCCGGCCCGTGAAGCCAAGTTCGGCGATGGCCGCCGTGGCATCCGCCTTCAACCGTGAGGCGTAGGCCGGATCGGCCCAGGCCTTTGCCACGACGCGGGCGCCGTTGCGCGGGCCGATCCTGGTCTCGTAGGTGTCGATGATCGCGTCGAGTGCAGCAGGATCGACAAGGCCCTTGGCGACGAGGATCGTCTCCAGCGCCCGTACCCGCGCCTCCATCGCAGACAGGTGCGAATGGTCGTCATGACCATGGCCGTGATCGTGGCCATGGTGATCGTCATGGGTATGGTCGTGCGTGCTCATGGCGTCAGGCTAGATGATCCCGGCGCGGGAGGAAACCCGATCCGGCCATGTTCACGCGATCCTCAGGCGCGCGGCAACCTCGAGCCGCGCCGCCAGCTTGACGAGCGACAGATCGCTGCCGGGCGGGCCAAGGATGGAAAGGCCCAGCGGCGCGCCGTCCCGCATCGCCACCGGGATCGATATCTGCGGAAAACCGGTCAGCCCCGACGGGCACAGCAGGCGCAGCGCCCGGTTACGGAAATCGTCAAGATCACCCTCGCTGGTCGAGGTCAGCGGCGCGACATCGGGCACCGTCGGCATCACGATCACGCCATCCTTGCCAAGCAGCGCGCGGACGGTCTTGCGGAAGGCGGTGCGGGTGCGCTGGCCGGCTTCCACCTGCTCGTCGGTGACAGAGCGGGCAAAGGCGAAACGCTCGGCAACGCCGGGCCCGAGCGGCGGCGCGAACCGGCTGATCATCTCGCCATCCGCCAGCCAGGCCTCGCGGCCCTGCAACCAGCGGAAGGCCCAGTAGAGCGCGTCGATATCCTTCGCCAGCCTCGCCTCGGCCATGTCGCCAAGGCTCAGGGCCAGCCTGTTGACCACATCACCGAGGATGCGGCCAGCCTCCGGCACAGCCAGATCGAACATGTCGCGTGCCACGATCAGGCGCGGCGCTTCGGGCAAGGGGGACCTGTCCTTGCCGAGAAAGACCTCGCCGACCCGCACGAGGGTCGCGCCATCGCGGGTGAAGTAGCCGGGCGTATCGAAACTGTCGGCCAACGGCCAGCAGCCTTTCAGCGTGACGCGCCCGTGGGTTGGCCTGATGCCGAACAGCCCGCAATAGCTCGCCGGCGCGCGGACCGAACCGCCCGTGTCGGTGCCCAGCGCCACATCGACCAGCCGGCCCGACACCGCCGAGGCAGAACCGGAGGACGACCCGCCCGTGATCCGTTCCGGCACGGCAGCATTGATCGGCGAGCCGAAATGGGCGTTCTTGCCATTGAGCGAGAAGGCCAGCTCGTCCGTCACCGTCTTGGCGACGAAGCGGGCACCGGCCTTCAGCATGATCGCGACCAGCGGGGCATGGGTCTTCTTGATGCCCGACATCGCGAGCATGTGGGGCGAACCTGCCCCGGTGGGATAGCCCTTCACGTCGAACAGATCCTTGACGCCAAGGCTCAGGCCCTTGAGCGGACCGTCCGCCGCATGCGCCACCGGAACATCGGGATAGGGCACGAAACTGTGCAGGCTGTCATCGCGCATGGAGGGCCTCATCGGGTGGGAAATGGCGGCAGGTTACGACACAGGTTACGACACATGCACGGGACGGGCCAGCAAAGCCCCGGAGCATCACAGCCCCCGAGCATCACAGCCCCTTGGCATCGCCGTCGGAGCGCGGATCATGGCTGGCCTCGACGTGGCCCTTGACGTGCTTCACCAGCAGCCCGGCATGGCCGAACTGGTCGTCATAGGGCACGCCCCACTCCTCCAGCGCATGCCCTGCGGCAGCCAGCCTCGCGACCACCATGTGATCGAAGCGGTTCTCGATCTTGAGCGAGGTCGAATTGGCGCCCCATGTCTTGCCGAACAGGAAGCGCGGCGCATCCACGGCATCGGCGACCCCCATGCCCATCCGGTAGCGCGAAAACACCTGCGCCTGGAACTGCGGCTGGCCATCGCCGCCCATGCAGCCGTAGGAAACCACCCGCCCGTCATCGAACGCCGCCATCGCCGGGTTGAGCGTGTGGAACGGCTTGCGGCCCGGCTCCAGCGGATTGAGCGCCCCCTCGTTCAGCGAGAACGACACGCCCCGGTTCTGCCAGGTCACACCGGTCTTTTCCAGCACGCAGCCCGAGCCGTATTCCCAGTAGACGGACTGGATATAGGAGACGGACAATCCGTCGCGGTCGATCGCACCCATCCAGATCGTGTCGCCGTCGCCGGCCTTCATCGGCCACTCGGCGGCGCGCTTCATGTCGATCTTCGCGGCCTCCTTCGCCAGCCAGGCATCGCTGAGCATGTCGGCCGGATCGACCGTCATGCGCGCCGGATCGGTGATCACCCGGTCGCGCGCAGCAAGGGAGCGCTTCGAGGCCTCGACCAGCCCGTGGATGTGCTCGAACGAATCGCGGCGCCGGATGTCGAGCCGCTCCAGCAGGCCAAGAATGATCAGCGATGCCAGCCCTTGGGTCGGCGGCGGGAAGTTGTAGACCGTCGTCCCCGGCAGCCTCAGCGACAGGGGGCTTGTCGTGCGGGCATGGAAGCCGGCCAGATCGGAGCGCGTGACAGGCGCGCCGATGGCTTCGAGGTCGGCGGCCATCTCGCGGGCCACGTCGCCGCGATAGAAATCGTCGAGACCGGCGCGCGTGATCTGCTCCAGCGTGCCGGCAAGGGCGGCATTGGTGCGGATGTCACCGGCCACCAGCGCCTTGTCGGCGGTCTTGAACACCTTGGCGAAACCCGGCGCGGCATAGAGCCCGTCGCCCTCCTTGATCCGGTAGCGCGCTTCGGAGGCCGAGATCGGCACGCCGTTGCGGGCATGGCGGATGGCATCCTCGGTCAGCAGGCGTAGCGGCAGCGTCCCGCCAAGATCGGCGGCCAGCCCAGCCGCAACCTGCCAGCCGCCAATGGCACCGGCAACCGTGACGGCGGCATCGGGTCCGCGCGGCGGGATCGCGCCATAGCCCTTGTCGCGGTAGCGGCGGATCGTGGCCAGACTGCCGGCCGGCCCGCAGGCCTCGATGGCCACGACCTTGCCGCGCCTGTCGCGCACCAGCCAGAAACCGTCGCCACCGATCCCGTTCATGTGCGGATAGACCACCGCGATGGTCGCCGCCATGCCGATCATGGCCTCCACCGCATTGCCGCCCTGCGCCAGGATGTTGCGCCCGGTTTCACTGGCCAGATGATGCGGTGCCGCAACGGCGGCAGACGAAAACACAGATGTCTCAGACATGGGGTGATACTTTGCTCATGGCGTGAAAAATGACATCGCGGGGCCTGCCCTTGCCTGCTGGAAGAACCATCAATGGTGGCATCGGGGCAAGCGGGAGTCCGGAGGTCGCGCGGCAACGGGCGTTGCCGAAATCGCCAGACTAGGCTAGGCGAAGAGGCAACCGAGGGACAAGCGCGATTTTCGCGCATCAATCCGGAAGAGATGTCATCGTGGCCGAAAGCACCCGCAGCCTCAACACCCGCAACCTGACCACCATCGCGTGCGCCGCCATCCTGATCGGCACCGAAGTGTTTGGACTGGCTTTCGCCGCCGGTTGGGCCATTGCCGGCATCTTCGAACTGGGTGCTGCGGTCCAGTATGGCCTGATGGCGGTGTTCTCGCTGGCTGGCCTCTACGTCATGGCCAAGTTCGTCCAGACGGCCGACAAGGTCGAGCCGATCCGGGGTTGAGCGCCTCCCGCGTCAACCAAACCCGCGGCCACCACTGGTCACACGGCCATTATCTCCCTAAGTAAGGGCTCAATCCCGTATCCTCAACGATGGCGGGGCTCATTCTGGGAGGATTGACATGACAGACCTGATTTCCCGCCGCGGTGTTGTTGCCGGCGGCCTCGGACTTGGTGCCGCCGCCCTCATCGGCGCACCCGCGCTCGCTCAGGCCAGGCAGCGCCTGACCATCGTCACCGGCGGAACCGGCGGCGTGTTCTACCCCTACGGCGGTGGCATCGCCAAGATCCTGACCGAGAAACTGCCGAACATGCAGGCAACGTCGCAGGTCACCGGCGGCTCGGTCGACAACTGCAAGCTGGTCGCGGCTGGCGACGCCGACATCGGCTTCTCGACGCTTGATTCCGCCTATGACGCCATGCAGGGCGTGG
>JAPLOV010000023.1:11387-12417 GCA_026400565.1 Hyphomicrobiales bacterium | reverse complement strand
TTCGGCAACCGAAACGACACAAGGCGAACCGGCGGGGCAACCCGCCGGTTTGTCCGTTCCGGGGCAGGTTTTCTTCCCTCACGCCCGCGTTACGAATCGCATATCCCGGAGCCGGGCAGGAGATCCCGGCATGAGCAGCAAGACCCCCGTCAACATCCTGATCTGTGTGCCCAGCATCCGCGGCACGGTCATGAGCCACACCATGGTCAGTCTCTCGCGCACCACATTCCTGCTGGCGACGCTTGGCATCCCTTGCGATGTGATCAACATCGACAGCGCCGAGATCACCGTGGCGCGCAACACCATGGCTTCGCACGCGCTGCGCGAGAAGCACGTGACGCACATGCTCTTCGTGGACGACGACATGAGCTTCGAGGCAGACGCCGTTGTCGATCTGCTGCGCGCCGACAAGGATGTGATCGGCTACATTTATCCCAAGAGGCTGTTTCACCACGATCAGTTCTTCGCGGCCGCAAGGGCCGGCAAGACGATGGAAGAGGCATCCACGGCCGCACTTGAATTCGTGCATCGCCACCTGCCCAACCCGATGCTCCAGATTACCGAGGGGCTGTGCCCCGTGGCCGGCATCGGCATGGGCCTTTGCCTCATCAAGCTCAGCACCTTCCGCACGATGATCGAGAAGGGCGCTGTCAAAACGCCGGAGGCAAGCAAGGCCGAGAACAATGGCGGCTTCTTCGACGGCACTGTCACAGGTTTCTTCGACCCGGTCTTTTCAGCCGAAATGAACCGCTACCTGTCCGAAGATCTGTCCTTCTGCGACCGCTGGATCAACCAGTGCGGCGGCGAGGTCTGGGCCAAGGTCGACCGCAAGATCGGCCACATCGGCATGCAGATGTTCGCCGGCAACTACATGGACCGGCTGCGCACCGGCACGACCTGAAGGGGAAGGGTCGGCTATCGCGCTTTGCGCTGCTTGAGGACGTCTAGCCCCGCTATCGCGCTTCGCGCTGCTTGAGGACGTCTAGCCCCGCTATCGCGCTTCGCGCTGCTTGAGCGGGGGGCTCAGCTG
>JAPLOV010000023.1:0-11303 GCA_026400565.1 Hyphomicrobiales bacterium | reverse complement strand
GCCTGCGGCTGCGATGGCGACTGATCGAAGCGGGTCGCGCCGCCCTTGCGACCGTCCGAAACCGGATCAAAAACCACATCGAACTGGCCCGAGCCGTCATCCTTGGGCGTGATCTGCCATTCGAAGATGTCGCCGCGCGTGCCCACCACCACGTCCTGATCGGGCAGAACCAGCAGGCGGCGGCTGGTCTCGACCACCATCACCAGCCGGTTTTCCGACAGATGCCGCGCCGCAAGCTGCTTGAGAACCGAATAATAAGGCTCCAGCTTCCAGGAGTTCGGGGACTTCGGGTCCGGATAGATCGTCAGGCACTCGCCGTCATATTCCCAGGCCATCACGAACTTGGAGGTGCTGGGCTTCCACTCATCGCCCAGCCAGTCCTCGGCAAGCCACAGGCAGGAAAACTCGCGGCACGGCTTGGGCCGAAGCTGATGGATATCGCAGCCGCTGCCAGCCCGGAAATGGCGGCACCACTGGCCCGCCGGCTTGTAGACCGCCGGCACATCGAGCACCTTGCAGCACAGCGAGCAGGAACCGCATTCACGACCGGGCATGTCCGTTTCCTTGCAACCGCGCCAGCCCCTTTGCAGGCCATCGCCCATGCCTAGCGTGCAAAGGCAAACGATTCGTTAACCATGATTGGCCATACGATGGACGCCTGACGCAGCGCTTGCGACGCAAGGTCCGCGATGCCGGGAGAGCCACACCGATGAGCGCAAAGCCGCAGACACTCGTCTTCAACCAGCCTGCACCGGCCCCGCTCAGCCTGGGCGGCCTTGGCAACGCGCTTCAGCCCGCCTCGCGGCTGGCCCCGGACCATGAATGGCTCAAGACCTTTCTGGGTCTCGACAAGCCACTCGTCATCGCCGACATCGGCGCGGCCTATTATGGCGAGCCCGATGCCTTCGCCGATCTTGCCGCGCGCGGCCATGCGCGCAAGTTCGGCTTCGAGCCGGAAGAAGCCTGCTTCAACGATCTCGTGCGCACCAACAACGAGCGCCAGACCTACCTGCCCTACGCGCTTGGCGATGGCGGGATGCACACCTTGCACATCTGCCCTGCCGGCATGACCTCGCTGCTGGAGCCGGACCCGGCCGCGCTGAACTTCTTCAACGGTTTCGAGGGCTTCGGCCAGGTCAATCGCACCGTGCCGATGCAGACCCGCCGCCTTGCCGACGTCGAGGAGGTCGATCCGCTGCACTACATCAAGATCGACGTGCAGGGCTCCGAACTGATGATTCTCCAGCACGGCGGGGCCAAGCTCGACGAACTGGCCATGATCCAGATCGAGGTCTCGTTCGTGCCGCTCTACAAGAACCAGGCGAGCTTCGGCGAGATCGACTGCTTCATGCGCGCCAAGGGCTTCATCCCGCACCACATGCAGGCCTGCAAGCGCTGGATCATCGCACCGACCGTGATGGGCAATGACTTCCGCCGGCCACTCAACCAACTCCTCGAGGCCGACATCGTCTACATCCGCGACATCGTCCACCCGGACCCGATCCCGGACGAGACGCTGCGCCACACCGCCTATCTGGCAGAAGTGGTCCATGAAAGCGTCGATCTTGCGATCCGCTGCATCCTCGAACTGGTCAAGCGCGGCAGGCTCCCGGAAGGCAGCCATGTTGCCTACGCGCAGGGCTTTGGCGAGCGCAAGGCCGCGCGCCAGCAGCGCCTCGCCCTGCCCCGCTGAGCCGGACCATGTCGGAATCAAGGTCAAGCATTGCCGCGGCGCCCATTGAGGGCCGCTTTGACGCGATCCGCACCGCCTATGCCTGCTGCCCGCTCTGCGACAGCGTCCGGATGCGCCATGTCGGCGCGGCCGCCACCACATCTTACGTCAACTGGCATGATCGTCTGCCACCGACGCTGGACTGGATGCGCTGCGACGATTGCGGCCATGTCTTCACCCAGCATTACTGGACTGAGGCGGGCCTTGCCGAAGTGTTCCGCAAGTCGCATCCTTCGCAGGTCGCCGGTGGCGATCCGGACCAGAAGCGCCAGACCTGGCGGCCCACCGTGCAGAACGCGGTGCGCCTGCTGGGTGGCTATGCGCCTGCCATGGCCGGCCCGGTGCTGCCGACCTGGCTCGATGTCGGCTGCGGCGACGGAGCACTGGTCATGACTGCGTCGGAATTCGGTTTTGCTGCACTCGGCCTCGATGCGCGGGCAGAGCCCGTGGCCGCCATCCAGCGGCTCGGCTATGCCGCCGCCCAGAGCGAGTTCATGGCCGCAAGGGCTGAGACGCCTGTCACGGTGATCTCGATGTTCGACGTGCTGGAGCACATGACCTTCCCCCGCGGGGCGCTCGCCCATGCGCACGACCTGCTGGCACCAGGCGGCCTGCTGATCATTTCGCTGCCGAACATGGATTCGTCGAGCTGGCGGCTGATGGACCAGGCCTCGGCCAATCCCTACTGGATGGAAATCGAGCATCACCACAACTTCACGCGCACGTCGCTGTCGGCCCTGCTGGCCCGGCAGGGCTTCGCGGTCGAGCTGTTCGACATTCCGGGACGCTACAAGGCCCAGATGGAGCTTTACGCCCGCAAGCCGGGCTGACCGCGCCACGGCATCGTCGCACCCTTCACGAGCCGCACACAGGCCGGGCAGAAACCCGGCCTGTGTCTTGTCTGGAGCGCAGGCACCCGCAACAATCTCGCGGTTTACGATCTGTTAAGGTTAACAAATCATGATCGGGCTCAGGCGATTCAGAAGGATCGCTGGTCCAGAATGGGACACCCGATCCGATGAACGACATTGTTCTTTCAAAAGGCATCCGCAGCAACCTGCTGTCTCTCCAGAATGCTTCCGCGCTTCAGGACAGGACCCAGGTCCGCCTCTCGACCGGACGCAAGGTCAATTCGGCGCTCGATGATCCGCTGAACTATTTCCAGTCCGAAGGGCTGTCGATGCGGGGCAAGGACCTCACCCGCCTGCTCGACAACATGGGCCTCGGCATCAAGACCATCGAGGCCGCCGACAATGGCCTGAAAGCCATCACCCGCATGGTCGAGCAGATGCAGGCCGGCCTGCGTTCGGCCCTGAACACGAACGCCACCAATGCCAAGCTGGCCTCCGGCATGGACCTCACCAATCGCCGCGCAGTCGATTTCGGCACCAATCCGAACCTGCTCAACTCCGCGACCCCTCCGGGTCCGCTCAGGGCAGGCGACCAGATGAGCGTCACCTTCACCGTGCCCTCCAACCCGGTCGTGGCCGCGACCACCATGACATTCACGTTTCCGGGCGGAGCGCCTGGCATCAACACGGCGCAGGATCTGGTGGCGGCGATCAACGCTGATCCGGCCAACAACAATGCCACCACGGGCGAGCGCTACGTCAACGCCTCGATCGATGCCGGTGGCCGCCTGATCATCGACAACACCACCATGGGCACGCTGCGCCTGCAATGGACACCGGCTGCAGCGGTCCTGCCAGCCCTGCCCACCAACCTCAACAGCCTGTTCGGCACCTTCGAGCCGCCGCTGACCGGCTCGACACCCACAGACACGGGCAGCATCACCGCGGCCACCAACCAGACCCGCGCAAAATTCGCCGAGCAATACAACGACATCCTCCAGCAGATCACCTTTGCCGCACGCGATTCCGGCTACAACGGCACCAACCTGCTCTACGGGCAGAGCCTCGACATGGTCTTTAACGAGGATGCCTCGACCCGCATGATCGTGCGCGGTGTCGTCTTCGATTCAGCCGGGATCGGGCTTTCGGCCACTGACACCCGGCGCTCGATGCAGTCCGACACCGAGATCAATGCCGGCCTCGCCAAGTTGACCGAATCCATCAAGATCATCCGGGCCCAGGCTGCCACCTTCGGCGCCAACAACACCGTGGCGACCGTCCGGGAATCCTTCACCAAGGAAGCGGTGAAGCTGATGAAGATGGGTGCCGACAATCTGGTCGTCGCCGACCTCAACGAGGAAGGCGCCAATCTTCTGGCCTTGCAGACACGCCAGCAGCTGTCCACGCAGGCCCTTTCACTGGCATCGCAGTCCGACCAGGCCATCCTCCGGCTGTTCAGCTGATCAAGATCGCCGCCCGCAACCCGCCCGAGGGGCAAGGACCATCGCCATGGCGCTGAAAGTCGAACTCAAGCCGCATGAACGCATCATCATCGGCACCGTGGTGATCCGCGCCGATGACCAGCGCACCCGCCTGTTCATCGAGGGCGAGGCCCCGATCCTGCGTGAAAAGGACATCCTGACGCACAGGACGGCGGACACGCCTGCCAAGCGCATCTACCTGGCGGTGCAGCTGATGTATCTCGACCAGGATGTGGCCAAGCACCACGAGATCTACTTCACACTGGTGCGCGAGTTTCTCGAAGCTGTGCCCAGTTCCGCCCCGGTGATCAGCGATCTCAATAACCGCATCTTAAACGGTGACCTCTACAAGGCTCTGAAAGCAGCAAAGAAACTGATCACATACGAGAGCGAGCTCCTAGCCCATGTCCTACGCGGCCAACGCCTACGCGAAGACAGCCCAAGCGGCACCAACCAGCCCACGTGATCTCGAAGCCCATGTCCTGATCAAGTCGGCAGCCCGCCTGCAGGCGATCAAGGACAACTGGGACGCGAAGAAGGACGAGCTTGACGCGGCCCTTGTGATCAATCGCAAGATCTGGACGATCCTTGTGGCGGCCGTCACCGACGATGAGAGCCAGTTGCCACTGGACATCAAGCGCAACATCGTCGGCCTTGGGATGTTCATCTTCAACCACACGATCACACTGACAGCCATGAACGACGTCAACCCTGCCAAGCTTCAGGTGCTGATCAACATAAACCGCGAGATTGCGTCGGGCCTGCGCGTCCGCGTCGATGCGCCCACCTCGCCCGACGCAGCCTGAGCCGGGACAGGCGTCTCTTCCCATCCACGGCGGCCCTAAAAGCCAACAACCCTGACCTGACCAACCTCGATCCCGTTCCAGTTGCGCATCCTCAGGTGCGCGATGTCGCCGACGATGCGGGCAGCCTCCCCTTCGAGGGCAAGGTAGCGCGCCAACAGGCTTGCCATCACCGTTTCCGACGCACGCGTGCCGCCATCATCGATCTTGAGTGCGACCCCATAACCCATTTCAGGCAATGCCGCGCAGAACACCGCTTCCGCCCCGGTCTTGGTGAAGGCGCGCTCGCCGAGTGCGCCCATCACCACCGTGTCGAAACGCCCGGTTCCTGCCACCATGTGCGGGTTTGCCGCCACGGCAGCCCGGATCCGGGCTGCGGCACGTGCCCGCTCGGGGCCCATCGTCGCGCCCCTGCCGCCGCCAGCACCGAAGCGCGCAAAGCCCAGCGCCATGGCGGTGAGGCTGATGGCGTAGGTCGGGATCGAGCAGCCATCAATGCCGGCCAGCGCCTCGTCATGGGCAGCTCCCGTCATGGCGACCAGCGCGCCGCGCACCTCGCGCTGCACCCGGTGACCGGCCTTGATGTAGCCGGCCGGGTCCTCATCCAGCCCGCAGGCAAGGCAGACGAAGCCCGCATGCTTGCCCGAGCAATTGTTGTGCAGGGCCGAAGGCTCCCCCCCGCTCACGGCGAGCGCGCGGGCCACCTTGTCATTCATCGGCCAATGGCTGCCGCATTCGAGGCAGGAAACATTACGCCCGGCCTTGGCCAGCATGGCGGCGGAGGCCGCCACATGGTGGGCCTCGCCCGAGTGTGAGGAGCAACACAGCGCGATTTCGGCATCGCTCAGCCCGAAGCGGTCAGCCAGACCGCTTTCGACCAGCGGCAATGCCTGCAAGGCTTTCACGGCAGAACGCGGAAACACCGGCCGCGTGACATCGCCGGTGGCCAGCACGATGACGCCATCGGCGTCCACCACCACCAGAGCGCCACGATGCCGCGACTCGACCGCCTGTCCGCGTGTGACCTCGACAAGAATCGGATTGTCCATGGCGCTCTCCCTTTCAGCGGCCCGGTGATGTCCGAACCCGGACGCCATGTCAAAGCGGTCCGCCTGACCCCGGACGGCTGCCTGCACGCCTTCGCTGCTCGCCATTGGCAGCAGACTGCCTTACATTGGCTCAAGAGGTGTCCGGATGGCCGACTACGAGACCGAATACAACAACCGCGCCCGCGTTCCCGAGCATCCGGCGATCATTGCCGGCTGGGCGCGCGATGCCGCGGCCTACCGCGAGGCGGCTTCCTGCGAGCTTGGCGTGTCGTATGGGCCGAGCGCACGCCAGTATTATGACCTGTTCCGCCCCACCGACATGGCCGCCCGCGCGCTCGCCGTGTTCTTTCATGGCGGTTACTGGCAGGCGCTCGATCCATCATTCTTCAGCCACATGGCGCGCGGCCTCAACCAGCGCGGCGTGGCCGTGGCCGTGGTCGGCTATAACCTGTGTCCCTTGGTCACCATTGCCGACATCATCGGCGAGACGCGCTATGCCTGCGCCATGCTGCACCAGCGCTTCGGCCTGCCGCTGGTCTGCTTCGGCCATTCCGCCGGCGGCCATCTCGCCGCCTGCATGCTGGCCACCGACTGGCGCCTGGTCCTCGCCGACATGCCGCAGAACGTGGTCGAGGCTGGCTATGGCATTTCAGGGCTCTACAACCTCAAGCCGCTGACCGAAACCACAATCAACACGGCGCTCGGGCTCGGCTTCGAAGAGGCAGAGTCGCAGAGCCCGTTCTTCTGGCCCGCGCCCTCGCGCCTGAGCTTCGATGCCGTGGTCGGCGGTGAGGAAAGCGAGGAATACCTCCGGCAAAGCCGCCGCCTCGTCGATGTCTGGGGGCTGGAAGGCGTCATCACGCGCTATGAGGAAATCTCCGGAGCCAACCACTTTACGGCGATCGCCCCGCTCGCCGACCCGGCCAGCGCCATGACGGCACGCATCGCGGCCCTGTGCGGCGCTTGATCCCGTCTCAGGATCGTTTATGCCGGGACACCGGAACCGGAGAGCCGCCATGCAGACATTCTTCGTCGAGATCAAATGCAAGCTTGGCAAGACCTACGAGGTCGCCACAGCGCTCGCCGACCGCGAGATCGCCTCGGAGATCTATTCGACGGCCGGCAACTACGACATTCTGGCCAAGTTCCACATCCCCAAGGATGTCGACATCGGCCATTTCATCGCCCAGAACGTGCAGACGGTGCCGGAGATCCAGGACACCCACACGATCATCACCTTCAAGGCGTTCTAGCACACTGCATCACGTCTCGCTGACCGCCGCATTGCGAGCGCAGCGAAGAAGTCCTGCGCGCGCTGATAGCGACGAGGGAACCCGACCGCTCCCTTCTGGATCATCCTGTTCAGGCACAGGCCTCTGCCAAGAGCCTGGCCAGAAACCGGTTGCACTGCGCCAGATCGTCAAGCCCGATGAACTCGTCCGCCTTGTGGGCCGGCTCGATCGAGCCGGGGCCGATCACCACGGCGGGAATGCCGGCGATCACGGTGAACAGGCCCGCTTCGGTGCCGAATGCCACCTTGCTGTGGTCGTTGCGCCCCGCCAGCCGCTTGGCCAGCGACACCACCGGCGCGCCCGGCTCGGTGTCGAGCCCCGCAAAGCTGGTGTAGACCTCGAAATCGATGCCGGAAGCCGGATCGACGCTGCGCATCTTCGGCTCCAGCACATCGCGGGCATGGGCGATTGCCTCTTCCACCAGCGCGTCGGCATCGTCCTGGGCGATCACCCTGTATTCGTAGACGATCTCGGCACTGGCCGGCACGATGTTCAGCGCTGTGCCGCCTGAGAACATCCCCACATGCGCCGTCGAATGGGTGATGTCGTAGAGGCCATCGCGCGCACCGGTCGCCGCCAGCCGCTCGGCCTGATCGCGGATGAACACGACCAGCCGTGCACCGAACTCGACGGCATTGACATAAAGCGGTGCCAGCGAGGAATGGGCATGACTGCCGCGCACGTGCACGCGGATGCTGCGCTTGCCCTTGTGTCCGATCACGACGTTCATCGAGGTCGGCTCGCCGATGAAGGCCGCCAGCGGCTGGCCAATGCCGAACGCGCCGGCCGCCAGGCGATGCAGCATCGGCCTGACCCCGACACAGCCCACTTCCTCGTCATAGGACAGCGCCAGATGGATCGGCTTTGCGAGCGGAGCCGCCACCATCGCCGGCACGGCGGCGAGGCAGCAGGCCAGAAAACCCTTCATGTCGACCGCGCCGCGGCCATAGGCCTTGCCGTCCCTCACGCTGAGCGTAAACGGATCGCTGGCCCAGATCTGCCCGTCCACCGGCACCACATCGGTGTGGCCGGAGAGCACATAGCCCGGCTGGTCCTTTGGCCCGATGCTGGCGAACAGCGAGGCCTTCTGCCCGGTCGGGTCAGGCGTCCGGTGCGAAGCGATGCCATGGCGGGCGAGATAGGCTTCGGTCCAGTCGATCAGCGCGAGGTTGGAATGGCGGCTTGTGGTGTCGAACCCGACCAGTGTCGTCAGAATCTCCAGCGTCGCCGACATCTCCGGCGTGGTGTCAGGGCTCATGGTCGTGTCCTATCGAACCGGCGTGGTCAGCCCGTCCTCGGGCTGGCTTGACTTGAGAGCATCGGCGAAATGCCGCGCGGCAGGGGATGCTGCGCCGGCAGCCGGGAACAACAGCATCGTCACAAAGTGGATCGCCGGCCGGAACGGGCGCGCCACCAGACCCGCCAGCCCGTTGCCGAGCGTCAGCGGAAACGGGTTGACCAGCGCAAGGCCAACACCCCGGCGCACCAGTTCGGCCACGAAGGCGGATGTGGCCGCCTCGGCGACGACCCGGGGCTGGGCCCCGGCACTGGCAAAATAGCGATCCCCCTCGACCCGCGAGGGAAAGCGCCGGGCCAGGGCGATCATCGGCTGCTCGTGGAAATCCGCCGGCGCGATAACGTCCCGCGCCGCGAGCGGATGACCTTCCGGCATCAGGCAATGGGCCAGCGCCTCGCGCATCACCTCGGCCCGCACGCCCGGATGGTGCAACGGCGTGTCAGCGATGCCGATATCGGCCAGCCGGTCGGCCACCGACGCCACCACAGCGGTGTTGGTGCCGATCTCGACATGAATGGTCAGGTCGGGCTGCTCGATGCGCAACTGTGCGAGGATATCAGGCAGCAGGAACTGCGCCAGCGTCGGCGACACCGCGACACGCAACACACCTTGCCGGGCAACGCCATCGGGCCAGACCCTGATGCGGTCGAGGGCGGCGAAGATCGGGCGGGCCTCCTCCTCCAGCGCGAAGGCATCGGCATTGGGGATCAGCCGTCCCCCCTCCCGGCTGAACAGGCTTCGGCCCATGCGCCCTTCGAGTGACGCAATGGCTCGGGAAACGGCCGGCTGCGAGACGCCAAGACTGACCGCCGCCGAGGTTGTCTTGCGCGACTGGATCAGCGCACGCAGGACCTCAAGCTCGCGCAAGCTCGGCCGGCCATCGCCGGCATCGTCACCGGCAGACATGGAGCGATACGCTTGAATTATAGTTCCACATTATTTGAATGCTATCATCGCATAGATGCGATGTCAAACGCCCGCTCCGAGCCAGCAGACCACCGAAGGCTGGGTGCGGCAGGGTCTGCCGAACGGATCGCGGAATCTGTCGGCGCAGTGCCCTCCCGATCATGGTCGGACGCGAGATCCGCCTTCCATCACATAGAAGTATGCGCAGTATTTATTTGAATCAGGATGACAAATAACAAGACCGTATATTTACTGGGGAAACGGACCAATCGCGCGGCATGCCCCTTGCTCCTGCGCGTCACACATGCAGATTTGTCGATCGGACGCGCAGCAAGGACCCGATGAACGGACCGCCGCGCCACTGGAACAGGGAGACTATCTCGATGACATCCATCAGGCTTCTGGCGCTGGCCGCAACGGCCGCGTTTACATTGGGCTCGGCGATCAGCGCAGGACAGGCTCAGGAACTGCGCATCGGCCTGTCGGCGGAGCCCAGCTCCATCGACCCGCACTATCACAACCTCAGCCCCAACAACATGCTGTCGCGGCAGGTCTTCGAGACGCTGGTCGGCCAGAATGAGAAGCAGGCGCTGGAGCCAGGCCTCGCCGAAAGCTGGAAGACGCTCGACGACAACACCTGGGAGTTCAAGCTGCGCAGCGGCGTCAAGTTCTTCGACGGCTCGGAGTTCACCGCCGATGACGTGCTCGCCACCTTCAAGCGCTTGCCCGCCGTGCCGCGCTCGCCGTCGAGCTTCGCGCCGTTCATTGCCGGCCAGACCATCGAGAAGGTCGACAGCCACACCATCCGCATCAAAACATCGGCTCCCGCCCCGCTGGTTCCGACGAGCCTGTCCACCTTCGGGATCGTCTCCAAGGCCTGCGCCGAAACCCTCTCCACCGAGGATTTCAACGCCCTGAAATGCCAGGGCGGCACGGGGCCGTTCAAGTATACCGAATTCAGGCCCGGCGATCGCGTGGTCATGGAGCGCAACAACGCCTACTGGGGCAAGAAACCGGACTGGGAGAAGGTCAGCTTCCGCTTCCTGACAGCAGCCCCGACCCGCGTGGCAGCCATCCTGGCCGGCGACGTCGACGTGATCGAGGGCGTTCCGCCTTCCGACATGGCCCGCCTCAAGAGCAACGCCAACCTCTCCGTGGTCGAGGAACTCTCGAACCGCGTGATCTACTTCCATCTCGACCACTTCCGCGAGACGTCGCCTTTCATCACCGCCAAGGACGGCTCACCGATCAAGAACCCGCTGCGTGACCTGCGCGTCCGCCAGGCGCTGTCCATGGCCCTGAACCGCCAGGCCATCGTCGACCGCATCATGGAAGGTCAGGCCGTGCCCGCCGAACAGGTGCTGCCATCGAGTTTCTTCGGCACCTCGCAGACGCTGAAGCCGACCCCATTCGATCTGGCCGGCGCACGCAAGCTGCTCGCCGATGCCGGCTTCCCCAACGGCTTCAAGATGAAGATGCACGGCCCCAACGGCCGTTACACCAACGACACCAAGATCCTGGAAGCCGCCGCCCAGATGTATACGCGTCTTGGCATCGACATCGAGATCGAGACGATTCCGCCGGCCAACTTCTTCACCCGCGCTTCGCAGGGTGCGAATGGCGATCCGGAGTTCTCCTTCATCCTGGTCGGCTGTGGCGCCGGCACCGGCGAAACCTCCGGCTCGCTTCAGGCCCTCGTCGGCACCTTCGACCGCACCCGCGGCTGGGGCGCCGCCAACCGCGGCCGCTACTCCAACAAGGCCATGGACGAGGTGCTGACGGAAGCCCTGCGCACCGTCGACAACACCAAACGCGCGGCCCTGCTCGCACGCGCCTCGGAACTGTCGATGAACGATCTGGGCATCATCCCGTCCCACTACCAGACCAACGTC
>JAPLOV010000043.1 GCA_026400565.1 Hyphomicrobiales bacterium | reverse complement strand
TTGCTCGACCACTCCCACCTGATGAAGTCGCAGGTGAGATTTCTGGTTGCCGTCATGGGCGCGTCGACGGTGCTTGCCACCTTCCTTCTGATGCAAGCGACCGGTTTTCTGGGCCTGCTGCCAGAGCACCTGCTTTTCAGGGAAACCCGCGCCCTGATTGGCCAGCCTGTCGCCGGCTATGCATCGGCAGTGCCGGCACAGAGCCTGCTTGTCGCGGGTGGCTTTGCCCTGGCGCTGCTGACGTTCTGTGCATGCTTCGTCGCCGGTTCCAATCCGAAGCTCGCGCGCCTCATCCTGTTTTCCGTCGCCATAGCGGGTACAGCCAACGGACTTCTCGGTCTGTACCTTCACTATCAGGACCCTACCCAGCTGCTATGGCGTAAACTCGACATTCCCAAGGGCCAGCCGAGCGGCACGTTCATGAACCGCAATCATGCGGCCACTCCCTTCGCCAGCTGTGCCGCAATCTTTTTCTCGGTCGCTGTTCAGCGCTTCCTCGCCGTGATTCCACGCGGACGCATGTCGCTCAAGAGCCGCCTGATGATCATGATGCTGAACAATCCGCCCCAAATTGGCGCGGCATTGCTACTGTTCATCACAGCCCTCAGCCTCACATTCGCGACGGGATCGCGCGGCGGACTGCTGGCCCTCCTTTGCGGCCTTTTCACGGCTTACGCCTTGCTCGTGGTTCGCAGCTTCGGCGCAAGACTTGGAGCGCTGTTGGCTGGTGGCGGGGCCATGCTCGGCCTGGCCTTCTTGTCGCAGGTGGGGCTTGGGTCGATCGGCGAACGATTTGCGGAAATCCGGTTGAGCGAGGATGGCCGATCTGAGGTCTACAAGGCTGTCCTGCGCATGATCCGCGACACCCCCTGGTTCGGCACCGGTGCAGGAACATTTGAGATGGTTTTTCCACGCTACCGCCCGGATACGATCTCGCCATCAGGGATCTGGGACTACGCGCACAGCAGCCCCCTGCAGGTCATTGCAGAACTCGGCATTCCAGCAGGCATCCTGGCGCTCGGGATCCTCGTCGGCATCATCGGTCTGTGCATATGGGGATCACTCAATCGCAGGCGCGATCAGGTCATTCCTGTGATCGGCGCGAGTGTCGGCGTGGCCGGCCTGGTTCACAGTTTCGTGGATTTCTCGTTGCAGATCCCGGGCTTCATGATTGTCTACGCTGCCGTGCTTGGCGTGGCCGCGGCGCAGTCCTTTCCAACCCGGCCAGCGGGCGATCGATCGCAAGCAGTATCCAGCGCGCCGTCTGTTGAGCGACGATAGCCTCGCCAGACCACCCTGTTTTGCGGTGCTCTCATGAGTGGGGGAACAGTATGGACAGCGAAATCCGCTACCCCTTGCTGCGAACCATTCCACGTTGCAACATAACCATGCTGTCAAGGCTGCCTTGAGCGGGTGTGGGTCCGGCAACTTCTGCGCAAGGTCTGGCGCATTGATCCGGGTTTCCTGGGCCTGGAGGCCGTTGTCGGCGATCGAACGCGACAAGCGAGGCCCGAAAGCCTCGTGACAACGGACAAGCGCGCCCTCGTCGTGATCAATGACGCTTCCTGCCTCATCGATTTGAGGAAAGGAGCGCTCCTCGACGTGCTTGTTCACCTTCCCTACCAACTCGTCATCCCCTTGCCTGTTCGATTGTCGGACGTGCTGGACTTCAGCGCACAAGATTGGGCGATCCTCGATCATCGGGGCATGGTCACTTACGACTTGCCGTCAGACCGTCGAATGACAATCCTGCGCTGCACCGCTTCGTGGCTCTCTTGAAGAAGCGGTTTCAGAAGCCGGCTCAGTAGACAATTCAAAGCGTCATCGGGCGCGGATCGTCGAGCACGCTCTCGATGTCCATGCGGGTGAAGTCGTCGCCGATGAACAGCAGCGGTAAATCAAAGGTTTTGGCTGCCGCATAGATCAGGCAGTCCGCGAAGTTGAGCCGGGCCGGGTGTCCGCGGCCCTTCCCAAATCGGGCGAAGGCAGAAACGGCTTCGATTGCCATTTCATCAGTGACGGGAACGACCGACACGCCGCATTCCTCGAACACATCTGTGATCGCCGCATTCGCATCGTCTGGTTCGACCCTGAGCAGGGTCGAAAGGACCATCGCGGCTTCCAGCCTGACGATGGGCAGCGTCAGACGTTGTTCAGCGCGCCTGATCGCTTCAATGACCCGGCGGCCGTCCGGCTCTTTCGCCAGAAGCGCGATCAAGGCGGAGCTATCGATGAACATTCCTGTTCATTGCCCCCAGAGATCATCGATCTCATCGCGGGTCATGCGCCGACCGCCGGGCCGCGCTTTGGCATGCAGATGGTTGGCGATGGCGAGCAGACGCTCGGCGAGCGGCTTTTCGGCCCGTTCACGTTCGATCTCGGCTTCGAGCGCGCCGATGATCGCCTGCGTCATGGTCGTGCCGCGCCGCCGGGCAAGATCACGGGCGAGTTCTGCGGCGCGGGGATCGCGGATATTGAGCGGCATGGGCAATTGCTCGTGTCTTCGGCCTGTCGGTGATCGCGCGCCGTATACACGTCTTCCACCCTTTCGTAAATGCTAATGTGTCGATAATGCCTTTACAAGGCAGTCCTGGGCTTGGCCGCGCTCCGGCGAGAACCGCGATCGTTGCGCATGAAATGCTCCAGCATCGGCGCGATGACGCGGGCCGGATCGACCGGCTGGCCGGACTGTCTTGACAGCGCTTCGGCATAGGCGACGAGGTCACGGTGAAGTGCAGCCGGCAGTTCCAGCGCGATCTTCACCGGCTTGTCGTCGGGGATCGGCCCGAGCTTGAGCGTGCTCATCGGTCAGCTCCTTTAAGGTTCGAGGATCAGGTCGCGGTTGACGATCACGCGCACCGGGAAGCCGGGCCGGACCGTGAGCG
>JAPLOV010000082.1 GCA_026400565.1 Hyphomicrobiales bacterium | reverse complement strand
CGCTCCGGCAAGATCATGCGCCGCATCCTGCGCAAGATCGCCGAAGACGAGTTCAGCGCGCTGGGTGACACCTCGACCCTCGCCGATCCCGCCGTGGTCGACGACCTGATCGAGAACCGCCAGAACAAGCGCAGCTGAAACCCTGCCCCAGTGCCAAGCATCCACCTGTGATCGCGGTTTGACCCGGGATCACCGCAAGGCTCAGGCACCGGGCGCTGGTTAAGAGCGAGTGGACGCGATTCACCGCCCGTCAAGCACGTTTGCCAACCGGGCGGGAAGAAAGCTTGAGGCACTGTGCCTGCCATCACGCAGGTGCCCCATGCCAAACGCGCTCCGATCATCCATCTGCTTTGCGATTCTTTGCCAGATCGGCCCTGCTCTTGGCTGGAGCCTGACATCGAGCTCCGAAGCCCATGCCCGCGAGATCGTGCCCTTCGCCGATGCGCGCATCCAGCCGGGCACCATCGTCGTGCGCACTGGCAAACGGAAACTCTATCTGGTGACACGGCCCGGCGAGGCCATCCGCTACACGGTGGCAGTCGGCAAGGCCGGCAAGCAGTGGCACGGCATCAAGCACATCGAGGAAATGCAGGTCGAGCCGGCCTGGGCCCCGCCGCGCTCGGTCAGGCGCGACAACCCGCACCTGCCGGACCTGATCGCCGGCGGCGCACCCGGCAACCCGATGGGTGCCCGCGCACTCGGACTGGGGCCGGGTGGACAATATGCGATCCATGGCACCAATCTGCCGGCCAGCATCGGCAGTGCCGCGTCCTATGGCTGCTTCCGGATGCATAACCGCGATGTCATCGATCTTTACGGCAGGGTCAGGATCGGAACACCGGTCATCGTCATGCGCTGATACGGTCGACAAGTGACCGGCTTCAGAGGTCTTTTTTTGCGAATTCCTCTCGCCACATGCCCGAAAACGTGGTTATCGTCTCCAGATCGTGAGTGATCACGAACCAGTGAACAAAGAATCACGAAGCCAAAGAGGGGCTATCCATGGATCATATGGCAGATCTCAAGAAGTTCGCCAAGAAATCGATCAACGAAGCGGCGGCTGCAGGCATGATGAAGGCTTACGCTCTCGTCATGAGCAAGCCTGACACACGTTACGTTGCCTGCTCTGACCCTGCTGAACTTGACCGCGTCCGCGAGAACTTCCTGAAGAAGAAGCTCGGGCTGTCAACTGCCGACATGGATGCGTCGATCAAGGCCATCTGCGAGCACATGAAGTCTGACAAGACCAAGTCGCGCCTGACCTTCTACTATCTGCTCGCCGAGCATTACGGCAAGCTGGACATGTTTGTGAAGAAGTAAGCCTCTCGGGCTCAAGGTCTGCTTCGGGCCCACCCATCAAGGTTGCGCGCCCGAGCAGACGACAACCACGGAAAACGCGTCTTTGAAGTCTGCTTCAGGGCCGGTTTCGTTATCTGGCGTGCCGTAGAGGAGCGCCCGCCTTCAGCATGTTATGTCAACAATTGTCCGACGTCGCTAATGGCGGTTGCGGGGTGGAAAGGGAACTGGAAGCTTTGGAGAACTGAGTCAGCAAGAGCAGACGCTCATCGAAAGGTCAGATCTGGTCGCTGGTGTCCAACCAAAATGGATGTTGCACTTGATCCGGGTCGATCGGTCTTCACATGTGATGCGCGTCCCATTCGAGCGAGTCCGCCACAACGTTGCACTCTGAAGTCATCAGTTCCGAAAGCGACGCTGGTGGATCATCCCATTCCCATTCGACAGCAACCTGGCCGTCTTCGAACAACACGTGCAGACCGCCGAAGATGACCCTATTGGTTGATCTCGGCCCTTCTTGTAACTTCAAGCTCGTCACCCCGGCGAGACGAAGTGTGACTCGGCTCCATCCTGACGGACTGACTTGGTCTTTGGTCCTGAACACAATCAAGGCGACGGAAGGCGACCACTCGAAATCGACTGCAAAACTTTCTAATACACCGTCATAGAAGCAGTTAAATCGCGCATCCCAATCGGAATATTCTTCATGTTGCAGGAGCTTCATTTCGAACGCCGATTCCATGTCTTCCCAGTATAGGCTTGGCGTAAAACCGCGCCACCCTCCAAGGTGAGGCTGGGCCGCTGGCGGATGTCTGCTAACAGACTAACGCAATATTGGCAGAGACGACCGCAATCGGCTGGTTTTCTGCCAATTGGAGCTCGGAAACCATGGGCTTGCCGTCGCGTCAAAATCCCGGCAATTCAATAGTAAGCTCGGATAGCATGTCCTCTGCTACCCCAAAATATAAACCAGCGTCCAGCAGTCTCAACTATGTCTAACTGTTGGTCGAGCGGAATAATCTCAGGCGGACTTCCAAAAAGAGCCCTAAGCATCGAAGGCTTGCGAGGATTAAGTGTGTTGCCGTTTCGCGCATCGGCAGCTGCTGCGAGAAGAGATTTTCCATACGCGACTGCTTCCTCGGGCATTCGGTGGTTCCATGCTTGTTCTATCAATTCTTTGCTCAAGACCATGGTGCAGCTTTCAAGAAACTTCCCTCGAAAACTTGTGTCATCGACCCCTTCATACAGCCCGGAATTCGTAAACTTCGGCAATCCGTCGCTCTCAATCAGGGCTAAGGAATAATATCCGTTGTATTCGGCTATCGCCTGCTCTCGACTCATCCGATCGGCCATTTGGTCGGCAATCCAGTTGTCAGCGGCGGGATCGCTGCCGACGCGCGGCGCGTCTAACGAGGCGTAAGCTGGCAAGGAAATGGACTGGAAACGTTCCACTTCATCTTCAGACAACTCTTCTTCCGAAAACAAGCGACGAATAATGGTTTCCCATTCGGCCTCGTGCCCGGCGATCGCTCTGCCTTCGACACAAAGATCCAGCCCCATTCGAATTCCTCCAACCACACTTGTCGCCGAGGATGTCATTGATTCATTGAACCTATATGAAGTGCCAGTATGGTCCAGACTTCAGGTTTGACCAACCTTCAAGCGAACAAGAGCGATGACCGTGTCGCCTTGTGCCTGATCTTGCGTAGTTTCCGCTTTGGGGTCGCTTTCTGCCGTTCCTGGTGATGGATCGATATGGCAATCCTTGCCCCGTTCCGGACGGCCCGTACGCTAGGAATAAAGGTCCGCCCGTGTGAAAGGCAGGCCGGACGGGCCCTTGTTCCGCTTGGAAACCAGCGTCTGGTTGATGAAGGCGCCACCACGCTGGAATGCCAGCGAGCAGCCGGCCAGATAGAGCAGCCACATCCGTGTCTTGTCCGCGCCCACCAGCGCTTCGGCCTCGGCGCGGCGTTCGTTGAGGCGCTGCCACCACAGGTAGGTCGTGCGCTGGTAGTTCTCGCGCCAGCCCTCGACATCGTGGACCTCGAAGCCGGCCCGTTCGAGGCTGGTGATCGACATCCCCAGATGGTCTAGTTCGCCGCCCGGAAAGATATAGCGCACCAGGGCCCGGTACTCCGCCGACATACGGGCGAAGGCGCGGTCCGTCTTCTTGGCGCGGCGCGCGATGGTGTGATGCAGGTAAAGGCCGCGGGGCCTGAGCAGGCGGTTCACCGTCTGGAAATAGGCGGGATGGTTCTTGATGCCGACCTGCTCGAACATGCCGATCGAGGCGATCTTGTCGAACTGTCCTTCCATCTGGGTGTAGTCCCTCAGATGCAGTGTGACGCGGCCTTCGAGGCCGAGGCGCCTGATCTTGTCCTCGGCCAGCTTCAGCTGCTCTTCGGCCAGCGTGACGCCGTGGGCTTCCACGCCGAAATGCTGCGCGGCATGGCAGACCAGCGCGCCCCAGCCGCAGCCGATGTCGAGGAACCTGTCGCCGGGCTTCAGCCTCAGCTTGCGGCAGATCATGTCGAGCTTGTCGCGCTGGGCGCGGGCGATGTCGCCGTGATCCTCGGTGAAATAGGCGCAGGTGTAGACCATCTCCGGATCGAGGAAGAGCTTGTAGAAATCATTCGAGACATCATAGTGATAGGCTACGTTGGCCTTGTTCGTGGCAGGCTTTCCGTCGCGGTCGATTTCGTCGCCGGCGATCCGGTCGAGCACGCTGGGAGGACCCCGGTCGGCGCGCCAGAAATGCCGGATCACATTGAGAGCCGCGAGTTTGGAGACGCCGCGGATCGCCCGCGTGACCTTGCCTTCAGGCCGTGCTGCCACGATGTCGAAGATCGTGCCATTGACCGCCTCGATCCGCCCCGCGACGTGCAGCTTGATCAGCGTGTCGGGCTTCGGCCGGCGCACGAGCGAGGCAATCACGCCCTCATCGGCCAGCTGGATCATCAGCCCGTCGGCCGGCCACTCCGACGGCACGCGCGAGCCGTCCCAGAGCACGAAACCCAGCCTGAGCCCAAGCTTTCGATGGGCATCGGCCAGCAGGGTCCGGATGGCGGCAAGGCGGGTCTCTGCAAGTCTGGTCTCTGCAAGTCTGGTCTCAGACGGGGCCATGGGCACCTCCCGCCTTCGTTGTAGAGGCCGGCCACGGCGGCGGCAATCGCCGGCGGCGTTGTGGGCATCAGGGCGGGCAGCACGCACCAGCCTTGCCGTCTGCCGCCCGCATAAGGCCGCGCCAGACCTTCGCGGATCAGCATGGCTCCCGCATTGTCACCGGCCCCGGTCAGCACAAGCCCGACCACCCGCCCGAAATACTTGTCCGGCCTGAGATCCACCAATGTTACAGGCCCCTCACCCACCAGAGCCGCCAGCCCGTCGCGGGCAGCAACAGCCTGGACCCGCTCCGGCCCGCATGCGCCGGCGATCTCAGGTGCATCGATGCCCAGAAGCCGCACCCGCGTGATCACCTCCTGGCCGAGCCAGAGATGGATAAGCACCTCGACAGTGTCGCCATCGACAACCTTCACCAGATGGGCGCGTCAGGCCCCTGCCAGCGCGCTGCGCGGCCCGACACCGGAATGGCCGACCAAGCTTGCCGGCACAGGCGTATCCGCGACGACAGCGCTGCCAGCACGCGGCGCACCATGGTCACGGTCCACCAGCATATGCGCAGACGTCGGACAAAGGAGCGCACCCGCGAGCCGGCCCGCGCCAGGCACCTGGGCCGCCGGCCAGTGCGCCGGATCGGGTATCGTCACCGGGTCCATCTTGCCAAGCGGGACCGTTGTGATGGGCGGCTCATGACATGGTTCGATATCTTTGATGATCTTCCGACATGCGCCAGATGATCCCACAGCTCATGAGGGCGTCATCAGAAGTCTGACGCGATCCCCTTGACCTCCCAGTCATTGTAGCGGACCGGTTCCAGCCCGCCGCGACCATCGATCTCGCGCTGCTGCGTCAGTTCCGCAGCGCGGGCATCGAGCGCCGCCTTGCGCTCGGCAGCCTCTGCCAGCGCGCGCAGAGCCGCCGCGCTCAGCGCCTTGCCGGGCGCGGCATTCGGCAAGACCTGCCCGGCCGGACCTGCCTCGGGCAGCGCTTCTTCAAAGGCGGGAGCAGCGTCTGGCGTGGTCGACGTCATGCGGCGGATTCATCCTTGAGTTGGCCCCTGGTGAGGCACATATAGGCGCTTCATCCGCATTTGTCCCCCGTGAGGAACCGTCCCGTGAACTACATGCGCACTGCCCTGCTTCTGGCGGCAATGACCGCCCTGTTCGGCGTCATTGGCCTCTTGATCGGCGGAGGCACCGGCATGATGATGGCGCTGGTCGTGGCGGCTGGCATGAACCTGTTCAGCTACTGGAATTCGGACAAGCTTGCCCTCCGCGCCCACAATGCGCACGAGGTCGACGACACCACAGCGCCTGAACTGGTTGCCATGGTGCGGCAATTGGCCGAGCGGGCTCAGATGCCGATGCCACGCGTCTATGTCATCGACGATCCCCAGCCCAACGCCTTCGCGACGGGCCGCAACCCCGAGAACGCCGCCGTCGCAGCCACCACCGGCATCATGCAGCAGTTGACCTGGGAAGAGCTGGCCGGCGTGATGGCGCATGAACTGGCGCACATCCGCAATCACGACACGCTGACCATGACCATCACGGCAACGCTGGCGGGCGCGATCTCGACCATCGCCAATTTCGGCATGTTCTTCGGCGGCAACCGCGAGCGGCCCAACCTGATCGTCACCCTGCTGAGTTCGATCCTGGCGCCGATGGCCGCCATGGTGGTGCAGATGGCCGTGTCGCGCGCGCGCCAGTACGAGGCAGACAAGCTCGGCGGCGAGATCTGCGGCAACCCGGTCTGGCTTGCCGATGCCCTGGCCAAGATCGCCGGCGGGGGGGCCCGCATGCCCAGCGAGAGCGCCGAACGCCATCCCCAGACCGCCCACATGTTCATCATCAACCCGCTCTCGGGCCAGGGCTTCGACAACCTGTTCTCGACCCATCCCGATACCAACAACCGCATTGCGGCATTGATGGATCAGGCAGCGCAAATGGGCTATGGAGCATCTCCCTCGCCCGGCGGCTTCCTGGGCGGCTCCGAGAACAATCCCTGGGGTTCATCCGGCACGGGCGGCACACGCGGCCCATGGGGGTGACCGTCCCGCTTGCGGAAGATCGCCCTTGACCAACGTCTCCAAGCCGCGCGGGCGCAAGCCTGGTGCTTCAGCCCCGATCCCGTCCGCATCCGGACCGGCCAAGCCTGACCCGGCCAAGCCTGACTTGGCCAAGCCTTACTTGGCCAAGCCTGACCCGGCCATGCCCGGCCTCGTGGCACGCCACACAGCAAGCGTCGCCTTCGAGCGCACGCTGGCGGCACGTCAGCAACTCGATGACGTGCTCGACCAGGAAATCGCGGCGGCACGCGGGCTCGAAGGCCGCGATGCCGGCCTCGTGCGCGCCATCGCCGTCACCAGTTTCCGACATCTGGGCACCATCACCCGCGCCGTCGATGCGCGCGTCGAGCGTGGGGCGTCGTCCCTGCCGCGCCCTGTGCAGGCTATTCTGGTCACCGCGGCGGCGCAGATCCTGTTTCTGGAGGCGGCAGACCATGCCGCCGTCGATCTGGCCGTGGCGCAGACCAAACTCCAGCCGCAAGGCCTGCGTTTTGCCGGGGTCGTGAATGCAGTGCTGCGCAAGATCGGCCGCGAGGCAGATGCGATCCGCGCCGGCATCACTGCACCCGGCGACGATCTCCCTCCCTGGCTGCTGACATCGTGGACGGCGCATTATGGCGAAGCGACCACCGCGCTCATGGCCGCGTCGCTGGGCGAGGAACTGGCGCTCGACATCACCGTCAGTGCAGATGCCGCAGGCTGGGCGGAAAGACTCGATGCCGCGCTGCTGCCGACGGGCTCGCTCAGGCTTGCGGCGCGCACGCCGGTCCATGAACTGCCGGGCTATGATGAGGGCGCCTGGTGGGTACAGGATGCCGCGTCGGCTGTCCCGGCGCGGCTGCTGGGCGCCGGCCCAGACCAGCGCGTTCTTGACCTGTGCGCTGCGCCCGGCGGCAAGACCGCCCAACTGGCCAGCACGGGAGCCGAGGTGACGGCACTCGACCGCTCAGCCCGGCGTCTGGCTGTGCTCAAGGCCAATCTGGACCGGCTTGGCCTTGCCGCCACCACCATCACCGCCGATGCCACGGCGTTCGAGCACGAGCCCTTCGATGCGGTCCTGCTGGATGCGCCCTGCACTGCGACCGGGACCATCCGGCGGCACCCCGACGTGGCCTGGACCAAGATGCCGACGGACGAGGCCAAACTCATCGCCTTGCAGGCGCGCCTGCTCGATCGCGCGGTCGACCTGACCCGCCCCGGCGGGCGGCTGATTTACTGCACCTGCTCGCTTCAGCCCGGAGAAGGCGAGGATCAGGTCACACGCATCCTGGCATTGCGGCCCGATCTGGCGCTCGAAGCCATTGCCGATCACGAAGTTGGCGTGCCGGGCAGCACCACCCCGCGCGGCGAGTTCCGCGCCCTGCCCCATCAACTGCATGGGGAAAGCCCGCGTCTTTCCGGCTGGGGAGGGTTCTTCGCGGCGCGCTTTGTGCGACAAACATCCTGACGGAATGGTGACGGATTGAACAAGCGACGTTCCAAGGCGGCGGAGACGCGCTGGGCCATGGCGGCATGGCGCCGGCGCACGGCGCTGAAACTGCGCAAGACCGGTCGCGCCGTCTGGCCTTTCGGGCGTCTGGCGCTGCGCCGCTTCCTGTTTGCACCGCCCGACCTGAGGACCACCGACGCCGCCATCGCTGCCGATATCTATGCCGGCCAGTTTGTTTTCACAGGTCGGGTGGTGAACACCAACGGCATGTCCCCCTTCGACATGCCGCCGCCCACGCAAGGCTGGGCCGAAGCGCTATACGGGTTCGGCTGGCTGCGCCACCTGCATGCGGCCAATTCGTCGCTGGCCCGCGACAATGCGCGCGCCCTGGTGGCGGACTTCGTCGACCGCGCCCGCCGGTCAGCCCGCAGCGCCCTAAGGCCACAGGTTATCAGCCGGCGGCTGATGGCGTTTCTGTCCCAGTCACCGCTGGTGCTCGACGGCGCCGACCATGATTTCTACATGCTGTTCCTCCGGGCAGTGCGCGACGATGCGCTGCTGCTGCGCGACGCGGCGCAACTCAGCGACGATCCCTTCGTGCATCTTGCTGCTGCCATCGCGCTGACGGCGCTGGGCCTGTGCGTCGAAGGGGCGGAAAGGATGGAGCGCCGCAATGGCGCCAGGCTGTCGGACCTGCTCGATGAGCAGATCCTCGCCGATGGCGGCCATGTCAGCCGCAATCCGCGCGTGCTGATTGATCTTATGCTCGACCTGCTGCCCTTGCGGTCGACCTATGCCGCACGCGGCCTCGAGCCGCCGCAGGGCCTTGTCTCGGCCATCGACCGGATCGTGCCGCATCTCAAGATGCTGCGCCACCCGGACGGCTCGATCGCATTGTTCAACGGCATGGGCGCGAGCCAGGTCGACGCGCTGGCCACGATCTTCGCCAGCCACGACACCGGTGGATTAGCCGCCACCGAAGCCCCCTATTCAGGCTATCAGCGCCTGGCGGGCGGGTCCTCGGTGCTGATCGTCGAGACCGGTCCCTCGCCCCCTTTCGAGGCGTCGTCGGAAGCGCTGGCCGGTTGCCTTTCCTTCGAATTCTCGCATGGCCGCCAGCGCATCTTCGTCAATTGCGGGATCCCGCGTCAGGCTGGCAGTGATCCGCCCGTCGAACTGCGCGCCTCGGCGGCCCATACCGGCGTGACCTTCGCCGAAACATCGTCTTGCCGCTTTGTCAGCCATGCTGGTCAGACCCGGGTCCTCACCGGCCCGCGCCGTGTCACGGCCGGACGCAGCCACAGCGCCGCCGGTGAACAGCTGGCTCTCAGTCATGACGGATACAAGAGCCGTTTCGGCATCGACATCGAACGGGTGCTCGGCCTCTCCGATGACGGGCTGAGGCTGAAAGGCCGCGAGCAGATGTCCGGTACACCGCGCAGTGCTCCCGACGACGCGACCCTGACGGCACGCTTTCACCTTCACCCCGTGATGCGGGCACAAGTCACCGAAACGGGCGATATCGTACTGGCCTCGGCCCGCGGCCTGTCATGGCGCTTTGCGGCGACAGGCGGCAAGACCAGCATCGAGGACAGCATGTTCTTTGCCGGCATCGACGGCATGCGGCGCACGCAGCAGATTGTCGTCATCGCCGACGATCCAGCTCGTCCGATCGCCTGGCAACTCGCCGCGATCGCCGACTGACAATCGCAGCGCAGCCTCGCCGGACGATGCGCTACCGCGACAGGGTCAGGCTGGCGCCGGACCGCGCGATCACCCCCGCCAGCGATGCTCCGGAGTTGACCCGCATGCGGGCCGCAACAGAGCCGCCGGGCTGATACAGGAAGACCTCGCCATCGCGATAATCCCAGGTCGTGATCTTCTGAAGGTCACGGTTGGCGCATCCCGCCGCACTGGCACGATACAGATCAAGCGCCGGCGAACTCGACAGCTGCACGCGGCAGGACCCGCCCGTCGCTTCGCGCGCGGTCCAGCCACCGATCACGCCATCGCGCGAACTGACAGGCCCGCGCCCGGTGCCGGTGGAGCCGCCCCCGAGTGTCGCGATCTGGCCCGATCCACCCTGAAGCGTGGGTGTCTCGATGGTGCGCGGCGCAGGCGGCGGCGTGGCCGGGGCGGAGGGCTGGAAGAACGGATCGGCCGGCGGCGGCAAACCACCAGCGCCGGCGTCGCCACCGGGAACCTGCGTGCCAGTGGCAACCTGCGCGCCGCCTGGCGGTGGCAGCGCCTGGCTTTCAATCGGCGATGTCGCGATGGGTGGTGCTGACGGAAGCTGGGGAGACGATAGAGCAGCCCCGCCGCGAGTGGCGAAGGGTCCGCCGCTGCCGAAACGGTCGGCCCCGGCACAGGCTCCCAACAGCAAGCCCAGCGACACAACCAGAATGCCAGCCCTGCCCGACGCACTGCCAAAGCCGGGCTCGGCACGGAACCCCTGCCCCGGACCGGCTCCCATCTGGATCATCATCATTGCATCAGCCCCGTTTCGCGTCATGCCGCAGCGCCTTCGCAGCGCCGCATGGCTCCGCGTGGGCGTGTCCATGGCGCACGATGGTGGCACGGATACGGCAACGCAGGCAACGTCATCGTGCCATTGTCAGACCTGACGCGCCACCATCATCTTCTTGATCTCGGCGATGGCTTTTGCCGGGTTCAGACCCTTGGGGCAGGCATTGGCGCAGTTCATGATCGTGTGGCAGCGATACAGCCGGAACGGATCCTCAAGATTGTCGAGCCGGTCACCGGTGGCTTCATCGCGGCTGTCGATCAGCCAGCGATAGGCCTGGAGCAACACGGCCGGCCCCAGATAACGGTCGCCATTCCACCAGTAGCTCGGGCACGATGTCGAGCAGCAGGCGCACAGGATGCACTCGTAAAGCCCATCGAGCTTCTCACGGTCCTCACGCGACTGCTTCCATTCCTTTTCGGGGCGCGGCGTCGTGGTCTTGAGCCACGGCTCGATCGAGGCATGCTGGGCATAGAACCGGGTCAGGTCCGGCACCAGATCCTTGATGACCGGCATGTGCGGCAGGGGGTAGATCGCGACCTTGGCCGCCTTGCCATTCTTGTGGCTGCCGCACTCGTCGATGCCGGTGGTGCAGGCCAGCCCATTCTTGCCATCCATGTTCATGGCGCACGAACCGCAGATACCCTCGCGGCAGGAACGGCGGAAGGTCAGGGTCGGATCGACCTTGTTCTTGATCCAGATCAGCGCATCCAGCACCATCGGCCCGCAATCGTCGCGGTCCACCGTGTAGGTGTCGACGCGCGGATTGGCCGCATCATCCGGGTTCCAGCGATAGACGCGGAACTCGGTGGTGTTGGTCGAACCAGCCGGCGCAGGATGGCGCTGACCTTCTGTGACGCGGGAGTTCTTGGGAAGATTGAATTCGGCCATTGTCTGTCAGGTCCTCAATACACCCGCGCCTTGGGCGCGATGTATTCGATCTCGTTCGACATCGTGTAGGTGTGCACCGGCCTGTAATCGATGCTGACCGAGCGCCTGGTGTCGTCGATCCACGCCAGCGTGTGCTTCATCCAGGTCTTGTCGTCGCGCTCCGAGAAGTCCTCGCGGGCATGTGCGCCGCGGCTTTCGGTGCGGTTCTGGGCGGAGTCCATGGTGACCACCGCCTGAGCGATCAGGTTGTCGAACTCCAGCGTCTCGATGAGGTCGGTGTTCCAGACCAAGGAGCGATCCTTGACCTGCACGTCGGGCAGCCCGCCCCAGATCGCGTGGATCGCGTCATGGCCTTCGTCGAGCACCTCGCCGGTGCGGAACACGGCACAATTGTTCTGCATCGTGGCCTGCATCCGGGCGCGCAGCACCGCGGTCGGCGTGCCGCCATTGGCGTGCTGGTAGCGGTTGAGGCGGGAGAGCGCGAGAGCGCTCTGCGCCTCGGTGATCTCCGGCTGCTTTTCACCCGGTGTCACCAGTTCAGCGCAGCGCAGGCCAGCGGCGCGGCCAAAAACGACCAGATCGATCAGCGAATTGGAGCCAAGCCGGTTGGCACCATGCACCGAGACGCAGGCCGCCTCGCCGATCGCCATCAGGCCGGGAACGACCGTATCCGGATCGCCGTTCTTCTTGGTCAGCACCTCACCGTGATAATTCGTCGGGATGCCGCCCATGTTGTAGTGAACCGTCGGCAGCACGGGGATCGGCTCGCGGGTCACATCGACGCCGGCGAAGATGCGGGCGCTTTCGGAGATGCCGGGCAGGCGCTCATGCAGGATCTTCGGGTCAAGATGGTCAAGATGCAGATAGATGTGGTCCTTGTTCTTGCCGACCCCGCGCCCGTCGCG
>JAPLOV010000042.1 GCA_026400565.1 Hyphomicrobiales bacterium | reverse complement strand
TCGTCCTTCAGCGGATTGCCGTCGCCGAACGGCAGCGCAACGCCGGTCTCGTCCGGCCCTTTCACCGCGCGCGGCGCGCCGTTCGCCCATTCGACCGTGTGGGCGTAATGCTTGAGCTTGTCGGCCGGGTTTTTGGCCGAGTCCTCGAACACGACCATGCCGCGCTCGCCGACGACGACCAGGCGCTGCTCCTTGAACGGATGCAGCCACGAGCAGAAGACATGGCCCTTCACCCCGCTCGGGAAGCTCATCTGCACCTGGCAGAAGTCGCCGATGGTGGGGTGGAGCGTCGGCGCTGAGAAGGCTCCGACCTCGTGCGGCTCCTCGCCCACCAGGCTGAGGATCATCGACAGGTCATGCGGAGCGAAGGACCAGAGCACGTCCTCCTCGCGGCGCAGGATGCCATAGGAGAGCCGGTTCGAGTAAACATAGCTGAGGCGGCCGATGCGGCCCGAGGCCACGAAGGCCTTCAGCGCGATGAAGGCCGGATGATACTGCAGGAGATGCCCGACCATCAGGCGCAGGTTCTTGCGGGCCGCAAGCGCCACCAGTAGCGCCCCTTCCCTGATGCCCAGCGCCAGCGGCTTCTCGACATAGACGTGCTTGCCGGCCTCGAGCGCGCGTTTCGCGAGGTCGAAATGCATCTCCGCAGGGGCGGCGATAACGACGCCGTCGACGGCGCCGTCAGCGAGCGCCTCCTCGACCGTCAGGGCACGGGTGCCGTACTGGGCGACCAGCGCATCACGGGCCGCCGGGTTGGCCTCGACGATAGCCTCAAGGGCGCCATGCGCCGCAAAGTCACGCACGAGGTTCTTGCCCCAGTACCCGCAGCCGATCACGGCGACACGTGGTTGGGGCTTCTGGTCTGCCGTCACTATCAATGTCCTTGGTCGAAGCGGTTCATGCCTTGAAGATGTGTGCGGCGGAGACCTTCTCGCGCACGCACACGTTGCGGGTGTCCACCACGCAGCGGGCATGGGACGCCAGCAGGCTGTAGTCGACCCCATCATGGTCGGTCGCGATCAGCACAGCGTCGAATGCAGACAGGCCGTCCGCGTCGAAATTCACCGAAGTGCGGCCGGTCAGGTCGGCATGCTCCCGCGTGTGGGGGATGACCGGAATGAATGGATCATGGTATTCCACGCGGGCGCCGCGCTTTTCGATCAGCTCTATCAGCTTCAGCGCCGGGCTCTCGCGCATGTCGTCGATATTCTTCTTGTAGGCGATGCCCATCAGTAGGATCCGTGCGCCGTTGAGACCCTTGCCGCTCGTACGATCGAGGCATTCGGCCAGCTTGTTGATGACCAGATACGGCATCCGCGAGTTGATCTGGCCGGCCAGTTCGATGAACCGCGTGGTGATGTCGTACTCGCGCGCCTTCCAGGTCAGGTAGAATGGATCGATCGGAATGCAGTGCCCGCCGAGGCCCGGCCCCGGATAGAAGGGCATGAAGCCGAAAGGTTTGGTCTTGGCCGCGTCGATGACCTCCCAGACGTCGACGCCCATCGCCGCGTAAACGACCTTCAACTCGTTCACGAGTGCGATGTTGATGGCACGAAAGATGTTTTCAGTCAGCTTGACCGCCTCGGCCGTGGCCGTCGAGGACACCGGGACGGTCTTCACGACGATGCTGGAGTAGAGCGCGTCCGCCATGCGCAGCGCGTGTGCGCCGTCGCCGCCAACCACCTTGGGGATCGTGCCCGTGGAGAAATGGGCGTTGCCGGGGTCCTCGCGCTCAGGCGAGAAGGCCAGGAAGAACTCCTCGCCGCATTTGAGGCCGCTGGCTTTCTCGAGGGCCGGGCGCATGATCTCGCTCGTCGTGCCGGGATAAGTGGTCGACTCCAGAACGACGAGTTGACCCTTCCTCAAGACGCGCCCGATTGCCTCGGTCGTCTTGACGACATAGGATAGATCCGGTTCGCGATACTTATTCAGCGGCGTCGGCACCGCAATCAGGATCGCGTCCGGCTCGGACATGCGCGCAAAATCCGCAGTTGCCTCGAAGCGGCCTGTTCGCGCCCCCTCGACGATCTCATCCATCTTAATGTGCTTGATGGACTGCACGCCGGCATTGAGATCGGAGACGCGCTGGTGATCGATGTCAAACCCGATCACCTTGAAGCCCTTGGCGAGCGCGACAAGCGCCAGCGGGATGCCCACATAGCCCATGCCGACAATGCCGAGTACCAAGCTACGATCTGCAGCCCTGGCGCAGAACTGGTCGGAGAGTTGCTCACCGATGCATTTCGCTGACATTTTCCTGGCTTCCTAGGGGGACGGCCCCGTCTTAGGTGGGTGACCGGGCGAGGTCAACGCGGTTTCACGGTCCAATCTGCGTTTGTCGGTTCACTACCGCCTTTATCGTGGTTTGCGCGATCTCGTCTTTTTCCTTATTGTTATGCATTCGTTTTAGGAGTTGAACCCGCCGGCTAACCCAGTAAGGTTCACGGATGACGTCGATCTCGGGGCAAAGCTGGCCGAATGGGAGCGCTTCTACAACCTCTCTCGGGCGCGTGGTGCCTTCAACGGAAAAGCACCCTGCGAGGCGCTGTGCGAAAGGCTATAAGGCAGCTTCAGGATGTCTCATCAGCGTGCCGTGATTAAGGTTTCGACCGTTCGGTCGGCGTCACGCTGCTGCATAGAAGCCTAACGGGGTCTATTTCCGTTGCACCGCCGATAGCGTGCTTCACTCTCGCTGGGTCAAGATGCCGGTGTAGATGTTCGGTGGAATTTGAGATTCCTGTGTGCTAATTCGAACGAAGTAGTTACGACCGATGATGTTTAGGTAAATCATGTCGAGTAAAGTTAACTTTAAAGTCCGGTTAATCCGCGTATTAGGAGCGCTTTATGATTTCGCGTGCGCGATAATTGTCGTGCCGCTCGCCTACTGGGTACGCATCAGTGAAGTACCAGAATTCTCCGCTTCCATTTTGATTTTGTCGGGATCACTCGCCGCAGCGTTGCTGGTCTTTTCCTACTTATACGGTCTTAACCAAGGCTCGTGGCGTTACGCGTCAATTGAAGATCTGTTCGGCATCATCCAGTCCGTCGTGACGTCGATGATCATCGCGTTGCTCATAACCTTTGTAGTTTCCCGACTTGAGCTGGTGCCGCGGACCGTGCCGCTAATCGCGATGGCCATGCTCTTGATGATGATGAGCGGGCCACGATTACTCTACCGTATCTACAAGGACCGCTTTCTGCAGCGGGTTCTTATCAGGAGCCCGCGCGGTGAGCCAGTCCTTGTCCTAGGCTACACCGATGAGGTTGACAGCTTCCTGCGGGCGCTCGGCAAGCAGAGTGACCCTGAATATCGTGTCGTTGGCATTGTCGATTATAATAGTCGCCATATCGGGCGACGGCTTCATTCGGTGAAGGTCTTAGGTGGCTTGCCAGACCTTCCCCTGATCATCGAGCGAATGCGTGAGAACGGAACTCCAATAGCTAAGTTTGTCGTCGCGCCGTCAAAGGCCAGCGCTGAAACACTTGCGCAGATCATAGAGACGGCGACCGACCTAGGGCTTCCGCTCTACACCTTGCCCAGCAGCACGCTGCTCATCTCCAGTGCCGAACGAGCTCAAATCAACCCCGTTTCGATCCGCTTTGAGGATTTGCTCTCCCGCAAGCCGGCGCAGATCGACTTGGGTCCAATCTCGCGGATGCTGTCTGATAAATCCATACTCGTGACCGGTGGCGGAGGGTCGATCGGGTCGGAGCTTGTGCAGCAGATCGCTCGCTATGCTCCGCGTGAACTCGTAATCATCGACAATTCCGAGTACAATCTTTACTCAATTGACCAGATCATCCGGCAGGCGCATCCAGATTTACTGGTCCGCACGATCCTTGCCGACGTGCGCGACCGGGGCGGCATGCATACCATCCTGGCGTCGACGCATGCGGAGATGGTTTTCCATGCTGCGGCGCTGAAACATGTGCCGATCGTCGAGGAAAATGTGGTTGAGGGGGCCAAGACCAACGTGCTCGGCACCATCAACGTCGCCGATGCGGCGGTTAACTGCGGTGCGCTCGCCTTTGTGATGATCTCCACCGACAAGGCGGTGAACCCGACCAATGTGATGGGCGCGACCAAGCGCTTTGCCGAGGCGTATTGCCAGTCGCTCGACCTGGCAAGTTTCAACACCACGAAGTTCATGACTGTACGCTTTGGCAATGTCTTGGGCTCGGCAGGCTCTGTTGTGCCTCTGTTCAGCCGCCAGATCGCGCAAGGCGGGCCAGTAACCGTGACACACCCTGACATAACGCGTTTCTTCATGACCATGCGCGAGGCCGTGAAGCTGGTGCTGTCAGCCTCGGCGCGTGGTCTGGACAAGCCCGGAGAACGGGGCAGGATCATGGTGCTCGACATGGGCAAGCCAGTGAAGATCGTTGATCTCGCCCAACGCATGATCGAGCTTGCGGGTCTCAGGCCCGGTGTCGACATCGATATTGAGTTTACGGGACTTCGGCCTGGTGAAAAGCTTTATGAGGAGAGGCTTGAAGCGAACGAGCACATCGAATCCACCGAGGATCTGTGGCTGCACACCGCCCTGCCGCGCGAGGTTGATTCAACGAGACTGGCGCGTGCTGTGGCGCGGCTGGAGGACGCCGTGTCACGCCGCTCCGAAGCCGATGTATTGACTGCCCTGCGGGAGGTCGTGCCCGAGCTGTCCTCAAAGCATAATGCGCTGGTTGACCCTGATGCACAGCGGCGGCCCAACGAGCCTATCGCGATCTTCGAGGCGCGCGCTCGCCTCCGCAAGCAATGATGTTCAATGCCACAATCCGGCTTCAAGACCGGCCGTCTCGATGATTGTCTTCGTCTCGATAGCAGCATTCGCCGCCGTCTTTGGGGCAACCATCTTTGCGCTTGGCCGGCTGGTGCCATGGCTGAGCGCCCGGCGCATCCTCGATGTTCCCAATGAGCGCTCCAGCCATACGGCTGCGACACCGCGCGGTGGCGGGCTTGCCCCGGTCGCTGTGATCGCGCTGGCAGGTGTGGGCGGAGCACTCCTTGCGGGGCAGGTCTGGCTACTGGTCTTCGCAGTGGCGGCAACCGGGCTCAGCGTGCTGTTCTTCAATGACGACCGCCATTCGCTGGGCATCGGTGTCCGGCTTGGCGCACAAGCGCTTGGCGTTGTGTCTGCTTATGTGCTGGTTATTCCGAGCTGGCCAGATGTGCTCGGTCATCGGCTGCCGTCGGTGCTGTTGGGATTGTTGCTGTTGGTCGGCTGGCTCTGGTTCATCAACCTGTTCAATTTCATGGACGGCATTGACGGCATCAGCGGCGTCGAGACCATCACGATTGGCCTTGGATCAAGCCTCGTTGCCTTTGTCGCGGCTGGCGGTACGCCGGCGGCGCTGCAAGTGCCTATCATGATCGCTGGGGCCTGCCTTGCAGGCGCCGGGGCAGGCTTCCTGACCGCCAACTGGAGCCCGGCGCGCGTCTTCCTGGGCGATGCAGGCAGCATTCCTCTCGGCTTTCTGTGCGGAGCTCTCCTGATTGCGCTTGCTGCCAGCGGGCAACTCGCGGCTGCGTTGATCATCCCGGCCTATTACATCGTCGATGCCACAGTGACCCTGTTTCGGCGGCTGATGCGCGGCGAGCGCATCTGGCAAGCGCATCGCAGCCATGCCTATCAGCTTGCAAATCAGGCAGGGCTTTCCCATGCCGAAATCTGCTGGCGCATCATCCTGTGCAATGCCCTGCTGCTCGCGTGCGCGCTTTTGTCGATCTGGTACCCCATCACGGGGCTGGTGGTTGGCTACCTCACGGCCTTCGCTGTTTACGCCTTGCTTGCGCGGGGTGGGGGGCTTGGGTCAATGAACATGGAGCGATGATGGTCTTGAGACAGGCGGCCTATGCCCCTATCAGTCGCGAAGACAGAAGGCCTGAATTGACACGATGCGCATCCTCTATGTCTGCAATGATTTGCCTTACTTCAACGCCCACAGGCGTTGGCTCGCAGCGGCGGCGCGCCAGGCTGGCGCGGAAGTGCTGCTGGCGACGGGCGGCGTCAGCGCGGAGGCTGCTGCCGCCGACCCTGAAGTGATTGCGCTCGATGTGGAGCGGCACCGGTTTGATCTGCGCAGCGATGCAGCGCTGGCGCGCAGCGTGCGCGGCATCACTGCCAGGCTGCGCCCCGATGTGGTCCACCTTATCACGATCAAGCCCGTGCTCTTCGGCGCACTCGGCCTGCTTGGAGAGGCCTATCCGCGGCGCATCGTTGCAACGTTCCCTGGCCTCGGCCGTGTTTTTGACCCGGCGCAGAATTCACCAAAGGCACGGCTGCGGCGGGCTTTGGTCTGCAAGGGCCTCGCGCTTGGCCTTGCGCCGGAGCGGGTGCGGGCTGTGTTCGAGACTGAGGCTGACAGAACGCGATTGCTGTCATTCGGCGTGCTCGACGAGCGGCGTGCGCTCCATGTACCGGGTGCTGGTGTTGATCCTGTCCTTTATCCACATACCCCGCTGCCGCCTGGCCCGTTCCGCGTGCTGTTCGCCAGCCGCCTGTTAAAGACCAAGGGCGTAATGATCGTTACGGAAGCTGCGGCCCTGCTGGCCGCCCAAGGCTCAAACGTTGAGATCGTGATTGCGGGCGCAGAGCAACGCATTGATCCGGACGCGCTCGATCCTCTGCAGATGGCGGCGCTTCACGAGAGCCCTCATGTGAGGTTCATTGGGGAGGTTGGCGGGCAAGGCATGGCCACGCTCATTGCCTCTTGCCATGCGGTGGTTCTCCCCACGACGTATCAGGAAGGCGTGCCCCGCATCTTGATCGAGGCAGCGGCCATGGGGCGAGGTCTCATCGTCTCCAACAATCCCGGGTGTACCGCACTGGTCAATGAGCCCAGTGCGGGGATCGTCCTGGAAGATCTGACTGCCGCAGAGCTTGCATCCGTCATAGCCCGGCTGGCAGTCGATGGCGAGGCGAGGCAGTTTATTGCCGACGGCGCGTACAGGCGCTTCATCGAAGGCGGCTTTTCGACTGATTATGTGCGCGACGCAACGCTCGCGCTCTACGAGGC
>JAPLOV010000223.1 GCA_026400565.1 Hyphomicrobiales bacterium | reverse complement strand
TGATCGGCCTTGATGCGGACGATTGCGTGACACTGCTGAACCGTTCGGCAGAGGGGCTGCTTGGTACGGATCGGCGCGGCATCGGCAAGCCTCTCGATCTGCTGGCTCCCGAACTTGGCGATGCCATCCGCGAAGCGCGGCAGGTGCGCCAGCGAACGGTCAGTTCACAAGTGCTCATGATCCGTCAGGGGCGCGAGCGCACGCTGAACGTGCGTGTCTCGCGCGAGGGCGAGGGTCCGAAGCTCGGCCTGGTGGTGACGCTCGATGACATCACCGATCTGGTTGCGGCGCAGCGCACATCGGCGTGGGCGGACGTGGCGCGGCGCATTGCGCACGAAATCAAGAATCCACTGACCCCGATCCAATTGTCGGCAGAGCGCATCCGGCGCAAGTTCGGCAAGGCCATCGTCGAGGACCGCGACATCCTAGACCAGTGCACCGACACGATCATCCGCCAGGTCGAGGATATCCGGCGCATGGTCGACGAGTTCGCCTCCTTTGCCCGGATGCCGAAGCCGGCGCCGGTGCGGGATGATCTTGCCGCCATGGTGCGCGAAGTGGCCTTCATGATGCGGGTCGGCAACCCCGATCTGCTGATCGAGACAGCGGGCGTCGATCATCCGGCCCTGGCTGTGTTCGACCGGCGGCTGGTCTCGCAGGCCCTGACCAATGTCGTAAAGAACGCCACCGAGGCAATCCAGGCAGTGCCTGGCAATGCTGCCGGGGGCGGGGAAGGGCGGGTCGACGTGGTGCTGGCCGACCATGCCGGGCAGTGGTGCATCGATGTCAGCGATACCGGCAAGGGCTTCCCGGCTGACAACCGCCAGCGCCTGCTGGAGCCTTACATGACCACGCGCGAGGGCGGCACCGGGCTCGGCCTCGCCATCGTCGCCAAGATTTTCGAGGACCATGGCGGGCGGATCGAACTGCTCGACCGGGCCGATGGCCAGCGGGGCGCAACCGTGCGCCTCTGGCTGCCGGGAAGTGGTGCCGACGCGGTGCCGGATCAACAGATGGAAACACCCCAGCCGAAGGCCGGGGCAGGACACGAGACGGCGCATAGCACATGAGTCTGGCTGACATCCTTGTCGTTGACGACGAAACCGATATCCGGGAGCTTGTGGCGGGCATTCTCCAAGACGAGGGCTATTCGACACGCCGTGCCGGATCAGCTGACGAGGCGCTGGCGGCGATCCAGGCGCGGCGGCCCAACCTCGTTTTCCTTGATATCTGGCTGCAAGGCAGCCGGCTTGACGGATTGCAGGTGCTCGACCTGATCAAGGAGAGCGACCCGGAACTGCCGGTGGTGATGATTTCCGGCCATGGCAACATCGAGACTGCCGTCTCGGCAATCCGGCGCGGAGCCTATGATTTCATCGAAAAGCCTTTCAAGGCCGACCGTCTGGTGCTGGTGGCTGACCGGGCGCTGGAGGCATCGCGGCTGAAGCGCGAAGTCAAGGAGCTCAAGACGCGCTCCGTGCAGGCCTCGCGCATCGTCGGGCGCTCGACAGCGGCCAACCAGTTGCGTGCAACACTCGAGCGAGTGGCGCCGACCAATGCGCGCGTGATGATCACCGGTGATCCGGGCACAGGCAAGGAACTGGCCGCGCGCACGCTGCATGCCCTGTCCTCCCGTGCATCCGGGCCTTTTGTGGTGATCAATTCGGCGACGATCACGCCCGAGTCGATGGAAGAGGAGTTGTTCGGCATCGAAGCCGTCGAGGGTCGCCTTCGCCGGGTCGGTGCCCTGGAAGAGGCCCACAGCGGCACGCTCTACCTCGATGAGGTGTCGGACATGCCAAAGGAGACGCAAGGACGCATCCTTCGGGTGTTGATCGACCAGAATTTCCAGCGCGTCGGTGGCACGACACGGGTGCATGTCGATGTCCGCATCGTGTCGTCCACCTGCAAGGACATCGTGGGCGAGATCGCGGCAGGGCGCTTTCGCGAGGAACTGTTCCACCGCCTGAACGTGGTGCCGATCCGCGTGCCGTCGCTGTCGGAACGGCGTGAGGATGTGCCGGACCTGATCGATTTCTTCATGGAGCAGCTCTCCGTCGCCTCCGGGCTGCCGCGCCGGTCCATCGCCGGCGATGCCATGGCTGTGCTGCAATCGCACGAGTGGCCGGGGAACGTGCGCGAACTGCGCAACAACGTCGAACGATTGATGATCCTGACCAAGGGCGATCCCTTGGCCGAGGTGACAACCGAGATGCTGCCAGCGGAAGTCGGCGCGCTGGTGCCCGTCACGCCCACAGGCTCGGGCGGCGAAAAGCTGATGAGCCTGCCGCTGCGCGAAGCCCGCGAGATCTTCGAAAAGGAGTATCTCGTGGCCCAAATTGCCCGCTTCTCGGGAAACATCTCCCGCACTGCGGAATTCATCGGCATGGAGCGGTCGGCCTTGCACCGAAAACTCAAATCGCTGTGCGTCGAGTAAGCACCGCTGCATGCATTCTGGGCACGGGTGCAAAGGCTGCAGGTTTTGCTTGCGCAATACAGGGACTTGTCGAACACTTGTTACGCGCCCATGTGTGGGGGACATGACGCAAAGAGGTCAAGGCCGCCGGATCGGGCCTTGGCCCAAAACAAGAAGATCCCAAAAAGGAAGACGACGATGGCTGCTGAACGGGCACAGAACCTGCAGGACACGTTTCTCAACTACGTGCGGAAGAACAAGATTTCCGTCACGATCTTTCTGGTCAACGGGGTGAAGTTGCAGGGTGTCGTGACATGGTTTGACAATTTCTGCGTGCTCTTGCGCCGCGATGGTCATTCCCAGCTTGTCTACAAGCATGCCATTTCAACGATCATGCCCGGCAGCCCTGTTGCGCTGTTCGAAGGGCATGAGGACGCCGAGAAGTAGGCGCGAAGACACCGCGATCGCTCAACAGGCGAGGCTGGCTGCGCTTCAGACGGCCTGCCCGTACAGGTCGTACGCATCGGCGCGCTCGACCTTGACCGTGACAATGTCGCCGGCCCTGAGCGGCCTGCGACTTTGCACGTAGACGTTCCCATCGATCTCTGGAGCATCCCAGACCGATCGGCCCTTGGCCACGGTTGGGCCAGGCTCGTCGATGATGACTTTGATGCGCCGCCCTACGCGCCCGGACAGCACTTTCGCCGAAATGGCCTGCTGGGTTTCCATGAAGCGCTTGTAGCGCTGCTGCTTGACCTCGTCGGGAACCACGGCAAGGCCCAGATCATTGGCGACGGCACCTTTGACCGGCTCGTAGGTGAAGCAGCCGACGCGTTCAAGCTTGGCTTCATTGAGCCAGCCAAGAAGGAACTCGAAGTCCTCGTCCGTCTCGCCGGGAAAGCCGACGATGAAGGTCGAACGCACGCCGAGATCGGGGCAGATCATGCGCCAGTTCCTGATCCGGTCAAGGGTCTTTTCCTGATGGGCCGGCCGCCGCATCGCCTTCAGCACGTTTGGCGAAGCATGCTGGAACGGGATGTCGAGATAGGGCAGTACCAGCCCGTCGCTCATCAGCTGGATGACCTCGTCGACATGGGGATAGGGGTAGACATAGTGCAGGCGCACCCACGCGCCGAGCTGACCCAGCTCGCGCGACAGGTCGAGGAACCGGGCCCGGACCTCGCGATCCTGAAAGCGGCTGGCGGCATACTTTATGTCGAGCCCGTAGGCGCTGGTGTCCTGCGAGATGACCAGAAGCTCACGCACGCCGGCTGACACCAGTTTCTCCGCCTCGCGCAGAACGTCACCGACCGGTCGCGAGACCAGATCGCCACGCAGTTTTGGGATGATGCAGAAACTGCAACGATTGTTACAACCTTCTGAAATCTTGAGATAAGCGTAGTGCCGTGGCGTGAGTTTGATGCCCTGCGGTGGCACCAGGTCGAAATAAGGATCGTGCGCTGGAGGCAAAGCCTCGTGGACGGCGCCGAGCACGCTTTCGTAGGCCTGGGGGCCGGTGATGGCGAGCACACCGGGAAAGCGCTCACGGATCTGCTCGGGCTCGGCGCCCATGCAGCCGGTGACGATGACTTTGCCATTTTCCGACAGCGCGCGCCCGATGTTGTCGAGGGATTCGGCCTTGGCGGAGTCCAGAAAGCTGCAGGTGTTGACGATGACCAAATCGGCCCCGGCATGGGTCCGCGTCAACTCATACCCCTCCGAGCGCAGGGAGGTGATGATACGCTCTGAATCGACCAGCGCCTTGGGGCAGCCGAGCGAAACAAACGAGATCTTTGGGGCAGGGGCGTTCATCGGCGATCCGGGAACAGGGGGGGTAACGGCCTCCCCTTCTCACGCATGGGCAGAAGGGTCAATCGGCGAGCGGTCCGATGCATCATTTGCAAGGCTGGCGATCAGGTCCGGTATGCGTGTCTTCAACGCAAAGTAGCCGCGCATCGCGTGCGGCCAGGCATGCTCGTCGAACGGGCGCCGCCATTGCACCAGCGTGATGCCGTGCTCGCGCAGCAGCGCCCGGGCGATGTCGGCAAGCGCATCGGCCACCGGCCCCACCGGGGCATAGGCCGTAACCACGGTCGTGAGACGCTCCGCGCCAGCCCAGGCTGCGATGGCCTGTGCTGACAAGGACGGCAACCTCAAGGCCGGGGCAACGCAGGTCGCTGCCGCGAGGGCCAGTCCGTCATCAAGCGCCGCGTGCCGGAAAGCTGCAGGCAAGCGCACAGCACCAAGCGTGGACGCTTCTGTCGGCAAACTGGCTCCCGTTACGGCAGCGATTGGACATCCGGCGAGGACGCTGCCGGCCAGAAGGCTCGGTGCGTGCAGGTCCTCTTCAGTGAGGAGCAGCCCGGTGCGGCCTTGTGGAAGCATCTGCAAGGCCGGCTTCAAGGCTTCCAGAGGTGCTGGATCGGGCTCCTCGAGCGGCGCGGCATGCTGCGCCAGCCCGCGCGGATCGAAGCGCCCATCCGTGCAGACGCGGATGTTCTGGGCCGTGGCAAGATAGGTCTTGCCGCGCGTGTGAAGGCCTGCCACCCAGCGCCATGACAGGGTGTTGGAAGCGGGGTCGCCATCAATCAACTGACGCAGGAAAAGGTCTGCGCCCAGTTGCCAGGGCAGACGCAGTGTGAAGATCCAGATCGAAGCAAACCACATACGCGCGTGGTTGTGGAGATAGCCCGTGTCCCGCAACTCGACGATCCAGGCATCAAAGCAGTCGATGCCGGTTTCGCCCGCCAGCGCCTGCGCCAAGGCGGCGCGCCTGCCTGACGAGCCTTCGAGTGCGGCCTTCTCCCGGCAGAGCCCGCTGACATAGGCGCGCCAGATGCCCGGGCGGGTTTCAAGGTGGCCCTTGAAGTAGGTGCGCCAGAACACCTCCTGCACGAACATGCCGGCATCTGAGGGGCTGTGCCGCGCCAGCACGGCCGCAAGCACCTCGGCCTCCGTGAGCAGCCGGTGCCTCAGATAGGGAGACAGCCCGGAGACATTGCCGCGCTGGTCCGGGCCACGGTCATGATTGCGCCAGCTGGCATAGTGCGCGCCAGCCTGCGGCAGGAAGTTGGCGAGGCGTTCAAGGCCGGCTGCCCGGCTTGGCGCGAAATGGCGGGTCTGAGCGAGGGGCCCTGATGCCGGCGTCATTGCGGCGTCTCCAGGTCCAGCGCCAGTTGATTGGTACCTCGGCCTGCCGTGGAGTCCACTGAGCTGAGGAAAAGTGTGGCATCCGCCATGATCTCGGCCCGCCTGGCCTCGCTGAAGGCGCGCAAGGTGCGATACGGCATCGCCATGCGCGGATTGCGTTCGAGCTTGCCGGCGTTCTCGATCAGGAAGTGCCAGTAAAGATAGTTGAACGGGCAGGCGCGAGGCCCGGCCTTGAGCGCTGGATCGTAGGTGCAGGACGCGCAATAGTCCGACATGCGGTCGATGTAGGCACCGGATGCCGCATAGGGCTTGGAGGCGAGCAGCCCATCATCGGCAAACAGCACCATGCCGTGGACATTCGGCAATTCGACCCATTCAAAGGCATCGATGTAGACCGCCAGATACCACGCCTCGATCTCCGCTGGCCGGATGCCCGCCAGCAGGGCGAAGTTACCTGTCACCATCAGCCGCTGGATGTGGTGACCGTAGGCATGGCGGTGGATATCACCGATGCACTGGGCGAGGCAGTTCATCGCCGTCTCGCCCGTCCAGTAGAACAGGGGCAGGGGCCGGTTTGCTTCCAGTGCATTCGTCCGGGCATAGCCCGGCATGCGCGCCCAATAGATGCTGCGCACGTATTCGCGCCAGCCCAGGATCTGCCGGATGAAGCCCTCGACCGCGTTGAGCGGCGCGCGTCCTGCCCGCCATTCCGCTTCGGCGGCGAGGCAGACGTCGCGCGCCGTCAGCAGGCCGATATTGAGATAGGGTGAGATGATCGCATGGAACAGGAACGGCTCGCCCGTCTTCATCGCGTCCTGATAGTCGCCGAAGTGGGGCAGGGCATCGCGCAGGAAATGGGCAAAAGCCGCCTCGGCATCGCCGCGCGTCACGGCCCAGCCAAAGCCGTCAAGTTCGCCAAAGTGGTCCGCATGCCGCGCCGCCACCAGCGCCATGACCGAGCGCGTGATCTCATCGGGCGCAAAGCGGCTGCGCTTCGGCGGAGTGACGTCCTTCGGCAAGGATTTGCGGTTGTCGTGGTCGAAGTTCCACTGGCCGCCTACAGGCTCGTCGCCCTCCATCAGGATCGCGTGCTCGCGCCGCATCTCGCGATAGAAGAACTCCATGCGGAAGGACTTTCGCCCCTCGGCCCAGCGCCCGAAGCGGTGCCTACTGGCAAAGAAGCGGTCATCGTCGCGGATATCAACAGGCAGGCAAAGCGTCTCCTGCCAGCTGCGCATCTGTTCGAGCACACGCCACTCGCCCGGCTCGGTGAGGATCAGCCGGTCAGGTTTGTGCCGGCCAACGGCACGCGCCACTTCGCCCGAGAATGAGCCGCTGTTGCCGGCCTCATCGAGATTGACATAGTCGACCCGGACGCCCGCCATGCGCAATTCGTCCGCAAAATGCCGCATGGCCGACAGTACGAACACGATCTTCTGCCGGTGGTGCGGTACATAGCGGGTTTCGTCATCGACCTCGACCATCAGCACCACATCGCGGGCCCTGTCGATGTCACTGAGCGAGGCCAGCCCATGGCTCAGTTGGTCGCCGAGGACAAGGCGCAATGCGCCCACCGGCTCCGGGTCAGCCATTGTTCGACACGCGCTGACCGATGCTCCGGCTGATGCGCCTGAGATCGCCCTTGCAGCGGTCCGAACAGGTACGGACCTCATCCCAGACGCGTTCCCACTTCTTGCGCCAGGCAAAAGGCCGGCCGCACGCCTCGCAGGTCTTTACCGGCAGGTCGCCCTTGCGAACCATCTTCGGAATCGGGATCAGCCCTTTGTGCGCAACATCGAGCGGCCGCCATCAACACCGACGATCTGTCCGGTGATCCAGCCCGCATCGGGCGACAGGAGGAACGCCGCCAGCGCTGCGATGTCTTCCGGCTCGCCAAGACGCTGCATCGCATGCATCTGGGCTATGGCCGTCGCCATCTGCTCGTTGCCGGTGAGGGCGCGGGCCATGGGTGTGCGGGTAAGGGAAGGGGCGACGCAGTTAACCCGGATCTTCGGCGCGAGTTCCGCGCCAAGCGCAAGCGTCAGGCCTTCCACGGCTCCCTTGGCCATTGCCACCGAGGCATGAGCCGTGAAACCTTGAGCCACCGCCACCGTCGAGACCAGCAGGATCGCAGCGTTGCCGTCAGCGGCCTTGAGCGCTGGCAGCGCAGCCTGCACCGAGCGTACGGCACCCAGCGCATTCAGCCGGAAATCCAGCTCGAAATCGGCATCGGTCAAGCGCGATACCGGCTTGAGATTGATCGAACCGACCATATAGGCCAGCCCGGCAACCGAAGGACCAGCCGCCTCGATCGCTGCCTGCAGCGCCTCCGCATCGAGCACATCCGCCACGGCGCTCGTGGCTCCAAGTTCGCTGGCCAGGACCTGAAGCCGAACTGGATCGCGCCCAACCAGATGAACCTTGCGGCCTGCCGCCACCAGACGCCGCGCCAGCGCGGAGCCGGCACCGCCCGTGCCGCCAACAATGATCGTGATATCGGACATGGAACATCAGCCTTCGGCAACGGATCAGACACAAGGACTTACGGGAGGTGCTGCGCTTTGGTTCAGGCACAATGCCCCCTGCGCTGCATCGCCGCGGACCCGGCACCTGATGCAGCTCATGTCCGCCCTTCGCCGATGCCGGCACCTGTTAGGCTTTCAACCGCGGTCTGATGCTGCGGGACATCCACAGCCTCTTCGATGCGGGCAATGTGATGGTCGCTAACTGCTGAAAGCCGAGGTCCGCCCCGCTCAACCGGGGCTGTCGCGCATCGTGATCCGGACAGGAAGGTCCGTTGCGCCGACGAGTTCGGCTGACCAGGCAGGCGTTTGTGGGGGCGTTGGCAACGTGCCCGTCCCGGTAAGAGTGACCTCAGCGCCATTCTCGTTCCAATGCCAGTCAATCGCAGCCTTCAGACAATGCCCGTTCCTGAAGGCCCAACTGACACCATCGTCTTCGAAATGTCGGCCCGCGCCGATGCCGTGGCTGGCCGCTGCAGCCAGATAAAGGCGGCGAGCGGGTGCGTCATGCGGCCTGACATGTGGTGTCGTGCTCGCGAGGACAATCGCTGCGCCATTGCGGATGAAGACGGGCGGATGGCCCAGATCAGCCTTGACCGTTACTTCCGTGCCGGCCGCATGGACAACGCCGGTGTGAAACTCGATCCAGGCGGACGGGCCAGTCGGCAGATACTGCGTCTTCGTCCGCGCGCCTTCCGTGACCGCCGGCGAGAACAACACATCAGGCCCGAGCATCATAGCGTCCTGATCCCGATAGGCATGCGGATCGTCCGGGAAATCATGGAAGAGCGGGCGGATGATCGGTGAACCATCCAGATGTGCCTGGTGCGCCAGCGTGTACAGCAAGGGCAGGAACATGGTGCGCAGGTCGAGCGCCTGCCGGATCTGCGGCAACATTTCGGGATAGAGCCAGGGAACCGTTGCGGCCTGCCAGCCCTCTGCTACATCCGGCTTCCACGAGTTCATGACAGCGCGCGGATGCAAGGCCGACATCTCGATCATGCGGCACAGCAGCTCCGGCGAGGGGCGCGGTCCGGTGAAGCCGCCGACGTCATGGCCGACATTGGACTGACCGGACAGGGCAAGCGAAAGCCCGTTCCGGAGGTTCCATTTCAGCGTGTGCCAGGAGGTGAAATTGTCGCCGGTCCAGGTCTCGCCATAGCGCTGGAGCCCGGCTGGACCGGCACGGGTGATCGTGAAAGGCCGCAGTTCGGGCTTGCGCGCCTGGGTTGCCTCAAAAGTCGCCCGCGTCATCAGCAGTGCATGCAAGGGCCGCGCGGCAATTGCCGGAAAGGGGCGCCCGAAGCCAGTGGCCGTGGCATCCTCGCGCCCGATCTCGTACTCGTTGTTGTCGTTCCAGCCTGCGGTGAAACCGATATCGAGAACCTGTGCCTTCAGACGCTCCTGCCACCACGAGATGGTTTGCGGATTTGTGAAGTCGAGGAACGAGCCCATGCCATCCCAGAACTGTTCAAGCACCGGGGAACCGTCCGCATCCTTGATGAAACCGCCAGCGTCCTTCAACTGGGCATAGTGGACATGGTCGTCAATCAGGACTGGCTTGAGGTTGGCGACGGTCGGAAAACCCATCGCTTCAAGCTTGACAAAGAGGGCCTTCGGGTCCGGGAACTTGTCCTTGTTCCAAGTGAAGACGTAGCGCCGCTTGCCACGACTTGAATAGCCAGAGCCGAAATGAACTGCGCTGATCGCGATCCCCTCGGCCCGGCACCGTGTGGCAAAGGCCTCGATGACCGACTGTGCATCGGGATCATCGGCATGGTGCATGGTCGTGAAGGCAAAACCGAAGCTCCACTTCGGCGGCAGGGCAGGGCGACCTGTCAGCAAGGTGAAGCGACGGGTGACGCTGGCCAGATCCGGGCCTGCGATGAGCCAGAGGTCCATCCCGCGTTCCTCGATCTCAACTTGGCGATAGATGCCGTGATAGTTGGAGCGTTCGGCGCCCAGGTCGAAGCTCATGGGTGCGAGACTGTCATAAAACATGCCGCCCACGACGTCTCCGGACTGCACGGCCATGTAGGGCACATGCTTGTACAGCGGATCGCCAATCTCGGCATCGTAGCCAAGCGCATCGAGTTGCAGAATCCGAAAGCGCCGACCGGTCCGGTCAAGCGGGCCGGTCTTGTCGCCAAGGCCAAAATGCCGGTCGGTGAAAGGACGATGCTGGTAGTGCCTGAGGCGCGTGCTGCGCTCGGCCAGGGCAAAGCCGCCCGTGGCGCGATCAGCGATCCACGGATGCCACGCGCCGGCCTTAAGTTGCTCAACGGCGAGACGAAGTGGCGAGCCTGTGAGCGTGAGCCTGAATTGTCCGGCGATCAGCACGGTCTGGCCGTCACGCGTTTCGAGATCCACCGGGGGTGGCGAGAACCCCGCCAGATCATCGCGGTTGCGGCCCTGCCATGGCGTGTCACCCTCGGGCGCAACCATCCAGCTGCGATCAAGCGGCAAGCCTTCAGGCGGTACAATCACCACACGCAGCAGTGTTTCGGACATGGCACGCAGGCTGAGCCGCCAGCCACCCTCAAGCGCAGCCTCACATCCGTTGGCGCTGGGCGTCAGTGCAGCAATGCTGTTGAAGATCTTCATTGTGTTGGTCTCAGGTCAAAGGCGGGAGCGCCAGTCCCGTTTGAGCGTGGAAGAGATGCCGCAGGGCGGGATCGGCGAGACCGAGACCGACGGTATCGCCGCGCACGACCCGGGTCTGGCCCGCCAGCCTGACGGACAAGGTCTCGCCGGATGGCAATGTGCCATGCAGATAGCTCTCGCCGCCGAGTTGTTCGGCGATCGAGACGGACAGCGAGACATCGCCGCCGGCGTCCTTCAAGCCGATATGTTCAGGCCGGACCCCGAGCTTGACGGCACTGCCGGGTGCAAGTCCCTGGAACTGGCATGGCACGGTCACCTCGCCACCTGCATCAAGGACGACCACCACGCCCTCACTGCCCGGCGCCTTGACCGTGCCGTTGAGGAAGTTCATGCGCGGGCTGCCAATGAAACCGGCGACGAACAGGTTGGCCGGTCGGTTATAGAGATCAAGCGGTCGGCCAAACTGCTCGAGGCGACCATCCTTCAGGACGGCGATCCTGTCTGCCATGGTCATGGCCTCGACCTGGTCATGGGTCACGTAGATCATTGTGTTGCCCAGCCGCTGGTGCAGGTTGCCGATCTCAACGCGCATTTGCACGCGCAGCTCCGCATCGAGATTGGAAAGCGGCTCGTCGAACAGGAAAATCTTCGGCTCGCGCACCACGGCCCGACCAATGGCGACACGCTGGCGCTGGCCTCCCGAAAGCTGGCCGGGTCGGCGCTCCAGCAGTTGCTCCATGCGCAGCATCCGTGCTGCTTCGGCCACCCGGCGCTCGATTTCAGGCTTGGGCTTCTTGAGGTTCTCGAGGCCGAACGAGAGGTTCTGCCTGACGCTCATGTGGGGATAGAGCGCATAGCTCTGGAACACCATCGCCAGCCCGCGTTCGGCGGCCGGCACCTCGTTGACGA
>JAPLOV010000060.1 GCA_026400565.1 Hyphomicrobiales bacterium | reverse complement strand
GGCGCGATGGTTGATGACAGCTTTCGGCACGGACGTCTCGACGGTCTGGGTCGCGTCATCGGGCGAGAACTCCATCGTCTCCAGCGCCGCCAGCGCGCAGGCTCTGGGTCCCGAGGACGTGCCAGGCCTGCTCGACGAACTCGCCCCGGCGGATGTGCTGCTCATCCAGGGCAATCTGACGGCTTTGACCACTCTTGCCGCCATGCGGCACGCCCGCGCGAAGGGTGCACGGGTCTTGCTCAACACAGCACCGATCGCCTGGGACATGCGCGAAGCCCTTGCACTTGCCGATATCGTGGTGGCGAACGAGTCCGAGGCTATGACCCTAACGGCTTTGACAGGCGAGGCCGCCGCTCGTGCGCTTCTCACCGGTGAAACCTCCGTCGCCGTGCTCACGTTGGGTGCCCGCGGCGCTCTCCTTGCCGACGCGGACGGCGTGACCGCCCTTTCCGCACCGACAATGACTGCAGTCGACACCACCGGCGCGGGAGACGTCATGGTCGGAACGCTGGCGGCGGAACTTGCGGCGGGGCGCCCGATCCGCCGATCCGTGGCCCTCGCCGTAGCTGCAGCCTCGCTTTCCGTGACTAGACGCGGTACCAGCCCATCATTCCCGACTCCGTCCGAGATCGACGCCTTGCGCGCCGCTCTAGCGCCCTGAGCCACAAGGACCCGTTCGATGCGCGATCTCCACCGTCCCGGCCGTTCCGTCGCGCAAGGCGCTCGCGGCGCTGCCGCCACGTCCCACCAACTCGCGACCCATGTGGCGCTTGAGGTTCTGCGTTCCGGCGGTAATGCCATCGACGCCGCGATCACCGCCTGCGCGCTGCAAGGCGTCATCGAGCCCCACAACACTGGCATAGGCGGCGATTGCTTCGCCCTGATCTGGAAAGCTGACGAGGCCAAGCTCCACGCCATCAACGGATCGGGTTGGGCGCCCCGTGGTCTCGACTGCACCCGGCTCGCCGCCGCTGGCGAGACGGAAATCGCACCGACCAGCATCCACGCGACAACAGTTCCCGGCGCCGTCGATGCCTGGGACCGGCTGCTGCGCGATCACGGGACGCGCGGTTTCGCGGAAGTGCTCGCTCCGGCCATTGACTATGCCGAGACCGGCTTCGTCCTCGCCGAACGGACCGCCTCCGATTGGAATCGCGAAGTCGCCAAACTGTTGAAGGACGAGGGAGCCTGCGCCCATCTCCTGAACGCCGATGGTACGGCGCCGAAAGCTGGCGATATTGTTCGGTTTCCGGCTCTCGCCCGCACTCTGCGCACCCTTGCGGCGGAGGGACGGGATGCGTTCTATAAGGGAGCGATCGCCAAGACGCTTGTCGGGAGTCTCAACGCCTTGGGCGGGTTCCATGACGCATCGGACTTCGCGGAATACAGCTCGCTTTACGTCACACCGATTTCGACCCGCTATCGCGGCGTCGACTGCGTTCAAATCCCTCCCAGCGGCCAGGGACTGACCGCTCTCGTGATGCTGAACATCCTCAGCGGCTATGATATCCCAGCTGATCCGTTCGGCGCCGACCGCTTCCATCTCCAAATCGAGGCGAGCCGCCTCGCCTATCACGTGCGGGACTCCTACCTCGCCGACCCCGCCTTCGCCGACGTGCCCGTGGCTGATCTTCTGTCGCAGGATTTCGCAAGCCGCTTGCGCAGACGGATCGATCCGCACAAGGCGATGCCGGCCACTGTGTCCGTGCCCCACATCCATCACCGCGACACGGTCTACATCACGGTCGTCGACGCGCAGGGCAATGTCTGTTCGCTGATCAACTCCCTGTTCCACGCTTTTGGGTCCGGTAAAGTTTGCCCCAAGACCGGTGTTGCGTTCCAGAGCCGGGGCTCCGGCTTCCGCGTTGTCGAGGGTCATCCCAACGCGGTCGGCCCGCGAAAACGACCTCTCCACACGATCATTCCCGGTCTCGCCATGAAGGATGGCAAGCCTTGGCTGTCCTTCGGCGTCATGGGCGGCGCCTATCAGCCTGTCGGCCAAGTTCACGTGCTGCAGAACCTCGTGGATTACGGTCTCGACGTGCAGGAGGCACTGGATGCGCCCCGTGGTTTCCGGAGCATCGATGCGTTCGACGCGGAGCGCGGCATCTCCGACGCTACCCTCTTGGATCTCGCCGAGCGCGGTCACCCCATCCGCCGCGTGGCCGTTCCCTGGGGCGGAGG
>JAPLOV010000022.1 GCA_026400565.1 Hyphomicrobiales bacterium | reverse complement strand
TCAGCTTCCAGAAAGCCAGCAAACTCCCTGAGGTGGACCGGCCCTTGGGCGACGACAATCCCGAACTCCGCCAGATGGCCTCGCAAAGCATTCATCAGTTGTGTGCGCTGCCGGACGAAGCGTTGGTGCGTTGGGAAGACCACCGCTCGCGCTTGATGCCCGGCGCTCTTCACCCCGACGTCGTGAATGTTCGGCCGCAGAACAGCCTCGGCGATCGCAGCAGCATCAGCCGCATCGTTCTTCTGCCGCTTGACGAACGGCTTCACATAAACCGGCGGGATCAGCCGGACGTCATGACCGCATCTTTGCGCCACGCGGCCCCAAGAGTGACTGGTGGCGCAGGCCTCCATCGCAACGATGCAGGGCGCTCGCGAACCCAACATCTGCATCAACCTGGTGCGCGACACCGTGCGGTTGAATAGAACCGCCCCACCTCGATCCGTCGTGCAGACCTGGAAGCAGACCTGGAAGCTTCACTTGGCGAGGTCGATCGCCAGAACATGAACATCGGACATGGACGCCTCCTTAATCGCGCCACCATGGCGCTCGATGGCATCATACGATGCGGCCGGAGGGGGCATCCACCCCATCAGGTCACATCCGCCCGACACCTGAAGCGCCTCGTCTTGATCCACGATGGGGTCGCCAGCCTCCACAACTGTCCCCGCCACGCCATGTCGTCATCCGGCGATCGAGCGCTTCGTTCCGGCGCGATCATCATGTGGCACGAGATCGCCGAACCGGGCATCGCCGCGGAGCGCCATGGAAAAGCGCCAGGGGAAAGCTCCCCGTCTTCGCACGGCCACCGTTCGGTAAGTTGACAGAACCGCCGCGGGCGTCCTGTGATGGACTTTGCGTCAACAAGCCGCCGCGGCCGGGCCGGTCGTAAGCGGAGGCCCCGGGAGGACACGCATGCGCATCGCCCACATCGAACCCTTCATCCTGCACATCCCCGTCACCGGCGGGTCGATCGCCGATTCGACGCACCGCATCAGCCATTGGGGCGTGGTTGGTGCCAAGATCGTCACGGAGGAGGGGCTGGAGGGCTACGGCTTCACCGGCACCCATGCCGATCTGGGCTCCGACCGGCTGATCACCGCCTGCATCCGCGATTGCTACGCGCCGCTGCTGATCGGCGAGGACGCCTTGGAAACCAGCCGGCTCTGGCTCAAGCTCGCCCGCCATCCGGCGCTGCAATGGGTCGGCCGCGCCGGCATCACCCAGCTGGCGCTCGCCGCCGTCGATGTCGCGCTCTGGGATCTCAAGGCCAAGCAGTCCGGCGTGCCGCTCTGGCACCTGCTCGGCGGCGCCAGCAAGCCGCGACTCGAGGCCTACAACACCGATGTCGGCTGGCTCTCGATCCCCAGGGACCAGCTGGTCGAGGGCTGCCGCCAGGCGGTCGAGCGCGACGGCTTCCACCGCATTAAGGTCAAGGTCGGCCATGCCGATCCCGGCATCGACCTCGGCCGGCTCGAGGCGGTGCGGCACGCTGTCGGATCCCATGTCACGCTCGCCATCGACGGCAACGGCAAATGGGATCTGCCGACCTGCAAGCGCTTCTGCGCTCGGGCCGAGCCGCTCGACATCTTCTGGTTCGAGGAGCCGCTCTGGTATGACGATGTCGGCTCGCATGCGGCGCTCGCTCGCTCGACCTCGATCCCCGTGGCGCTCGGCGAACAGCTCTATTCACTCGACGCCTTCCGCGCCTTCATTGCAGCGGACGCGATCCACTACGTCCAGCCGGATGTGACGCGGCTCGGCGGCATCACCGAGTACATTCAGGTTGCCGATCTCGCACTCGCCAGCCGCCTGCCCGTCGCGCCCCATGCCGGCGAAATGAGCCAGGTCCATGTCCATCTCGCCTATTGGCACCAGGCCACGCCGGTTCTCGAATACATCCCCTGGATCAAGGACGCCTTCGAGGAGCCGGCGAACGTCGTCGATGGCTGCTTCCTGAAGCCGCAGCGGCCGGGCGCCGGCGCGACGCCGACAAGCGACGCCTTCTTACGCTTCGCCAAGTCGCTGGTATGAGGCGGCCCTGACGCACGCAGGGCATGCCTTTCGGGATTGCTGCAGGGCCCGGCCAAGCTTACACAAACAACGATCCGTTTGGGCGCCAAAAGGCTGAGAGGTGCGAGACGCGCCAACCCTTCGAACCTGATCCGGATAATGCCGGCGAAGTGAACGGTCATCGGCATGTCGCTTCACCGGTCCTGCCATGGCCGCCACCTTCATCGGTGCTAAGGGAGGCGGCATATCGCCATCATCGATCCACATCGATCCACCAAGGCCAGAGCGGCTCCGTGCAGGGTACTGTCAACTTGCCGACCGGCGGCCGTGCGAAGACGGGGCGCTTTCCCCTGGCACTGCGCGGCGATGCCCGGTTCGGCGATCTCGCGCCACACGATGATTGCCCCGGAACGAAGCGTCCGATCGCCAGATGACGACATGGCCTGGCGGGGAAAAGTGTAGATGTTGGCGACCCCATCGTGGATAAACACGAGGCGCTTCAGGTGTCGGGCGGATGTGAGCCGCTTGATGATCTTCTCGCGCCGCCGCGTCGGCCGATGCGCATTCTTTGCCCGGTTTTTGAGGCCCTTGTGCTGGCGATGCTCGGCATTCATGCCCATCCCGGTCCGGGCAGCGCCATCAGAACCGGGCCTGTCGGTGACCATCACCCGCGGCGTGCCGGATGGCTTTCGTATCAACTTGCGCAAGAGCTTCTCCACTGCGAGCTTCTCCACTGCGAGCTTTTCCACTGCGAACTTCTCCGCTGCGCGCCGATCCCTGCGGCTTTGAACCAGATCGTCAAGAACGAAGCCGTCCGTATCGACGGCGCGCCACAGCCAATGCTTCTTGCCGTTGATCGAGATCACGACCTCGTCGAGACGCCAGTTGTCGCCGAACTGAGGCGCACGCCGACGGAACTTCACGGCGCAGGTCCGGCCGAACGTCTCCGCCCGGCACCGTACGGTGTCGTGGCTGATTCATGGCTGACGACGATCCCGCGCACCGCACCTAAAGCGCACTCCAGTCTGGGCCGGCCATCCTGCAGGAGCTAGCACCGATCAGCTCTCATATCGCAGCCGACGGTCCTAGTAGCGGCATATGACTAGTAGCGGCATATGACAAGATAGCAGTTTGTGGGACAAACCGTGAGAGCGGAGACGGCCATGGGCGACAAGCGGCATCGCCTCGATCTGGATGATGAGGATCATCGGCTGCTGCTGGCGACCTCGGTGCGTTTTGGGCTGTCGCAGAGCGAGGTGACGCGGCGGCTGATCAGGGCGGCGCTCGACGTCGGTCCGGCGTTGTCGCAGGACAAGGTTCAGACGGTGGCGGAGCTGAGTTCCCAGATCCGGGCTGTGGGGAGGAAGCTGGCCTGGGTAGTGAAGGCGATCAACTAGGGGTGGGCGGTTCGGCTCGAAGATGCGCGGCGGATCTTCGAGATCCTGCATCGCCGGATCAGCGCGGTGGATGGCGAGCTCACGGCGATGACGCTGGCTTATGGCAGCGGCCTCAGGCGCACTGCAAAGCTTGGGTCGGTTGGGCTAACGTCGGAGGAGCAGCCCGCATGACGGCTGACGAGATCAGTAGCTGGGTGGAAATGCGCGGATGCCGAGGAGCGTGGTCGTCAGGCGCGGATGGGGGCTGCGGCCAGTTCAGGCGCATTGGGCGGCACAGGCAGCGGTACGTGGCGTGGCGGACGTGGTGGGGCTGCTGCAGGCTTCGGGATGGCGTCCTGGCGCGGGCATGAGCTTCAGAGCGCGAAGACGGGCAAGGGTGCGCCGCGCCCGATCGCCGCAGGCAACGCTTGCCAAGAGCTGTCATTCGCGTAATCTTGCATACGAATGCAAAGCCGATCAGTAAGACCGGATCTTGGGAGAATATCATGAGCATCAACAGACGCGATTTCGCTATCGGCGCATCGGCGCTGGGTCTTGCCGGCGCTTTGCCCCGGCCGGCACGTGCGCAGGCGGCAGCATTGGCCAATCTGCGAACGGGCAAGCCTTTCGCCGGCCAGGAGGTCAAGATCCTTTGCGTGGTGGCGACGCAGTTCCGTGCCCATGAGGCGCGGGCAGCGGCCTTCACAGACGCAACGGGCATCACGGTGAAATACACTTACGTGCCCTTCGCCAACATGCGCGAGGCGCTCACCGCCGAGATGGTCGGCGGCACGGGCGGTTTCGACATCGTTGTGGTGATGGACCAGTGGGTGCCATCGCTAGTCAATCTGATTGACCCGATGGACGCGCGAATCGCCGCTAAGAAGATCGATACGGCGCGCTATCCCAAGGCCTTCCTTGATCTCGGGGCCGTCGACGGCAAGCAACTCGGATTGCCGACCCGTTCGCATGTGCAGTTGTTGTTCTACCGCAAGGACCTGTTCGCCAAGCATAACCTGGCTGCCCCAAAGACATGGGACGAGGTGGTCAGCATCTCCAAGGTGCTGCAGGACAAGGAGCAGATTGCCGGCATTGCGCTGCCTTATGGCAAGAGCAACGGCCAGAACCTGATGGTCTGGTACAACTTCCTGTGGGGTCGCGGCGCGGACGTGTTCGATGCCAAGGGCATGCCGCTGTTCGCCAGCGAGGCCGGCCTGCGTGCAACGCAGGACTACATCGACATGCTGCGCACCCACAAGGTGACGCCCGCTGCCGCCGTGTCGTTCAACGAGCAGGATGCGGTCAATTCAATGCGCGGTGGCAACTCGGCCATGGTCGCCGTCTGGTGGTGGGTGCGCGGCGGTCTGATCGATCCGAAGGTGTCGAAACTGACAGAAGAGCAGGTCGGTTTCACGCCCCTGCCCTCGTTCGCCGGCGGGCCGCGCTCGACCTACATCAACAACTGGATCTACGGGATCGCCCGCGACAGCAAGGCCAAGGACGCGGCGATGGAGTTCATCACCTTCGTCACAGAGCCGTCGCTGGAGCGCGACATCCTGCTCGATCCGAAGGAAAGCGATGTGATCGCGACCCAATGGTCGAACCTGCGCGATCCGGAGGTCAACAAGCGCTTCGGCGGCATGCATACGTTTGCGGCGGAAGCGCTCCAGAACACCAAGGTCGTGCCCTACACCGCCGATTGGCCGCAGATGATGGAGGCAATGGAAACCGCCATGTCCGAAGCAGCCTCGGGCACCCGCTCGGTGTCTGACGCCTTCAAGGCGGCGGAAGCCACAGTGCGCCGCATCGCGCGGCGCGGCTGAGACAGCGAACCGGCAGCACCGGCACAGGGCCATGCCAGACCGCATCATGCGTTATCTGCTGCTTATGCCGGCGCTCGTCATCGTGCTCGGCACGACGCTATGGCCGCTGGGCTCGGCGATCGCGACAAGCTTCCGGAACTGGCGGCTGAAACGCTCGCCGGTCCCGCAAAGCTGGGTCGGATTGGACAACTACGCGTTTGCCTTCGAGGAACCGGAATTCTGGAATGCCCTCCAGGTCACAGTTGTGTTCGTGACGCTGGATGTGATGATCGCCGTGGCGGTCTCTCTCGGCCTCGCGCTGCTGTTGCGCCGCGCCGGGGTGTTGCAAAGCCTGACGCGCGCCGTGCTGATCCTGCCTTTCGCGATGAGCCCGGCTTTGATCGGGGTTTCGTTCCGCTTCATGTTCAACGGTGAGTATGGCGTGCTGGCCAAGGGCATCGGCTGGTTTGTCCCGCCGCTCGCGGACGTGATCTGGCTGGCCAGTCCCGGCTATGCGATGGCTGCGCTCGTCCTGTCCGATGTCTGGCATTGGTTCCCGTATCTCACCCTGATTTTCCTCGGGGGATTGGCAGCCGTTCCGGTCGAGACCGAGGAGGCGGCGCTGATCGACGGGGCAACGCCATGGCAGATCACGCGTCTCGTCGTGCTGCCGCAGATCAAGGGAGTGATCGCGGTTGCTCTGCTCCTCAAGACGATCTTTGCGCTGAAGATGTTCGACTCGGTCCAGACCCTGACCGGCTCCGGTCCCGGCATCACGACGCAGACGCTGGCCCATTATGTCTACACCATCGGCTTCGTGCACTACGACATGGGCCATGCCTCGGCACTGGCGATCGTGCTCACCGCGATTCTTGTCGGTATCGGCATTGTCTACACAAGGCTGGTGATCCCGCCGAAGGCGGTGGCCAGGTGACAGCGCGCTCGCCTCTCGCCACCGCCCTGCAATCGGCGGTGCTGCTGCTGTTCTTCGGGATCATCGTCTTCCCGATCGCATGGATGATGCTGACCGCGTTCAAGCTGCCACGCGACGTCTATCAACTGGGCCTGGGCTTCAGCCCGACCGTTCAGAACTTCGGGATCGTCTTCGAGGCCCCCTGGAACATTGGCCTGCGCATCGTCAACAGCATGGTGGTCGCCTTCTTCACGCTGGCCATCGCCATTCCAGCTGCCATCCTGTCGGCCTATTCGTTCTCGCGCTTCGAGTTCACCTTCAAGCGCGGCCTGTTCTTCCTGATGCTAGCGACGCAATTCATCCCTGCTGTGGTAATCATCCTGCCGTTCTATCTGATGTTCCGCGATCTGGGCCTGCTCGACACCCGGACGGGTCTAGTCATCGTCAACCTGGCCATCGTGACCCCCTTCGCTGTCTGGATGCTGAAGGGCTATTTCGATGCGGTGCCGATCGAATGTGATGAGGCGGCCCTGATCGATGGTGCCTCCCGGCTCGCCATCATCACCCGCGTGATCGTGCCTATGGCTCTGCCGGGCGTGATCGTGGCTTCGGTGTTCTGCTTCATCCTGACCTGGAACGAATTCATCTTCGCCCTGATCCTGACCCGCGACAAGGCAGTGACCCTGCAGGTCGGCTTGGTGAGCTTCCGCACCGAACGCGGCGATCTGTGGGAATTGATGGCGGCAGCCGGGGTTTTCATTACGGTGCCGGCCTTCATCGCTGCGGTGGCGATCCAGAATCATTTCGATACTGGCCTGACTGGAGGAGCGATAAAGTGACGCGCAATCTTGCCCCGGATGTCCTCGCCGCGCTGGGGGCGGTCGACACGCCGACGATCTGCAATGCCATCGAACTGATCGAGGGCCGGCGCAGAAACACCGGGTTCACACGCGGCACGGTTATCGCGGCCGACCCGTTGTTGCCCCCCATAGTCGGCTTTGCGCTGACAGCCCGCATCCGCGCCGACAGGCCTGCCACCGAGGATGCTGCCGTGGTCAGGGCACGCCGCCTGAACTACTACCGCTATCTGGCCAGCGAGACGCGGCCCCGCCTTGTCGTCATCCAGGATCATGGCGCTGAACCAGGCATCGGGGCATTCTGGGGCGAGGTCAACGTGGCGATCCACATGGGTCTTGGCCTGCAAGGCGTGCTCACCAACGGCTCGATCCGTGATCTGGGGGCCATTGATCCGGGGTTCTGTCTGCTGGCCGGCAGCATCGGTCCAAGCCATGCCTTCGTGCATGTGACCGGCTTTGACATACCCGTCGAGGTATTCGGCCTCGCTATTGATCCGGGCGATCTCATCCATGCCGACCGCCACGGCGCGGTGATTATCGAGCCCGGCATTGAGGCCGAACTGCCGCGCGCCATCGATCTGGTCACCCGCAAGGAAGTACCGATCCTGATTGCGGCACGGTCCCCGGATTTCGATATTGACAGACTACTCACCGCCTGGGGCGAAGCCGAAGATGTGCACTGAACCCGACACACCGAACACAGGACACCCCCACATGATGGATCTGATGAGCCGGATCGTCCGCTATGGCGAGTTGAGGCCGTGCAAGACGGCCTTCATTGACGCGCACACCCCGGGCTCCGACACCAAGGAGAATTTCACCATCATCGGTGGCGGTGTCTCTGAAAGCCCGGATCAGCATGTGCACATTAAAGAGACACCCGGCTTCAACATCGGTGCTGCAGGACAACCGCCGAAGTGCCGCAACTCGCTGCATTCGCATCGCACCGCCGAGGTGTTCTTCGCACTCAAGGGCCGCTGGCGCTTTTTCTGGGGCCGCTGGGGCAAGGCCGGCGAAGTGGTGCTCGAAGAGGGCGACATCATCAACATCCCCACCGGCATTTTCCGCGGCTTCGAGAACATCGGCACCGACTACGGGATGATCATGGCGGTGCTTGGTGGTGATGACGCCGGCGGTGGCGTGATCTGGGCACCGCAGGTAATCCAGGAGGCCGGGGCCCACGGCCTTGTGCTGGGCCAGAACGGCAAGCTCTACGACACCAAGAAAGGCCAGAAGCTACCGGACGGCATATCCCCCATGCCAGTGCTTACCGAGGCTGAGCTGGTCGCCTACCCCGAGCCATCGACCGCCGACGTGGTGCCCGGGCATGTCGCCCGCTACTGGGATCTGATGGCCCTCTCGGACCGCCAGCCCGCCAAGGTGATCGGGGCCACAGGCAAGCTTCGCGACAGGCCGGGCTTCGAGGTTGACCTGCTGTCGCGGCATTCCTTGCCCCATACGCCCTATGTGCTGGATCGCCACGAGATCCTGATGCCGATGCGCGGACACTGGAAGCTGACGTGGGATGGGGCGGAGACGGTCCTCAATCCCGGTGACACGGCGGCCATTCCGCCAGGATTGAAGCACGCGCTGACGCCTTCGATGACTGGAGAAGCCTCACTCTACCGCGTCATAAACACGGACGATCCCGCTGGTGCCACAGGACGACTGCTGTAACGTCAGGATCAGAACCCGCGGGCCAAGTATGCCTTGCGGTGACGCGGGCGCGCAGGCCAGCGGCAAGCGGCGCGGGCAGTGCCAGATCGGCGGTGCTGGTCACACCGGGCAGATCAAGCCGGTACTGTCAACTTGCCGAACGGCGGCCGTGCGAAGACCGGGAGCTTTCCGTGGGCGCTACGCAGCGATGCCCAGTTTGTCAGGTTGACAGTACCCTTCGTCAACCTCACAACAGTACCGTTGCACGGCGGTCGCGCTGTGGGGCCGAACGGATCGCGGCATGCTGGGCCGAGAACCGCAAGGTGCCACCGTGTCGCGCTCTTTCCACTTCGCTACCGTCTTGGGATTGATCCCATGACGCTTCGCAAGCGGCCTCAGGCTCTCTTGACTATGCTGCATCGCCGACGGACCGTCTCCGTCGTGGTGGCGCTCCCGTGCAGAACTTGGCCCACAGCGCTTCCCTCGATTCCTGTGAGAAGCAGGCACCACTAAAGCCCGGGATCAAACATCTAGTAGACCACCGGAGGTTTCATATTAATCGACTAGCCTCACCTGCCGCTTGTCTTCAGCCTTTCAAGGCCTTGCGCTGTCCAGCCTGGTGCATCGGTGAGCGATGCCCAAGCATCGACGTAATGGGGAAAAGCATAGACATGCCCGTGCCCTTTCGGCGGCAGGATGGCCAGCATGACGTCAAATGTAAGCTGGAGAAACGTGATGATCGGGATCCATACGAAATCGGGGGAGACATCCGGCCCCAAGGGGTGTGCCATCCATCTGGGGCGTCGCCAGAGTGAAAGCGGATCGTAGAAGACAATAGCATCACTAGCATATTGCAGGTAGACAATGCGATATGGACCCCAGGGCGTGTGGGGATCGCCGAGATGGTTCTGTTGGGCCGTGAAGCGGATAACAGAGCCATCGCGGAAACGCGGCAGCCATGCTGGCGTCCCGGCATTCCTGTTGGCGGTAATGCTGCGCCATGTCAGGCTCGCGAAGGGCGGACCAGCCCACAAGGCACCCGCATAGGGATCGGCGATTACCTGATGAAGATCATGGCTGAGATCGGAATTATAAGCACCAAGGCTGAGGCCATGAAGGTAAAGTCGCGGGCGGGCCTCGCGCGGCAAGCTCGTCCAATGCCCGTAAATTGCGGCGAACACGGCGCGAGCAGTCTCCGCCCCATAGGCCGGCTCGGTCAGCAGCGCAATCCAGCTCGCCAGATAGGAATACTGCACCGAAACAGTCGCGACATCGCCGCGTAGTACGTATTCGAGTGCGGATTGGCTTTCCGGATCGACCCAGCCTGTGCCGGTGGGCGTGCCGATGACAAGGTTTGCGCGGTTGAATGCCCCGATGCGGATCAACTCGGCCAACGCCAGTTTCGCACGCGCAGCGGGATTCTCAGCTGAATTGAGCCCGACATAGACCCGCAAGGGTTCGCGCGCGGATGAAGCTGCTCGCTCGGAAATCCGCGCGGCATTCGGACCGGACGAAACGAATTCTCGCCCGGCACGACCCAGGCCCTGCCATCCAACCAGCGAACCGGGGCCCCCGGTCTTGATCGCCTCTGTTGGCTGCGGACTTGCTTCCTCGAAGAGCGCATCGCGCTTCTGGTAGAAAGCGTCGAGCAGGCGCAACGCGCCGGCCACGAGCACGCCGTTCCCGATCATCCAGAAGAGCGCAGCGGTGAGTACGACACCGAGCAAGGCCGCCTGTGGGCCTGGCACGAAGCGTTTAAGCCGGAATTTCAGGCGTTGCGCGGTAAAGC
>JAPLOV010000045.1 GCA_026400565.1 Hyphomicrobiales bacterium | reverse complement strand
TTAAGCGCGCCGGCGATCCGCCCGTCGGGCTCAATCAAGAGGATGCGCCCCTGTCCGAACACGGCGACATAGAGCAATCCGCCGGCGCCAACCGCCATACCGTCAGGTCCGATCGGTCCGCCGGTCTCGACCCAGGGATGCGGTTCGCGCCAGACGCAGGCAGTGGCGTCCCAATCGCCGATCCAGAGGCGTTGACGGTAGGTCTCGGCGATCACGAGCCGGCCATCGGGCAGAAGCGTGAGGCCGTTGGCGAAGTAGAGCCCGCTCGCGATCACGTTCAGTTCAAGGGCCGGCGTCAGGCAGCACACATAACCCAACGGTTCCGTGCGGCCATCGTTTGGGCAGGTGAAGATCAGGTTTCCGCGGGCGTCGAAGATCAAATCATTCGGCTTGCCGAGAGGCCGGCCATCCAGCATCGAGACGATCGTTTCCGTGCGCTCCGTCTTCGGATCAAGCGTGCGGATCGCGCACTCGCCCTGATCGCAAAACCACAGTAGCCCGTCGGGACCAAGCGCCGCACCGTTCGGTCGCCCGCCAGTCGCTACATGGCCGGTCTGCCCATCCCGAAACCAGCCAAAACCTGCGCCTTCGACTTCGACCCACCAGAGTGTCCCGTCCGGCGTGAACACCGAGCCTTACGGGAACCGTTGCCTGCTCGCGATAATCTTCCATTCGGTCATCAGCGCACCTTGATGCGATTGGCATGCATCAGGCCCTTCATGTAGCCGACGGTGAAGATCATGCCGTTTGCCTCATAGCCGACATTGGTACCGTGGACGGGACCGTCATGGCGTGGGTCACCATCCATGGCGGGCGCGTGGTCAGGACGGATCGGCACGTCGAGGCCGATCTCGCGATAGGCTGCGAAGCACGCAGCCATGTCGGTGTCGCCGTCATCTGGGAACGTCTCGGCGAAGTTGTGGGCATCGCCGCGCACGTCGCGGACATGAACGAAGGCGATGTGGCCGCTGGCCGCAAAGCGGCGAATCAGGGCGGGCACATCCTCGCCCATGGTGCGGAAGCTGCCCTGGCAGAAGGTCAGCCCGACCGCGGGGCTCGAGGCCATGGCGATCGCCTGCTCCATGGCCTTTGCGCTGGTCAGCACCCGGCCGATTCCGCGCAGGGACGGCACTGGCGGATCGTCGGGATGCAAACCCATTCGCACGCCGGCCTTCTCGGCAACGGGAGCGACCGCGCGGATGAAGTAACGGAAGTTCTGCCAGATCACCTCTTGCGACACGATCCCGTATTCGGTGTGGCCAAGCGCCTCAGCCTCCGTGGCGTTGAACGCGGTGATCAGCGCACCGCCCCGCGTCGGCACGGCGGTGCGCGTCCGGTGCCAGCCTATGCCGGCCATGAAGTTCAAGCAAAGGAGCCTGATGCCGGCCTCACCCATGTTGGCGAGCATCTGCCCATAGCGTGCGATATCCTCGTCGCGGCCGGGCAAGCCGAGCTTGATCCGGTTCATGTCGAACTGGTCGCCTTCCAAGCCGACGATCTCGAAGCCCCCGGCGCGATACTCCTCCACAGCAGCCTTGAGGCTTGCGGCGTCGAAGGGCGGAAGGCGGCCGGTCAGTTCGGGCGCCAGCTTGGCGATTGCGGATGAAACTCCCATCTGGCGCGCGACTGTCCAGCGGCGGTCCGGCTTCGGTGGCAACAGCATGCAAAGGCGCATGGGTGGTCAAGCTCCTTCAGGCGATGGAAAGGCCGCCATCCACCCGGATGGTCTGGCCGGTGATGTAGGCGCCCGCATCCGAAATCAGGAAACGGACCGCTGCGGCGCATTCGGCGGCGGCGCCGAACCGACCCGCTGGAATGCGCTCAAGCCAGCTTGCCCGAACAGCGGCGTCCGCCAAAACAGCGCGGCTTCGCGCCGTTTCGATCACGCCGGGCGACACGACGTTGCAGGTCACGCCGCTGCGGGCGACATCCCGCGCCAGGTTACGGACGAAATTCTCCTGCGCCGCCTTCAGCGCCGCATACACAGGCAGTTCGGGGTTCGGCCTCACCTCCTGCACGCTGCCGATCATGATGATGCGGCCCCAGCCGCGTTCGACCATGCCGGGTACGAAAGCCTGTACAAGCGCGAAGGTTGAGATGAAATTCACGTCAATCTGCCTTTGCAGATCGTCCGGGGCGGCATCACGCCAGCCAGCCCGATGTTGGGTGGCAGCGTTGAGCACCAGCACATCGACGCCGCCCAGCTGTCCGACGGCGTCGATCAGCGCACGCCTGTTCTCGTCGGTGCCGATATCGGCGTCGATCCCGATGCTGCCGCCGCCGAGCGATGCGGCCGCAGCGCCCGCGCCCGCCTCGCAGATGGCGCGCCCGATCCCGGCATCGCCTCCCGTCACCAGTGCTGTCCGCCGCGTTCCGCTCGTCGTCTGATGGACCATAGCTGGATCATGCGCCTCCCGTCGCTGATGTTCCAGCGTTCTCTTGTCTCTTGACATATCTGATATGTGATGTCTTTGATGTTGTCCAGAGATTAGAGCAGCCGCGCAGACGGCGATCAGGGAGGATTGCGATGAAAGCCCAGGACAAGGGATTGCGTCGGCGCGACGTGCTGGCGCTCTGCGTGACGGCGACGGCATTCGCCGCGGTCGGAGCGCGCGAAGCGCGGGCGCAGGGCGCGCCCCGCGGCGGTTCTCTGGCGGTGGGATTCTCGGTTGAGCCGGCCGGCCTTGACCCCGCCTTCGGCGACGCCCCATCCGTCGACCGTTCCATCTACAATATGTTTTATGACAACCTGTTCTTCCTGGGACAGGACGGTTCGCTGCAGCCAGCGCTGGCGACATCGTGGGAGGTCTCGGCCGACGGTCTGGCTGTTACCTGCAAGCTGCGCTCCGGCGTACGCTTCCACGACGGGGCTGCCTGTGACGCTGCTGCGGTCAAGGCCAGCATCGAGCGCGTTGTCGATCCGGCGCTGAACGCGCCCTACGCCCGTAACCTCAGCGACCTCGCGGGCGTCGATGTCCTCGATCCAGCAACTGTCCGCATCCGGTTGAAGCAGCCGTCCGGCGCGATCATGACTGCGCTGGCTGCCGAGCCCGGCATGATCGTGCGCGTGATTCCCGGCCAGGACATCCGGCGCAATCCGAACGGGACAGGCCCGTTCCGTTTCCGTGACTGGGTCGGTGGTAATGCGCTAACCGCGGTGCGCAATGACACCTATTGGGCTATGGGCGATGACGGCAAGCCTTTGCCCTATCTTGATCAGATCACTTTCCGTTTCATCCGCAACACCACGGTCAAGATCACCGAGGCGCGGGCAGGCTCGATCCAGATCGCAGATTCGATTCAGTCGCGCGATTTCGAGGCTGTGAGCGCGGACCCCAACCTGACCCTGCCGCCGAACTCGCAAGGCATCCACCAGTGGATGAGCTTCAACGCTCGCTGCGATCAACCGCGAAGCTTTGTCACGTGTCATCACCGGGCGCTTCGGCCGGGTGACGCCAACGCTGATCACGCCGGAGGATTGGGTTTACGAGGCCGATCTGCCGGCCCCACGGCACGACCTCGCCGCGGCGCGCCAGCATCTTCAGCGCTCCGGCTTTACTGGCGAATTCTCCATCGCCGCCATCCAGCGCGACCCGGACACGCAGATCGCTCAACTCCTGCAGGCCCAGTTCCAGCAGGCTGGCCTGCGCTGCCGCGTCGAGGTGCTTGAGCGCCAGGCCTGGCTCGACCGGGTGCTGAAGAAGAACCACGAGATCGGGCTGCTGCAGATCAATCAGCCGCGTCCAGACCCTGACGCCACATTCGCCCCGACCTTCGGCAAGGACGCGTCGTTCAACTGGTCAGGCCTTGAGGACCCGGAACTATTCGACCTCGTCGAGCGCGCCCGCAAGACCGCCGACCGCGCCCAGCGCCGGGCGCTCTATGTCCAGGCCCAACGCCGCATTCTCGAATCGAACGCCTATGGCTTCCTGTTCACCCGGCCGATCGCCGACATCGTGCGCAAGACCGTCACGGGACTGAAGACCGAGGTACATGGCCCCTGGCGGCTCCATGAAGTGCGGCTGACTGGTTGAAGCCGGGCGCAACATGAACTTTAACGCAACTGCACTGAACGGACATCAGGACATGAACGCACCCGCCAATCCGATGGAAGCGATCGTCGCGCGCTACCGGCGCTTCTATACCGGCCTCGTCTATGACATTCTCGACGAGATGGGCTATCC
>JAPLOV010000049.1 GCA_026400565.1 Hyphomicrobiales bacterium | reverse complement strand
AGCCATCGGGTTCGGCATCGATCACGGCTCTGGTACCAATCAGACCTGATGCGCCTGTGCGGTTCTCGACGATCGAAGATGCGCCGAGCTTCTCCTGCAAGCGCTGCGAAACCAGCCGACCCAGCGCATCGTTGGCAGCCCCCGGCGGCCATGGCACGATGACTTTCACGGTGCGGCCAGCCTGGGGCCATGCAGCCTGCGCGTGCGTTGAGTGTCCAGATGCCGCACACAGTCCGAGTGCCGCGCCTGATGCCAGAAAATCACGTCGTCTCATGATAATGTCCTCCCTGTAGCGTTTCTGATTGGCTTATTGTTGGTCCCGTTCAGGCGGCGCTGTTGCGCTTGAGCCCGGCGGCAATCACGGCAGCGTCGATCTTCCTTAACTCCAGCATGTCGGGCTCCACGGTTGGTGCGCGCATTGTCCCGGTTTTGAAGATGCCAGCGGCCACCATAGCCGCCTTCATATTGGCGTGGGCCTCACCTGTCGGCTCGCCCGCGCCGTAGACCGCGTCTTTCAGCGGATCGATCATGGCTTGCAGCTCCATTGCCCGCGTAAGGTTGCCTGACTTCACCGCTACCAACAGATCGTTGATCAGGCCGGGAATGACCGAGGCGAAACCGACAAGCGCGCCGTCGACGCCCTGCACCATGGAGGCGAGGAGATACTCGTCATGGCAGGTGAGGAGAGCCTTCTGCGGTGCCACCGCGCGGATGCAATCGAGATCACGCTTGTACTTGTTCATCTCGCGCGTGCCGATCTTGAACGCCTTGACGAAGGGCAGTGCTGCCAGTTCGGCCAGCAGTTCGGAGGAAAATGACGCTTTAGTCCAGGCCGGATAGACATGTACGATGAGCGGCAAGCCACTCGCCTCGCCAACCGCAGTGAAATAATCGATGACATGCGAGCGGCGGAACCCGAAGCGCAACCAATGATGCGGCGGCATGATGTCGAGAGCGCCAGCACCGGCCTCCCGTGCCCAGATCGCCTGCTCGATCGCATCACGGATGCCTTCGCAGACGACAGAGGACACGATTCCACATTGGCCCTGGACGGCGTCGGCCACAATGCGCGTTACCTCGGCGCGTTCCTGTGCTGTCAAGGAAAAGACTTCACCGGTATGCCCGTTGGTCATCATGCCAACGACACCGGGTTGCTGCGCCAGCCAGCGCGCGAAGCTGGCAAGTTGTTCCGCGTCGATGGAGTGATCACGCCTGAATGGCACTGCCATGGCCGGGATCAGTCCGTGAAAGTTCGTCATCGCAGCCATGCTGGCTCCTTATCATGCAGTTCTGGATTTTGGGGTAGGAAGGGCGGCGCTGCCCGATGCTTGCAAGGCGCGTGACAGCAGATGCGCCGAGGCGATCACAGGCTCCCTCGCAGCATTCGCAAACGCGTCAAGCGACATGGCAAATGCGGGTGCCGCAACCGACATACCAGCCATTGGCACGCCATCTGAATCGAGAATGGGTGCAGCCAACACACGCAATCCCGGCACATTCTCCTGATCCGACAGCGCGAAGCCATCGTTCCGTACCTGATCGAGACGTTTGAGAATGTCATCAAGGGAGGTCAGCGTGCGAGACGTCAGCTGCCGCCTCGGTGCTGCTTCCAGAATGGCAATCTGTTGGGAACGTGGGAGGTTGGCCAGAACTGCCTGCCCTACAGCCGTCGAATACACGGGTGCACGGCTGCCGATCGCAACATCGACACCCAGCCGGGCCAGTCCAGCCTGGACCCGCTCAACATAGACAATCTCGGCACCATCCACGACTGCGACCGATGCCGCCTCGATGCGTGGTCCGACCAATCCGCGCAGCATGGGCCGCGCCAGTGTGCGCAAGTCGGTGCGCGCGATGGCAGTGAACCCCAGATCGAGGCACTTGAGAGTGAGCCGGAAGCGCTTCCCTTCGGTGGAGCGACTAACATAGCCAAGCAGAACCAACGTGTTCAAGAAGCGGAACGCGGCACCATTGTCGATACCTGTAGCCCTCGCAACTTCGCTAAGGGTCATCTCCTGCCGTTCCGGCGAAAATGCGCAAAGGACCCGAAAGCCTTTCGCCAAAGACTGTACCAAGCTCTTGGCATCAAGGTCTGACATTACGGACGTCAAATAAATTCGGAATGCGAACTTTTATTCATCATCCGAAAATATCGATATCAAACGCCTGCTGTCAAGAAGACTCCGCGAACAGCCTGAGCGACGGGCTTGCCCTGGGATACCAAGACATCGACCTGACCCAGTTTCGTGTTGATCTGTTCGGGTTTTTGACGATTTCTCGGCATGGATCAGATCCTCTTCGTTGCCATAAGACATCCATCAAGGTGGACCAACTCAATGGGGGTGGATCAGTGCATCGTCCTAATCGTTCGACGTAAGGATCCGGCGAGTGCCGCGGGCTGATGCTGATCAGGCAGCCTGACGGCTTTGCGCGTCACAAGGTTGCCAGTTCCAGGGCAGCAGTTCGGGCAGCCTGTTCTGCGGGCTGGGGATCGACATCGTTGAGCTTGGCGGTTGTGATCAGTGTGGTGATGGCCGCTGCCCTGTCCGCCCCGTGGTCGGAGCCTGCGAACAACCAGGCTTTGCGGCCGAGGGCAAAACCCCTGAGGCTGCGCTCGGCGGCGTTATTGGACCGGCAGATTCGGCCATCATCGAGGAACGCGGCGAAGCGGTCTCAGCGCTTGAGCCCAACACGGAGATGGGCGTAGACCGGAATGAACTAGCATGGTGAACAGGACGGGTTAGCTGCATGAATGCTTCCGACGATCGGCCTCTTCGAGCCGAAGCGATGAGCGTGGGGACCCATCTCGCCGCTGTTCCAGCCTGAGCCTGAATGCCACGCGTCCGCCATCCGAAGCGTAGTTTTATGAAACACGTTGACAGTGCTTATCCGGCTATGTTGCGTTGCGCATCGTGCAAAATTGGTGGAAATACGAGAATGTTCTGATCGCTGTCAGATTCGCGCGAGCTCACCTTTTTCAAGAGGTTGGCGTTGGAAAGCTCAAGAACGCCGATGCGCTCGAGCGCCATCTGATAATCCTCGCGGTACTTGTCCCGTTGCCGCTCGAGAAAGGAAGCATTCGACTTTAAGCCGACTATTTTGAGTGCTTGCTGCGAGATCTCCGTAGCTTGAGCAATCGCTTCCGCAGCCTTGGAGCGCTCCGTAACGGCCAGACGCTCGATCAGGTCGTCGGTTTGTTGCCTCATGCGCTGCAGCTCTTCGGTCAAGGTCTGCACACTGCTGCGGGTGCTTTCATGGGCTGCAATCTCGGACGAAAGTTTGGCACCGACCCGATCAAGGTCCTGTTCTAGACGCTGGATGTTGGCGACTCCGGCGAGTTGCTCACTCTTCAACTGACCATTTTCGACCGTTTTGGCGTGGTGAGCGCGCTCGGATTCCGCTACGGCACTGACCAGACTGGCCCTGTCCTCCAGACAACGGCGCAACTGGATTTCTGCTGTGATCGCTTTGTCAATGTGTTCCAGCATGGCCTCATTGAGCTTGGCCGATGTTTCTTTCAGGCTGCGATTTGCCACAACAGCTTCTTCAAGCTCGGATGCAAGCCTGCGCCTATCGTCTTCGAGCTGGGCGCGGGCCGGTCGAAGTTCTGAAAGTTCTGCCTCATACTTGATCACAGAGGCCTCAGCCAAACTCAATGCTGCCCTCGCATCACGCAGATCTGCATCACGACGGGCAGCTTCAGCGATAAGATCAGCAGCGCCAACAGTCATGATCCGCGTACGCTCTGCAAGTAAAGTCGTGCTTCGCATCCAGTCTTTGAAGCATTTTTCCTGCTGTGCGCTGACTTCGGACATCTGCTCACTGATGAAGCCGATCAGTGACTGAAATTCGACCTCATTCATATCAGGAACGGATCGGGTCGCGACAGCAGTATCCTTGAAATCCGTCTTAGAAGAAAATTGACCGCTATGTCGCGATGCTTCAACGAAACCAAAATAACGCTTGATAGATTCCATTGGACATAACTCTTTACGCGCATGAGACTAACATCAAGCGAATCATAGAGCATACTGACGTTTGGTCGTCAATGCCCGTTGATTTTCAAGTTTTTTTCACGGGTCGTGTCACATCTTGCATTTGAAGCGCATCACCTGACGGGGCACTGTCAGGTGATGTCAGACGAACCCGGATAGTCTCGGAATTCGCCCCAACCCGGCATCGATCAGGCCGCGTAGAGCCGGCGCCATGCGGTCAGCGCAGCGGTACGTCGGTCCCTGAACCGAAGGTCCGCGGAGCGAAATCCCGGCGGCTGATGAGGGTTCATTCCTGGTTGACCCGAAGGGCCGCGAAGCGAATTGTTTGTGGAGCTGGCCATGGCTGCGGCGAATTTCTGCAGACTTCTCATCTGCCTGAACCGCAGCATCGTGCGCTCGCGTCATCGAAATGGCTGGTGAGAGTTCTCTGCGCGGTTGTTCAACCACCGGCAGGTCTTGTGCTGATCGATCGCGCCAGGAATCTTGAGCGCTGCTCCATATGGCGCCAGGCGATCTGTGACGATCATCTCGGTCTGGCCATGCCGCTTCAGGGAGTTCCTGAGGAATCTCAGTGAAGCCTTCTTGGAAGCCTTCTTGTCGCGGCGTTTCGTCACAAAGCTTTCGAGCAACTCACCCTCGTGATCGACGGCGCGCCTGAGATCGTGCTTCATCCCGTTGATCGATCGAAAACCTCGTCGAGATGCCACTGCCCATGCCCGAATGATCGCATCGCCTCGACCCTGCTCTGTCTGATCTTGGCTGCGAAGATCGTCCCGAACCGGTTCCACCAGAACCGCACGGTCTCATGCGCCACGTCGATGCCCCGCTCGTGCAGCAGGTCCTCGACATTCCGAAGTGACAGCGGGTAGCAAGGGGACATCATCACCGCCAGGCGGATGATCTCGGGCGACGTCTGGAAGGAGCGGAAGATGCGCGGGTTGCTCATTCCAGGAAGGCTATCGGCTCGCGCCCCGGGCACAAGCCGATTT
>JAPLOV010000246.1 GCA_026400565.1 Hyphomicrobiales bacterium | reverse complement strand
TCCATTCGTTGACGCGCACGGTGGAGTTGCTGATGCGCGGCCATTTCTCGGCGAGCGCCGTCAGTTCATGGAAGTGCGTGGCGAACAGCGCGCGGCAGCGGTTGACCTCGTGCAGGTGCTCAATGGCCGACCACGCGATCGACAGTCCGTCGAAGGTGGCCGTGCCGCGTCCAATCTCGTCAAGAATGACGAGTGCGCGCGGCCCCGCCTGATTGAGGATTGCGGCTGTCTCGACCATCTCGACCATGAAGGTCGAACGGCCCCGGGCCAGATCATCGGCGGCGCCGACCCGGCTGAACAGCCGGTCAACCAGCCCGATGCGCGCAGCAGTGGCGGGGACATAGCTGCCCATTTGCGCAAGGATGACGATCAGCGCGGTCTGGCGCAGGAAGGTCGACTTGCCGGCCATGTTGGGGCCGGTCAGCAGGGTGATGCGGCCTCCGCCCTCGGCGGTCAGGTCACAGTCATTGGCGACGAAGGGCTGGCCCGAGGCCTTCAGCGCCGCCTCGACAACCGGGTGCCGCCCCCCCGTGATCACCAGCGCATCGGATGCGTCGATCAGGGGGCGTGACCAGTCTTCGTTCGCGGCCAGTTCCGCCAGCGCCACCGAGACATCGAGGAGGGCCAGCGCCGCCGCGACCTGCCGGATGCCCTCGCCCGCGGCCAGCACCCCGGCGCGAAGCGCGGCGAACAGCGCAAGTTCAAGCCGTAGGGCGCGATCAGCGGCCGAGGCGATCTTGTCCTGCAACTCGCCGAGTTCGACCGTGCTGAAGCGCATTGCACCAGCCATGGTCTGGCGGTGGATGAAGGTGCCGCGCCATGGCTCCTGCATCAGGCCCTCGCCCGCCGCCTGCGCGACCTCGATGAAATAGCCCAGCACGTTGTTGTGCTTGATGCGCAAGGTGCGCACACCGGTTTCGGCGGCATAGCGGCCCTGCAGGACGGCGATGATGCGGCGGCTGTCGCCCTGGAGTTCGCGCAGTTCGTCGAGATCGGCGCTGTGGCCCTCGCGGATGAAGCCGCCATCGCGGGCCAGGAGCGGCACCTCGTCGGCCAGCGCGGCGGTCAGCCCGGCCGCCAGCGCGCGGTCCACCCCGGCGAGGCGGCGGGCGGCCTCGGTCATCTCGGACGGCAGGACCTGCAGGTCGGCCAGACGTTCGGCAATGCGCGCGGCGGCATCGAGCCCGGCCGCGAGAGCCTGAAGATCACGCGGCCCGCCCCGGTCGAGGGACAGCCGGCCAAAGGCTCGCTCGATATCGGGCACCCGCAGCAATTCGGCGCGCAGACGCTCGCGCAGCAGGGGGTCGGCGAGGAACAGCGCGACGCTGTCCTGACGGACCGCGATGGTCTCGACATCCATCAACGGGGCGGCCAGTCGCTCGCCCAGAAGGCGTGCGCCACCCGGCGTCAGCGTCCGGTCGATAGTCTGGATGAGGCTGCCCTGCCGCTCACCCGACAAGGTGCGTGTCAGCTCCAGGTTGGCGCGTGTCGCGGCATCAATCCGCATCACCGCCTCGGTGGTCTCGCGACGGGGCGGCAGCAGCGGCGCCTTCGCGGCAAGCTGGGTGCGCGCGACATAGGCCAGCACCATGGCCGCAGCCGCCAGTTCAGAGCGGCTGAACTGGCCGAAGGCATCGAGCGTGGCCACGCCGAAATGCTCCTTCAGGCGGCGCTCGGCCGAAGTCGGATCAAACCCCTCGCGCGCCAGCAGGGTCAGGGCCGCGCGGGCATCACGCCAGACCGGCTTCAGCGCCGCATCCTGATGGAGCGCCTCGGGCAGGACGATCTCGCGGGGTTCGAGCCGAGCCAGTTCGACCGGCAAGCCGGCCTCCGTCGTGTCCGTCACCGTGAAGCGACCGGTGGAAATGTCGACCGCCGCAAGGCCATACATCCAGGCATCATCGGGGAGCCTACGGCGCGCGATGGTGACGAGCCAGCTGGCCCGAGACGGGTCGAGCAGGTTCTCCTCGGTGACCGTGCCGGGCGAGACCAGCCGCACGACATCACGCCGCACCACGGCCTTCGAACCACGCTTGCGCGCCTCTGCCGGATCCTCAAGCTGTTCGCAGACGGCAACGCGGTGCCCGAGCCCGATCAGACGCTGGAGATAATCGTCGGCCCGCACCACCGGCACGCCGCACATCGGGATGTCCTCGCCGCCGTGGCGTCCGCGCTTCGTCAGCACGATGCCGAGGGCACGGGAGGCGACTTCGGCATCGGCGAAGAACAGCTCGTAGAAATCGCCCATCCGGTAGAAAAGCAGGCTGTCCGGATTGACCGCCTTGATCTCCAGATACTGCGCCATCGAGGGCGTCGCCTTCTGGGTGGCATCAGGACCCATGCTGTCGGCAGACCGGCTCATGGCCTGTCACTATCCGATGCCACGGCGCTTTTCACCCCCTCGGGCATGCTCCGTTAACAGGAAAGCGGGCCGTTTGCGCCCTGTCTGCACGCATGAGGCCGCCGATGGCATGCCGGCTGATACACGCATCTTTTCCATTCTGACCAAAATCAGGGCTTTCGCAGTGGCGGCGCGCTCTCTAGGTTGCGGCACTCCCAGAATGAACCGCGCCCACGCGGTCGCCCCGTTGCCCAAGGACCGTCCATGGCCAAGCGCCCCCGCCCCACCTTCACCGATCAGGAAGCCTTGCAGTTCCACTCGATGGGCAAGCCGGGCAAGCTCGAAATCGTGCCGACCAAGCCGATGGCGACCCAGCGTGACCTGAGCCTCGCCTATTCGCCGGGCGTGGCCGTGCCGGTGCTGGCCATCGCGCAGGACCCATCCAAGGCTTATGACTACACCACGCGCGGCAACCTTGTGGCGGTGATCTCCAACGGCACCGCGATCCTGGGGCTGGGCAACCTCGGCGCGCTCGCCTCCAAGCCGGTGATGGAAGGCAAGTCGGTGCTGTTCAAGCGCTTTGCCGACATCGATTCCATCGACCTTGAGGTCGATACCGAGGACCCGGAGCAGTTCATCAACGCGGTGCGCTATCTCGGCCCCTCGTTTGGCGGCATCAACCTTGAGGACATCAAGGCCCCCGAATGCTTCATTATCGAGGAACGCCTGCGCGAGTTGATGGACATTCCGGTGTTCCACGATGACCAGCACGGTACGGCGATCATTGCCGCCGCCGGCCTGCTCAACGCGCTCAAGCTCACGGGCCGGGACATCAAGTCAACGCGGCTTGTGGTCAATGGCGCGGGTGCTGCCGGCATCGCCTGCACGGAGTTGCTGAAGGCCATGGGCTTCTCGCCCAACAACGTGATGCTGTGCGACACCAAGGGCGTGATCTGGCGCGGGCGGCTGGAAGGTATGAACCAGCAAAAGAGCGCCCACGCCGTCGTCACGGAGGCGCGCTCGCTGGCCGATGCACTGGCCGGGGCGGATGCCTTCTTCGGGCTGAGCCAGAAAGGCGCCGTGACACCCGAGATGGTGGCCTCGATGGCGCCGAACCCGATCATCTTCGCCATGGCCAACCCGGACCCGGAAATCACGCCCGAGGAGGTCGCCGAGATCCGCGACGACGCGATCATGGCGACCGGGCGGTCGGACTATCCGAACCAGGTCAACAACGTGCTGGGCTTCCCCTACATCTTCCGCGGCGCGCTCGATGTGCGCGCTCGCACCATCAACATGGAGATGAAGATCGCCGCCGCCGAGGCCATCGCCGCGCTGGCGCAGGAGGATGTGCCGGACGAGGTGGCTGCCGCCTATCAGGGCGCACGGCCCAAGTTCGGGCGCGAATACATCATCCCGGTGCCGTTCGATCCACGCCTGATGACCACCATTCCACCGGCTGTCGCCAAGGCCGCCATGGAAACGGGCGTCTCCGCCAAGCCGATCATCGACATGAAGGCCTATGTGGCGCAGCTTTCGGCCCGGCGCGACCCTGTGGCAGGCACGCTGAACCGCATCTTCGAGCGCGTGCGGCGCTACCCCAAGCGCATCGTCTTTGCTGAGGGCGAAGAGGAACAGGTGATCCGCGCTGCGGTGTCCTTCGTCAACCAGGGGCTGGGCCGGGCGATCCTGGTCGGCCGCGAGGACCGGATCAGCGAGACCGCGACCTTCCTCGGCGTCGAACTCGAAGGCAAGGACATCGAGATCCACAACGCGCGGCTCTCGAAGCGCAATTCGGCCTATGCCAACTTCCTCTATGAACGTCTGCAACGGCAAGGCTACCTGTTCCGCGACTGCCAGCGGCTGATCAACAATGACCGCAACCACTTCGCCGCTGCCATGGTGGCGCTGGGGGATGCGGACGGCATGGTCACCGGTGTCACCCGCAACTACTCGATCGCGCTGGAGGATGTGCGCCACGTCATCGACGAGAAGCCTGGCCATAAGCTGATCGGCGTGTCGCTGGTGCTGTCGCGCGGGCGCAACGTGCTGGTGGCCGACACCGCCATCACCGAGATGCCGACCGCAAAGGAGTTGTCCGAGATCGCGGTGGAGGCGGCAGGCGTGGGCCGGCGACTGGGCTATGAGCCGCGCGTGGCGCTGCTGGCCTTCTCGACCTTCGGCCACCCGGCGGGCGAGCGCTCGGACAAGGTGCGCGAAGCCGTGAAGATCCTCGACCAGATGCGCGTCGATTTCGAGTATGACGGCGAGATGGCCGCCGATGTCGCCCTCAACCGCGACCTGATGGCGCAATACCCGTTCTGCCGGCTTACGCAGCCTGCCAACATCCTGATCATGCCGGCTTTCCACTCGGCCTCGATAGCCACGAAGATGCTGCAGGAACTGGGCGGCTCCACCGTCATCGGCCCGCTGATCGTGGGCCTCGACAAGCCGGTGCAGATCGTGCCCCTCGGTGCCAAGGATACCGACATCGTCAACATGGCAGCGCTGGCAGCGTTCAATATCGGGGTGTGAGGATGTGGTCGACTCTGCCGATCAAGAGCGCCAGTGGCGCTCTTGAATTGTCCGAACGGACGGATGCCGCATCGCGCGCGGGCCGGCAAGATGCGATCTTCCTGCTGGCGGGCGAAAGGCGAGAGAGTTCGTAACGACTCAAAGAAAGGCATCATGGATCTTCACCGTTCCCTGATCGACGGCCTCGATAAGGATCGCTTCTCCGCTCGGGTCTGCCACTTTCCAGTGAAAGGGCAAGGGCGCGCCGCCAAAGCGGGGATCCTGCACATTGACGATCCGGACCCGTGCAAGATTCTCGCGTCCCTCGCGAACCGTGCGGAACGAAGACATCATCCATTGGATCAGGTCGCCGACGCTCATCAACCGGTCAGCCTGCTGCTTGTCATAGATTGCAAAGCTGGCGAAGTCGGGGAAATTGTACATCCCAACATACAGGCCGTGTTCGTTCATCCCGTCGGGGCCGAACTCCTGCCCGTAAGCCGCGAGCGACACAAAGCCGTTCTGGCCCTTTCACGCCATGCCGATCTTGCCGTCAGGGGTTTGTCCAGCGAAGCTATGACCGCCTGGGAAGATCAACAAACTGTCGTGAGACGCATCGCCAAGCGCCCATTCCACGGTGCGTGTCGCGTTGACCGCACCGTCCTTTGCCATCGGTGAAATGCCCGTGCAAGCAGAAGCGGCCACATGACTGAAGACCGCCGCCTATGCGATCACAACGCCCATCAGACGAACAAGTTCGCCAACACGCATCGCGAAAATTCTCCTTGCAAGCGCCAAAATACTGGCATCTGGTCCGGCTGGCCGACGTCCCTTATCGCCAAACCGGATCAGTTGTCCAACAGGCGGGCAGGTGCCGAAGGTTTGGCCATGTGGCTTGTCCGGCAGCCCACTCACTCCACTTTTTTCGGCTTCACCGCTTCCACCGTCCATTTGTCGGTGAGGGCCATGAGCAATCCCGAGAACACGAACATCATATGGATGCCAACGAGCCAGATGAGTTCGCGGTCGGAGACCTTGCCGACATTCATGAAGGCCTTCAGCACCTGAATGGCCGAAATCGCGACAATGGACGAGACCAGCTTGAGCTTGAGGCCGGTGAAATCGATCTTGCCCATCCATTCGGGCCAGTCCTTGTGGTCATCCGCCTCGATGCGAGAGACGAAGTTCTCATAGCCTGAGAAGATCACGATGATGATCAGCGAGCCGGTGAGCGTGAGGTCCACCAGCGCCAGCACCCCAAGGATGATCTCCGACTCGGTGGCGCTCCAGGCAGTGACCATGAAATGCACCGTTTCCTGACCGGCCTTGAGCAGCAAGGCTGCCAGCGCCACAACCAGCATCACGTAGAAAGGGGCCAGCAGCCAGCGGCTGCCGAACAGGAACTTCTCGAGTGTCTTTTCAACCATGGCCAACCATCCCTTACATGACCGGCTTGTCGCACCAGCGCGGCACGAGGGCAAGGGCAAGACAGTGAACGTCAGGGCAATCGCTTGAAGCGGCGGGTTTCCCCCAGGGTGAGATGTCTGACTCATGGAAGGCCTCAATCTTGGAGGCCTC
>JAPLOV010000084.1:44855-46079 GCA_026400565.1 Hyphomicrobiales bacterium | reverse complement strand
CTTCGCGCTCGCTCCGAAGGGCAAGAATGCCTGGATCGCCAACGCCGCCGAAGAGAATGCCTTCATTGAGGCGGCCAGGCGTGGCCAGACGATGAACGTCAAGGTGACCTCGGGCCGCGGTAATACCAGCACTGATCGCTATTCCCTGGCAGGCCTCACGCAGGCTCTGGATCGCATGCGACGCGAATGCCCTTGACCGGCACGCGCCGCACGGTGATTCGGACCTGTACGTGAAGCGTGATACGCGTCGAGGATCCGGCAGCAGCGAAAGGCCCCCTGCCTGCCAACCCGCTTAAGCGCAACGCGCACCCTATCCTTGCCGGCGCAGCTGGCTGACATCCGGCTTCCCGGGAAGAGCTCGACAGCCATGACCTCGCCTGCCCCCCTCCATGACGCCGTGACGGATACGCCGCCTGCCACCCAGATCGCGACGCCCGCCGGCAAGCCCAGCCTCGCCGGACGCACCCGTGCCGGCATCGCTGCAGCGCTTGGCGAGATCGGCGTGCCGCTGAAAGAACAGCGCATGCGCACCGGCCAGATCTGGAACTGGGTCTATCACCACGGGGTGCGTGACTTTGCCGAGATCAGGAATGTCGGAAAGGATCTCAAGTCCGCGCTGGAGGACCGCTTCTCGCTCGCCAGACCGACTGTCACCGCAGCGCAAGTCTCGCAGGACGGCACCCGCAAATGGCTGCTGCGCATGCCCTCCACCGGCCCGCGCGACAAGGGTGCCGAGATCGAGTGCGTCTATATTCCGGAGACGGACCGTGGCACCTTGTGCGTGTCGAGCCAGGTCGGCTGCACCCTGACCTGCACCTTCTGCCATACCGGCACGCAACGGCTGGTGCGCAACCTGACCAGCGAGGAGATCGTGCTGCAACTGATGGCAGCGCGTGACCAGCTTGGTGATTTTCCCGGCCGTGAGCGGCCGAGCGACGGGTTCCTGCCCGCCGATGGCAGCCGCTTCGTCAGCAACATCGTTTTCATGGGCATGGGCGAGCCGCTGTACAATCTCGATGCCGTCGCCGATGCGATCGACACGATTGCCGATGGTGACGGCCTGTCGCTGGGACGACGTCGAATCACAGTCTCGACCTCCGGCGTGGTGCCGGACATCGCCCCGCTTGGCGCACGGACCAATGCCATGCTGGCCATCTCGCTGCATGCCGTGCGCGACGACCTGCGTAATGAACTGGTGCCGCTCAACCGCAAGTATCCGATTGC
>JAPLOV010000084.1:0-44847 GCA_026400565.1 Hyphomicrobiales bacterium | reverse complement strand
TTGCAGCCTTGCTTGATTCCTGCCGGAGCTATCCCGGCCTGTCGAACGCGCGCCGCATCACCTTCGAGTATGTCATGCTCAAGGGTGTCAACGACACAGACGCCGATGCGCGCGAACTGGTGCGGTTGCTCAAGGGCATTCCGGCCAAGATCAACCTGATCCCGTTCAATCCGTGGCCCGGCACCCGCTATGCCTGCTCGGACTGGGACCGCATCGAACGTTTCTCGGATATCGTGTTTCGTGCCGGCTATGCCTCCCCGGTCCGGACACCGCGCGGGCGTGACATCCTCGCAGCCTGTGGCCAGCTCAAGAGCGAAACCGAAAAGCTGGGTGCCAGGGCCCGCATGTTGCTGGACGAAGCCGATGCCGCAACGGCGGGCAGGGCCGCGCTGTCACCCGCCACCCCTGCGGCCTGAGCCGATGCGCAGCGTCGCCCGCCTCCTGCTGATCATACCGCTCGGGCTTGTCATCGCCTTCGGGGCCGGTAGCTTTTTCCTGATGCTCGCCACGGTGATGTTGCCGGCTCTGGCCAGCATGGTGTTCGCTGCTTTCAACGCCTTCGCTGACACGGTGTTCGGCCTTGCCTTCAATGGTGAGGACCCGAGCGAACTGGCTGTCGCTGCAAGCTGGCAGGGCTTCAAGCTGATGATGGCGATCCTTGTTGCACCTGTGCTGATCACAGCCCTGGCGAGCGAATTGTTCCGGATTGGCAGCGCGCTGCTCCAGATGGTTCTGACCGGCGCGCTGGCAGCGGTGCTGCCAGCAGCGATCATCGGGCTGAACCGCATGCCGAGCGGCACCGAGGCGCAGGTTCTGGCAGCCTTTTTCCTGACAGGAATCGTGGCCGGCGCAACCTACTGGATGATTGCCGGTCGCGGCGCAGCCGACACCGTGGCCCGTGCCGTCAGCGCCCCGCCTGGGTCAGCAGGATCTTGACGGCAAACACGCCGAAGATGCCGCCGAATGTCCAGTCGATGGCACGCAGGGCCTTCGGCCGCGCCTTCAGGTAGCCCACGAGCCGCTCCGCCCCCAGGATCATGACGATCGCCAGCGGGATCGAGATGGCAACGAAATAGAGCCCGAGAAACAGCATCTTTGCTGCCGCGTTCGGATCCGTCGCGACAACGAACTGGGGCAGGAAGGTCACGAAGAACAGCACCACCTTGGGGTTGCTGAGGTTAATGCCGATGCCCATGAGGAAGGTCCGCCAGACCCCGCGCCGCCGCACATCCGGGTCCGTGCTGGCATCGCGCACATTCAGCGACGATCCGTTCCGGATGGCATCATAGGCCATCCAGGCAAGGTAGATCGCGCCCACGACCTTGAGCACGGTGAACGCCGTTTCCGAGGCGTTGAGCAAGGCGGACAGCCCCAGCGCCGCCAGCAGCGTGTGCACGATGCAGCCCACCTGCGCACCCGCCGTGGCGGCGATGCCATGCCGCCGACCGCCACTGAGGGTCTTCGACAGGAACAGGCTCATGTCGGGGCCGGGCGTGATGAAGAGAGCCACGCACGTCGCCGTGTAGGCCATCATCACGGCAAGATCGGGAACAAAGCTCATGATGCCGGATAATCCGCTTCAATCGCCTATGGCAACCCCTTCGCGCCGCGTGTCAGCCCCGCCCAGATAGCCGATCGGGGAGACCACGATGGCCTGGATGCCCGAGGTCATCTCGATGGCGCGCACCTCGTGCCCGCGCGCCTGCAGCGTCGTCGCCCAGCCCTCGGCCTCGGTGCCGCGCTCGACTTCGGTCGGCCCGTTGCGGCTGCCGAAATTGGCGAGATCGACAGCCTGCTGCGGGTCCAGCCGCCAGTCGAGCAGGGCGATGATGGTCTTGGCCACATAAGGGATGATCTGGCTACCACCGGGCGATCCGACCACGGCATAGAGCCGGCCGAAAGCGTCGAACACCAGGGTCGGTGCCATCGAACTGCGCGGCCGCTTGCCGGGTTCCACCCGGTTTGCCACGGGCACCCCGTTGACGGCGGGAATGAAATTGAAGTCGGTCAGCTCGTTGTTGAGCAGGAAACCGCCTTTCGTCATGATCCGCGCGCCGAAGCCATCCTCGATCGTCGTGGTCATCGACACCGCATTGCCCTGCCCGTCGATGATCGAGATATGGCTGGTGCCATACTCGATCTGGTCATCGGCCGGCGCGAGAAGCTGCGCCCGGCGGCGCGGCGGCTCGCCGGCCCGCGCCGTCCCCATCGAGCGGTCGGCGCTCATCAGGTTGGCCCGGGTCGCCAGATAGCCGCGATCCAGCATGCCGGCGGCAGGCACGTCGACGAAAGCCGGGTCACCGACGTAAAGGTTGCGGTCAGCAAAGGCGAGCCGTCCCGCTTCACTGATCCAGTGCGCGGCATTGGCGCCGGGGCCCATGCGCGCCAGATCGAAACGCTCGACCAGTCCGAGGATCTGCTGGACGGCCAGTGCGCCTGAGCTGGGCGGACCCATCCCGCAGATGGTGTAGACGCGATAGCCGCCGCAGACTGGTTCGCGTTCGACCGTGCGGTAGGCTGCCAGATCGGCCAGCGTCATGTCGCCCGGATTGGTCGGGTGGCCGGTGACGGTGGCCACGACATCCTGGGCGATCGGCCCCGCATAAAAGGCAGCGGCCCCGCCGGCCGCGATGGTGCGCAAGGTGGCTGCGAAAGCGGGGTTTCGCAAGGTCTCGCCGACGGCCTTCGGCGTCACTTCGGCATCATAGAAGTAGGCCCGCGCCACAGGATCGCTGCGCAGGGCCTGCTCGCGCGACAGCAGACCGTTGAGGCGAGGAGAAATGCTGAAGCCTTCCTCGGCCAGCTTGATCGCCGGCGCGAACACGGCAGCCCAGGGCAGCTTGCCCCAGCGCTTGTGCGCATCCTCAAGCAGCCTAACCGTGCCGGGCACGCCAACCGACCGACCCCCGATCACAGCGGCCATGAAGGGCTGGGGCCGGCCATCGGGCAACAGGAAACGCTCGGGCTTTGCGGCCGAAGGCGCGATCTCGCGCCCGTCCAGCGTGGTTGTCTTGCCCCGGGCCTGGTCCCAATGAACCATGAACGCCCCACCGCCGATGCCCGAGCTTTGAGGCTCGACCAGATTGAGCACGAGCTGCACCGCGATCGCGGCATCAACAGCGCTGCCGCCTGCCCTGAGGATATCCCGGCCGGCATCGGCGGCCAGCGGGTTGGCCGCCGCCACCATGTGCTTCGCCGCATATCCGAGTGACCGCTCGACGCGGCCCGTTGCCCCTTCCGGTGCGGCTGGCGACTGCGCCAACACTGGCGCAGCTGATCCTGCGGCGAGACCGGCAAGGGCAAGCCCGATCACCCACCTGTGACGGGTTGCGAAGACACGTCCGGACATGAAGCTGTCCCTCCCCCAACGCTCGATGACGCACCAAGAGTGAACCGAAGTCGCCGGGAGCGCAATTGCTATCGGGCCTGAAAGCCACGCCCTGCGCTCAGAAGCGCGGAGCCTTGGCAGCCCCGATGATTCGGCCAATCTTGCCATCCTCGCTGTGAACCAGCACGGCATAGGTATCGGCATCGGCCTGGGAGACCAGTGTCTTCGGCAGTTCAAGCGTCATCGGTTCGCCGCGCCAGTCACCCACGCGCATCAGGCCGCGCACCACATTGGCATAGGCGACCTCGCGGCCCCGGTTCTCGCCCCGCTGGATCGCAACGGCACGGGCACGGGCCACGGGCAGAACCCAGATCGAGCCCGGCCTCGCCTTGCCACTGAGCGAAATGCGGATCTGGCCGGCGGCTTCGGACACGTTCACATCCAGCGGAAAGCTGTTCGCCTGATGCGTCGCGAGGATCTGGTCCATCGCGCGGCGATCAGAGCCAACGGCATGGGCGATGCCGTCGATCACGGCCTGAGGCGTATAGATCTGGCCATCGCCCCGGCGTTTGGCATAGGCACGCTGCCGCTGGCTGAACGCGGCATGGGCGAGTGTGTCCTTCCAGCCGAGATAATCCCAATAATCGACAGGCAGGGTCAGCACGAGCAGGTTGGGATCACGCGCCATCTCGACGAACAGTGCGTCGGCAGCCGGGCAGGACGAGCAGCCCTGGCTGGTGAACAGCTCCAGCACGGCAAGGGGCTTTGCGCCCTGGGTGCCAGCATCCTGAGACGGAGCGGTTTGAGCCACAACGCCAAAGCTGCCCGGGCTCCAGAGCGTGACGGCAAGGCTTGCAAGAAGACTTGCCGCAAGACGTGCAAAAAAACTTGCCCGAATGGTTCGACGCAACATGTTCGGCCCGGATTGCATGCCGCACTCAAACCGATTTTCCCGGAGCCGGGAAGTCACGTTGCGTTGAACTGGGTGTCGGACGGTCACCCTCGGCCTCCGGGTCGACAGGATCTGATGGCGCAGCCTTCTGCGCAGCCAGTGCCAGCGCCACCATCTTGGGCCGCCAGCGCCGGTGCATCCAGAGCCACTGGCCGGGGTGCTCGCGCACCCAGCCCTCGACGACCGCATTCATCGTCCCAGTCGGAACCGGTGGCCGGGCAGGCGGATCACGCGAACACCATGCACCGGGCATTCGAAGCGGCGCGCAAACTTCGCCATCACCGGGTTCGCCATGGCCGGCCGGCCGAGAAAGTCGATAACCACGCCGCGGGTGAAATGCTGGTCGATCAGCATGCCGAGATGGCCGCCATTCTCCAGCACGCCGTGCATGGAGAAGGCCGAGCCGCGCATCGATGCCGCCAGACCTCCCATGGTTCCGGAGCGGATTTCGTGGATCATCGCAGCGACGGCAGGGTCATTCGGTGGCCGAAACACCGCCGTGGCCTCCAGCCCGTATCGCTGGGCGCAGATCGCCGGCAGTTCCCAGTTGGCCAGATGGGCCGAAAAGATGATGCCCGGCTTGCCATCGTCACGCAGGGCTTCGAAATACTCGGTTCCGGACACCTCGACACGCCCGCCGGGATCCGGGTTGTCGGCATCATAATCGAACAGCGTCGCCAGATGGGCATATTCGCCCGCCGTGCGCCCAAGGCTGTCCCAGGCCTCGTCAAGGATGGCGGCCCGTTCGGCATCGCTCCTGTCGGGAAAGGCAGCCCTGAGGTTGTCACGCGCGATCCGCTGTTGAGGCGTCAGCGGTCCGAGCTTGCGCAACAGCCAGCCGCCTGTCGCACTGGCCCGTGCCGGCCCAAGCGCGCGCGACAGCGCGAACACGGCCCGCACCGTCCAAACCATCAGGAATGCGGCCACCTGTGAGGCGGTCCTTCGAAAGCGAGCAAGCACGGGATGACAGCCCTGGAAACGACAGCCCTGAAAAAATCCGGCGAGGCTTGCGCCCACCCGCGCACATGAGGGCGGGCGCGGCCAAGGTCAACTGTTTTGGGGACCTGGCCCCTGCCCGATGCCGCGCGCCACCGGCTTCCCGGATGCGGCGCTCACAGCCTGATGATGACCTTGCCGAACACCTGCCGCCCTTCGAGCCGGGCCAGACCCTTCCCGAAATCAGCCAGGTCAAACATCGAATCGATCACGGGCGTCAGGCCTGCCGCCATCTTGTCGAGGGAATCGGCGATGTTCTTCATGGAACAGCCGAACGAACCGAAGATGCGGTATTGCTGCTGGAACAGCTGCATCAGGTTCATCGTCGTGGTGGCGCCTGAGGTCGCGCCGCAGGTGACCAGCCGGCCACCGCGCTTGAGGCAGAGCAGCGAGCCGTTACAGGTGTCTGCCCCGACATGTTCGAACACGACATCGACCCCTTTGCGGCGGGTCAGGCGGCGGACCTCGCCCTCGAAACGCTCGGTCTTGTAGTTGATGACGTGATCGGCCCCGAGTTCCAGCGCACGGGCAGCTTTCGCATCATCGCCGACGGTCGTGTAGACCGTGCAGCCGATCGCCTTGGCCATCTTGATCGCCGCAGTGCCGATGCCCGAGCCGGCGGCTTGGACCAGGATGCTCTCGCCCGGCTCCAGTTTGGCATTGTCGAACAACATGTGCTGCACGGTGCCAAAACCGATCGGCGCACAGGCTGCCTGTTCAAACCCGACACTGTCGGGCACAGCAACGCATAGCCGCTCCGCACGGTTGATCAGCTCGCGGCCAAAGCCGTCAATATGGAAGCCCATGATCCCGGTGACGTCCTCACACAGGTTGTCGCGCCCCTCGCGGCAGGCCTTGCAGGTGCCACAGGTGTCGGCACCGTACATCGTGACCTTCTGCCCGAGCCTGAAGCGCGAGACACCTGTCCCAAGCGCCACGACCTCGCCTGCAGCCTCGACGCCTGCCGCTTGCGGCATCTTGCGCTTGGCGAAGGCCATGCCGCGAAAGCCCCAGACATCAAGGAAGTTGAGCCCAAGCGCGCGCACCCGCACCTGCACCTCGCCCGGAGCAGGCGGAGGTGGCGGGTCGATCTCCTCGATCCGGAGGTCCCGGTCGCCGTGAAGCATCAATGCGCGCATGAGAGGTCTACCTGTATCAACTTGCCCCGGGCGAGGATGACCGTTGCGGAAAAACCGATGACATTCGCCGGTCAAGCACCGCCCGATCAGCCTGGGACAGCATGCCGATCCGGCGGGCTATCACGGCATAGGGCAAAGTAAAAATCTTCCATCGCACGACCGAGCTGTGAGACAGCCCTGCCAATCCCAGATCGGCAATGCCATGATCACTCGGCCAACGGCTTCTGGTGCCGGTTGTCACCATCGCCGCAACCACATGGCCATGCTCGGCATTGAACGCTGCTCCCGACAGGACAACCACCGGACGCGGCTTTCGCACATCAACATCGGTGAAGGGAAACAGAGCGGTTACCACATCCCATTGTTCAAAGGCCATCATATGCCCTTGCATCCTCGGTGCTTGTCCACTCATCAAGAAGCGGAACCAGCGAGGCAAGGTAAGGATCAATGAGCACGGGATGGTCTGGCAGGTGGAGCCTGACCTTGATGCCTCGTCTCTCAAGCAACTTGTCCCATGCGGCGCGTGAATCCTGGTCCGGGCGCAATCCGGCCGTTGGCCGCCCGTCCGTACCATCACGCATCTTGCGGAACGACAATTCAGAGCCATCGATGACGAGCCTGATCGGCGCATTGGCTGGCAGCCCAAGAATGCGGGTGACGATCTCAGCGTCACCTTCGATATGCTTGGTCCAGAGGCTGTTGTCGCGAATCGTCACATATCCCATATCGTGCACCGGCTCGTGTGGACCACCAGATAAACCCTCTCGATACCATGGTCAAGGGGGTGGGGTGGGGTGGGGTAGGGTCACGTCACCGCTGCAAACCCATCGACGCCATCATGCCGCCATCAACCGGAATCGTCGCACCGGTGATATAGGCGGCACCGGGGCTCATCAGGAAAGCCGCCAGAGCGCCGATATCGGCTGGCGTGGCGAAGCGCCCTGCCGGGATCTGCTTTTCCATCTTCTCGCGATAGGCCGCATAAGGACCCATCATGTCCGTATCGACGAAGCCCGGCGCAATTGTGTTTGCTGTGATGCCGCGCTTGGCGGTCTCCAGCGACAGCGTGCGCATGTAGGCTTCGAGCGCTGCTTTTGACGCTGCATAGGCCGCATTGCCCTGATTGGCGCGGCTCGCCGTGACCGAACCGATGGCGATCACCCGGCCCGAGCGCCGTGCCATCATCGGCCGCACGAAAGCATTGACGATCTGGGTGAAGGACCAGAAATTGACCTGCATCGCGGCCTCGGCCTTGTCCTGCGCCAGCATCATCGACAGCGTGTCGAAAGATTGCCCGGCATTGTGAACCAGCCCGTCGATCTGGCCGAGCTGGTCGGACTGAGCGCAGAAGTTTGCGACGGCGGCCTTGTCCGAGAGATCGAGCGGCATGGCCTCGACCCGCGCGCCAGCCCGCAAGGCGCCAAGCTCGGCGGAAAGAGCAGCAGCCTGATCGCCTGACGAACGGAAGGTGAAGACGACGTCGTGGCCAGCCTCCACCAGCGCCCGCACCACGCCTGCACCAATGCCCTTTGCGCCGCCGGTGACTAGAACATTCACTTCAGAAATGCCTTCCTGTCATCAGTTCAGAATGGTGGATGAGCTTGCCTTTTTCTTTCAATAAGCAATCAACAATTTCAAATATATCTAACATTGATTGAGCCCGAATTAAACCAATCTGACGACTATAATGCTTATCAAGATAAGCCGTTTCTCTAGAAATGAAAATTAACCAATACATAAAATATGTCTCATAATTCCAGTGCTGAATTACGTACAATTCAAATATAGAAACATTTTTTGAATGCTTTATCGCCATAAAAATATTTGATGATTTGTGGATCATTATGAGATGATTTCCAAATATAATTGGTCTGCCATGCATGCGGTATATAAGCTGCCACACTATATGCAACTGGCATTTCGATTAGCACGAACATACCATCACCAATTGCACCCGCATAACCTTTAACGCATCAGCCCCAAACACGGACAGATTCAACACCAAGAGCTTTGGATCGAAGCTGCATATCGTCAAGCCGGGCCGTCGCCGAAGACCAGGCAGGTATTCTGCCCGCCAAAGCCGAAGGAGTTGGAGATCACCCGCCGCACCCGGGCATCGCGCGCCAGATTGGGCACGACATCGAGCGGGATATTCGGATCAGGCTCGCGGTAGTTGATTGTCGGCGGAATGCGGCCCCTGGCGATTGTCAGCAGGGAAAACACGGCTTCGACCGCACCCGCCGCCGTCAGCGTGTGTCCGACCATGGACTTGTTCGACGAAATCGGCAGCGACGTCATGCGCGGGCCAAACACCGCCGTGCAGCTCATCGCTTCCATCTTGTCGTTCTCCGGCGTCGAGGTGCCGTGCGCGTTGACATAATCGATATGGTACGGTTCAAGGCCGGCATCAGTCAGCGCATCCTGCATCGCCACGATGGCAGGCCGGCCGTCCGGCGATGAGCGCGTGCGGTGGAAGCCATCGCCCTTCTCGCCGCAACCCAGCACGAATCCGAGGATCTCGGCCCCGCGCGCCCGCGCGCTGGCATAGCTTTCAAGCACCAACGCAGCGCCGCCCTCGCCCATCACGAAGCCGTCGCGGTTCTTCGAGAACGGCTTGGAGGCTTCCTCCGGCGGATCATTGTGGGTCGACAGTGCCGACAGCAGCGAGAACCGGATCAGCGCTTCGGCGTGCACCGAGCCATCCGTGCCGATGCACAGCGCGGCATCGGTCTCCCCGCGCCGGATCGCCTCGACCCCCATCTGGATTGCGGTCGCGCCGGACGAGCAGGCGGTCGACAGGGAGATCGGCGAACCCCTGGTGCCGAAATGGTCGGCGATACGGTCCGCGACCGTGCCGAACAGGAACATCTCGTGATAGGCGCGGTGGGTGTGCGCCGCCGCTGCCGCAAGCAGCGTGTCGTAGCTGACAGCCTCAGCACCGTCGCCGGCAAGGACCTGCTTCTGCGGCCATTCCAGCTCGACCGGCGGCACAGCCATGAACAACTGACCGGGGAAATTGCCCCTGCTGCCGAGGCCGGCCTGGCCAACCGCTTCATCGGCAGCCAGCATCGCCAGTTTCTCGGACAGTTCCGGCGCGGCGAACGGCTGGCTGAAAAGGTCGTCGACTGTTCCGGCAATGCTGGTCCTGAGGCCCTCGACCGGGAACCGTGTGATCCTGTGGATGCCGGACTGGCCTGCGGTCAGGCGGGCCCAGTTGTCAGCCTTTCCCCGCCCGAGCGAGGTGACAAGGCCAATCCCGGTGACGGCCACCAGAGGCCTGCCATGGGCATCGCGAACGTCTGTCATCATCGCGCTCCCTCCCTCACGCCGCGCTCAGGCTGGCAACGCCTTCGCCGCGATGATGACCGACACCGGTCACCAGCGCCGAAGCCGCCTCGCCCTCCGAGAGCAACGCGGCAGCAAGCGCCACCGCCACCGGAAACGCCGCCTCGATGGCATGCCCGACCAGATCGCCGACAGCGACCGGGGTACGCCCCGCGGCAACCGCCGCGAGCGCTGCGCTTTCCTCGGCAGCGGCTCCGGCCAGTCCGGGCGCAGCCGACACCAGAAGGCCGGCAGGCTCCACATGGTGGCCCAAGAACTGCTTCACCAGCGAGCGTGTGATCGCGCCATCGTCGCGCCGGACCCTGTCGGCACTGACAGCATCGAGCCGGGCCAGCACCTTCGCGCCGCGTGCCATGGCACTTTTGGCCGATTCCAGCACCAGAAAGGCTCCGACGCTGCCCGTGACCATGCCGTCTTGGCCCGGCGTGCGGCTGAAGGTCGGGATCGGGGCACCCTTCAACAGGGCACCGCCCAGCTCGAACAGCAGCAGCATGTCGCGGCGCTCGGCATTGTAGGATCCGCCGACAAGAAGCATCTCGGCCTGACCCGCAGCGATCCGCGCATGGGCGACCCGGACGGCATCGACGCCGGCCTGCTCCTCACCCATGAACGTGCGCGAAGGGCCGGTGACCCCATGAACGATCGAGATATTGCCGGCCAGCAGGTTCGACAATTGTGCGAGGAACAGCGTCGGCCTGAGATCACCCAGCAGCCGCTCGTTGAGGAACACGCCCGGATTGGCCGCTGTCTTCAGGCCAGTGAGAATCTGCCCATCAACGGCATGATCACGCTCGCCTCCGCCTGCGGCGACGATGACATGCAGCCTGTCCTTGGCTTCGGCGTCGCCCTTGATGCCGGCACTGTCGAGCGCAAGCCCGGCCGCATAGACACCGATGCGCTGCCAGGGTTCCATCTGGCGCTGATCGGATTTCTTCGGGATCTGCCGGTCAAGCTCGACCGTGCCGAGCGGATGCACCGGGTAGGGCGCAAAGCTTTCGAAATCGATCACGGCCTTGCGGGCGCCGCGGGCTGCCTCGACATGGGGCGCAATGCCCTCGCCAAGGCTCGACAGCAGACCGATCCCTGTGATGACCACGGCTTCGGTCATGATGTCACTGCCTCGGGCACGAGACCGATGGCGGCAGTGCGTTGCCGCATCAACGCGCCCAGTTCGGCGGGGAATGGCATCAGCCTGAACCTGAGTTCGGCATCGCAGACCGGCTTTCCATCGGCGGTGATGCTGGCCTTGGTGGCTGCATAGCCGGAGCCTTCGACGGTGAGCGCAGCCTCGATGACCAGCACCGCACCGGGCTCGACGAAGGTGCGGAACCGCGCCTTGTCAACCGCCATCAGGAAGGGCATCTGGCTCAGCCGGTTGAGGCCAAGCACGAGGTAGCCCGACGCCTGAGCCATCGTCTCGGTGAGAAGAACGCCCGGCACCAGCGGATGGCCCGGGAAATGGCCCTCGAAGACCGGGCTCGCATCCGGCACCGTCGCGCGGCAGACGATGCGCTGCTGCGCCGCGTCGAACAGCGTGACCATGTCGATCATCTCGAAATATTCAAGGCGCATGGACTGGATGGCTCGCAGATCGGCCAGGGCCGGGAAACAGGCTGGACGCCCCTGCGCGCAGCGTTGCGGCAGAAGGGCCGGATCGTTTAGCCCGGAACCATGTCGGTGTCACGTGCCGCGCTCCTGACACCTCGGAGCGGCCAGGAAGAAAGAGGGGCGGGCGCAATGGCCCTCAGGCAGTCTTTGCCGCCACCAGCCCGTCGATGCGGGCACAGAGGTTCTCCAGAACGAAATACTGCTCGGCCGGTGCCTTGCCCTCGTTCACTTCCTGGGTCCACTGCTCCAGCGGCAGCTTGATCCCGAAAGCCTTGTCGACCGCAAAGGCGATGTCGAGAAAGGCGAGCGAATCGATGCCGAGATCGTCGATGGCGTGGCTCGCCGGCGTGATCTTTTCGCGCGGGATGTCGCAGGTTTCGGAAATGATGCCGGCAACCGTCTCGAAAGTGGATGACATGGGGCGGGTTCTCCCGTCTTTCAGTGGTTCGGAACAACCCGATCGGTGCACATCAGGCGCACACCTCGGTCAAGCTCCGGTGATAAGTTGGCTGACTCCCTACACGACGAAGGGGGTGTGGGGGAAGAGGGGGAGTTGTGGCAGCCGTTGCTCGGCCCGGTTGCCACCGGCCCAAACAAGGGTTGCCAGCCCGGAAGAGGCGTCAGCTCATGGCACCGTGCCTGCCCTGCGCGGGCCGACGGTGCCATCATCCCAATGCCTGGGAGGCCTCAGGCGGCCAGTTGCCTCAGCACATAGTGCAGGATGCCGCCGTGCCTGACGTAGTCGATCTCGTCGAGCGTATCGATGCGGCAGATCACCGGCACCTTCGTCACCTTGCCATCGGCAGCGGTGATCGAGACCTCCATCTTCTGCTTGGGCTTGACGTCGGCGAGGCCGGCGATCGCCACCAGTTCATCGCCCTTCAGGCCCAGCTTCTGCCAGCTCATGCCCTCTTCGGCGAAGACGAACGGCACGACGCCCATGCCGACGAGGTTCGAGCGGTGGATGCGTTCGTAGGACTGGGCGATCACCGCGCGGACACCAAGCAGCTTGGTGCCCTTTGCGGCCCAGTCACGTGACGAGCCGTTGCCATATTCAATGCCGGCGAAGATCACCAGCGGCACATTCTCCGCCTGATAGCGCATTGCGGCATCGAAGATGAACATCCGGTCGCCTGACGGATAGTGGATGGCGTTGCCGCCTTCCTTGGTCGAGCCGTCCGCTTCCTTCACCGAGAAGTTCTTGATGCGGATGTTGGCGAAGGTGCCGCGCATCATGATCTCGTGGTTGCCACGCCGCGTGCCGTACTGGTTGAAGTCCGGCACCGCGACCTGACGCTCCTGCAGATATTGGCCCGCTGGCGAATTGACCTTGATCGAGCCGGCCGGCGAGATGTGGTCGGTGGTAATCTTGTCGCCCAGCAGGGCCAGGATGCGGGCGCCGGCAATGTCCGTCACCGGCTTCGGCGTTTTGGTGATGCCCTCGAAATAAGGAGGGTTCTGCACATAGGTGGAGCTCATGTTCCACTTGTATGTCTGCCCGCCAGCCACCTCGACGGCCTGCCAGTTGGCATCGCCCTTGAACACGTCGGCATATTTCGACTTGAACATCTTCCTGGTGACATTCTTGGCGATGCAGGACTGGATTTCCTTGTTGGTCGGCCAGATGTCCTTGAGGAACACCGGCTTGCCGTCCGAGCCCAGGCCCAGCGGCTCCTTCGACAGGTCGATCTGGGTCGAGCCTGCCAGCGCATAGGCCACGACCAGCGGCGGCGAGGCGAGATAGTTGGCCTGCACGTCGGGCGAGACGCGGCCCTCGAAGTTGCGGTTTCCCGACAGGACGGCGGAGGCCACGATGCCGTTGTCATTGATGGCCTTCGAGATGTCCGCCGGCAGCGGCCCCGAGTTGCCGATGCAGGTCGTGCAGCCGAAACCCACCAGATGGAAGCCGAGCTTGTCGAGTTCGGCCTGGAGGCCGGACACGGCAAGATACTCGGCCACCACCTGCGAGCCGGGTGCCAGCGAGGTCTTGACCCATGGCTTGACCTTGAGGCCCTTGGCATTGGCCTTCTGGGCCAGAAGGCCGGCTGCCATCAGCACGGCAGGGTTGGAGGTGTTGGTGCATGAGGTGATCGCGGCAATCACCACGTCGCCATGGCCGATGTCGAAGTTGCGGCCCTCGACCTTGACGCGCTTGGCGATCTCACCAGCCTTCTTGTACTCGGTGTCCATGGCGGCCACGAAGCCGGCCTTGGCATCGGTCAGCGAGACACGGCCTTCAGGCCGCTTGGGGCCTGCCAGCGATGGTACGACGCTGCCAAGCTCCAGTTCCAGCGTGTCGGTGAACACCGGGTCGGGCGACGCCTTGGTGCGGAACAGTCCCTGGTGCCGGCAATACGTCTTGACCAGTTCGACGCGGTCGCCCTTGCGACCCGTCAATTCGAGATAGGCGAGGGTTTCCTTGTCGACCGGGAAGAAGCCGCAGGTTGCGCCATATTCCGGGCCCATGTTGGCGATGGTCGACCGGTCGGCAAGGGTCAGGTTGTCGAGGCCGGGTCCGAAGAACTCGACGAACTTGCCGACGACACCCTTCTTGCGCAGCATCTGCGTGACGGTGAGCACCAGATCTGTGGCGGTGATGCCCTCTTTCAGCTTGCCGACCAGCTTGAAGCCGATCACCTCGGGCAGCAGCATCGACTGCGGCTGGCCAAGCATGGCGGCCTCTGCCTCGATCCCGCCCACGCCCCAGCCCAGCACGCCAAGGCCATTGACCATGGTCGTGTGCGAATCGGTGCCGACCAGCGTGTCTGGATAAGCGACCTCGACGGTCTCCATCTTGCCCTTGGCGTTCTTGCGCTTTTCCTTGCGGGTCCAGACTGTCTGCGCGAGGTACTCGACGTTGACCTGATGGCAGATGCCGGTGCCGGGCGGCACGACACGGAAGTTGTCGAAGGCGCCCTGGCCCCACTTCAGGAAGTTGTAGCGCTCGCCATTCTGCTCATATTCGCGCTTGACGTTCTGGCCCAGCGCCTGCGGCGTGCCGAAGAAATCCACCACGACCGAGTGGTCGATCACCAGATCAACCGGCACCAGCGGGTTGATCTTCGAAGGATCGCCGCCCAGCGTGGTCATGCCGTCGCGCATCGCCGCCAGATCGACGACCGCCGGAACCCCGGTGAAATCCTGCATCAGCACGCGGGCCGGGCGGAAACCGATTTCCTTGTCGACCTTGCCCTTGTGGGTGAGCCAGTCACGCGTGGCGAGAATGTCCGCCTTGGTGACCGTGCGGCCATCCTCGAAGCGCAGCAGGTTTTCCAGCATCACCTTCATCGAATAGGGCAGCGCCGAAATGCCGTCGAGACCGTTCTTCTCGGCCTCAGCCAGCGAATAGATGACGTAGCTCTTGTCACCGACCTTGAGGGTCTTGGCGCACTTGAAGGAGTCGAGAGAAGCCATGGGATAGCATCCTTTGGGCAAACAGGTCACAGGGCGGTCCGGCCGGTGCCGCACCGATGCTGAAGGCCTCCACGCGCGGTCCTCGCGGACCACACGCCCAGAGCAACGGATGTTGCGCGCCGCCCCGGGGGTGCCCGGGCGCCCGCGCCGGATCAAGCGCGCGGCACAGCCGAACCAGTGCATAGAAGAATTCCGGCCAAAAGGCTACCGCGTCGAAAGACATAAACTGCCCCGATGCGCCGCGCCGCGGCATGAAGAGCCTTGACGCGGCCGGTTCTCCTTGCCTCAGATGCCCGCACATGAATGCCGCTCCTCCTGCTCCCTGGCAATTGATCACGGTCGAACTGTCCTGCCGACGCAATGAACGCACGCTGTTCGCCGGCCTGTCCTTCCGTGTCGGGGCCGGACAGGCGCTGGCGCTGACCGGACCCAACGGTGTGGGCAAGACCAGCCTGCTGCGCATCCTGGCGGGGCTCCTGCGCCCTGAAGGCGGCACTGTTGTGCTTGATCCAGCTAAAGCAGACCTCGATCTTGGCCATCGCTCGGTTCTGGTCGGCAGCCGTGATCCGCTGAAAGGGGCCCTCAGTGTTCGCGAACTGCTCGCCGGCTGGCAGGCCATCGTCTTCGGCGGTGGCGAGGACACCCTCGATGCGGCGCTGGAAGCCTTCGATCTGATGCCGCTGGCCAACGTGCCTTGTGCCTATCTCTCATCAGGCCAGCGCCGCCGGGTCTCGCTGGCCCGGCTGCTGCTGGCATCGCCGCTGCGCTGCCCGGTCTGGCTGCTGGACGAGCCGACCAACGCGCTCGACGCCGGCGCGCGGAAGAAGCTGGCCGCTGCGGTCGCGATGCACCGGGCGCGGGGCGGGCTGGTCATTGCCGCAACCCACGACCCGCTCGACTGGCCGGAGCTCACCATGCTCGACCTGGCCGCCCACAACGCCGCGCGAGGCAGGCCGTGAACGCCTTCCTCGCCCTGGTCAAACGCGATCTGGCGCTGGCCCTGCGCATCGGCGGCGGGGCGTCCTTCGCGCTGGTCTTCTTCCTGATGATCGTGACGCTGACACCGTTCGCCATCGGGCCCGATCTCAACCTGCTCGCCCGCATTGCGCCAGCCATCCTCTGGATCGGGGCCGTGCTGGCCACGCTGATCGGGCTGGACCGCCTGTTTCAGGCGGATGCCGAAGATGGCACCCTTGATCTGATCAAGGCCTCGCCGCTGCCGCTGGAGGGCGTGGTGCTGGCCAAGTGCCTCGCACACTGGCTGACCACGGGCCTGCCATTGGCACTCGCAGCCCCCTTGTTCGGCCTTCTTCTGGCGATGGAGCCCTCGGAGCGGCCTTGACGGCCGGCATCCGCCGTGGCGGCGTGCTGATCGCCATCATGGCTTTGCCGCTGATGATCCCGGTGCTGATCTTCGGCGTCGCCACCTGCAATGCCGCGACAGGCGGCACCATCCCCTTCGCCACGCCGTTCGCGATCCTGTGCGCGCTGACGCTGATCTTCGCTGTCATTGGCGTGATCGGCGCGGCAGCCGGCCTGCGGCAATCGGATTGAACCGGTTTTCAGCCTGACGGCCGGCCCGCTGCAGCAAATGCGCGCACGGATTGCGCCAGGGCCGCGCGGCAAGTAAATCTGCTGCGGGAAAACACACACGGTCGACATGACATTCATCAACCAGCTCGCCAATCCGACGCGCTTCATGGCGCTTTCGGGCGGCCTCCTGCCCTGGATTGCCGGACTCAGCGGCATCCTGTTCATCGTCGGGTTCTACGGCGCGTTCTTCAGCGCGCCTGCCGATTACCAGCAGGGCGAAACCATCCGGATCATGTACATCCATGTCCCGGCAGCCTGGCTGGCCATGTTCTTCTACGCGCTGATGACCGTCTCGGCGATCGGCGCACTGGTCTGGCGCCATCCGTTGGCTGAGGTGGCGCAGAAGGCTGCGGCCCCGATCGGGGCCTCTTTTGCGCTGATCTGCCTGCTGACCGGCGCGCTCTGGGGCCGACCGATGTGGGGCACCTACTGGGTCTGGGATGCCAGGCTGACCTCGATGCTGGTGCTGCTGCTGATCTATCTGGCCATCATGGCGCTGTGGCGCACCATCGACGAGCCGACCCAGGCCGGCCGTGCCGTCTCGATCCTGACGCTGGTGGGCTTCATCAACATCCCGATCATCAAGTTCTCGGTCGACTGGTGGAACACGCTGCATCAGCCTGCTTCCGTGTTCCGCATGGATGGGCCGTCCATCCACCCCTCGATGCTCTGGCCGCTCCTGGTTTGCGCCGTCGCCTTCTCGCTGTTCGCCGTGGCACTGCATCTTGTGGCGATGCGCACCGAAATCATGCGCCGGCGCATCCGGACCCTGACCATTCTGGCCGCCGACAGGGCCGAACAGCCCGGCGCACAGGCCGGCATGATGGCGCGGGGGCCAGCCGAATGACAGCACTCGGACCCCACGCCTTTTTCATCATTGGCTCTTATCTGGCGACCTTCGCCGTGATTGCGGCCCTGACCATCGGGATCATGGCCGACAACCGCGCGCGAAAGCGCGAACTTGCCCGGCTCGACCACCGTCAGCACGGAGCGGACCGCCCATGAGTGAAGCGGACCTGACGACGGCGCCACGGCGCAACTGGCTCCATCTGGCACCGCTGGCCTTTTTCGCGCTGCTGGCGCTGCTGTTCCTGTTCCGCCTGTTTGCCGGAGATGCCTCCCGGGTGCCGTCGGCCCTGATCGGCAAACCATCCCCGTCCCTGACTCTTCCCTCTCTGGAAGGATTGCTGCGCGACGGCCGGCCCGTCCCTGGCATCGCGCCCGCCGACCTGCGCGACGGCCGCGTCACCATCCTCAATGTCTTCGCATCGTGGTGCGCGCCATGCCGCGTCGAACATCCCTTTCTCGTGGAGATGGCCACGCATGAGGCGGTGCGCACAGGCAGGGTGCAGGTCTTGGGGCTCAACTACAAGGACGAGCCCGAGAATGCCCGGCGATTTCTCGGCGCGCTGGGCAACCCTTATGCGGCGGTCGGCACGGACCGGACCGGTCGCTCGTCGATCGAATGGGGTGTCTACGGCGTGCCGGAGACCTTCCTTGTCGCCAAGGACGGCACGATCCTGAAAAAGCACATCGGCCAGCTCACCGAAGACAGCGCCCGCGCCTTGCTGGCGGAAGCCGTGGCCGCGGCGCGCTAGAGCATCATCCCGCCAAGTGGACTCCGTTTGGCGGATAAAGATGATGCTAAAGCAATGGGCTAAAGCGGACGACCTGAAGCAAGTCAGGTCGGATTCCGCTCTAGTCCTTCGGTCCGGCCTTCTCGTCCTTGACCTCGTGTTTCAGGATCAGCGGCGTCTGTGACAGCGCAAAGGCGATGGTGATCGGCATGATGCCCCAGACCTTGAACCCGACCCAAAAGTCGGTCGAGAAATTGCGCCAGACGATCTCGTTGATCGCGGCCAGCACGAAGAAGAACAGTCCCCAGCGGAAGGTCAGCTTCTTCCAGCCCTCGGCCGTCAGGCTCATCACGCTGTCGAGCACGTAAGGCAGCAGCGGCCGGCCCATGGCAAGGCCGCCCAGCAGCACGCAGCCGAACAGCGAATTGACGATCGTCGGCTTGAGCTTGATGAACAACTCGTCGTTCAGTGCCAGCGTCAGCCCGCCAAACACGGTCACCACCACCGCGTTGATCACGGCCATGCGCGGCAGGTGGTTGAGCAGGATCTTCGACAGGGCCAGCGAAATCAGTGAAGCGACCATGAAGACGCCGGTTGCCACGAAGATGCGCTGGTCGGTTGCCACGCCGAACCAGCGGTCACCATAGGAATTGGCAAAGAAGAAGATCGCCAGCGGCCCGAATTCGAGGCCGAGCTTGAGCAGCGGGTTGACCTGTTCTGCCGCCGGCTTGACCTGTTCGCTCATGCTGCCCGCTCCAGACCTGCGATCGCTCGCGCGAAATCGGTGGCATCGAAGGGTTCAAGATCGTCGACGCCTTCGCCAACCCCGATGAAATGCACCGGCAGGGCGAACTTCGATGCCAGCGATACCAGAATGCCGCCGCGCGCCGTGCCGTCGAGCTTGGTCATCACCAGCCCGGTCACGCCTGCCATCTGGCGGAAGACCTCAACCTGCGCGATCGCATTCTGGCCGACGGTGGCATCGAGCACCAGCAGCACCGCATGCGGCGCACCGTTATCCACCTTGCGGATCACCCGCACCACTTTGGCGAGTTCCTCCATCAACTCGGTGCGGTTCTGGAGGCGACCGGCGGTGTCGATCAGCAGCACGTCAGTGCCGGCGGCCTTTGCCTGCTCCAGCGCATCGAACGCAAGACCGGCAGCATCGGCGCCCTGTTCGCGCGCGATCACAGTGGCTCTTGTTCGCTCGCCCCAGACCTTGAGCTGCTCGATGGCTGCCGCCCGGAACGTGTCGCCCGCTGCCAGCATCACCGAGCGCCCCTCTGCCCGGAACTTGGCCGAAAGCTTGCCGATGGTCGTGGTCTTGCCCGAACCGTTGACGCCCACCATCAGGATCACGAACGGCTTCATGGCCGCATCGATCACCAGCGGGGATGCCACCGGCCTGAGAATATCCCCAACCTCGCCGGCAAGGATGGCGCGGACCTCGTCGCCGGAAATGCCCTTCTCGTAGCGGCTCGAGCCGACCACCTTGGCCACCCGGGCTGCCGTGTCCACGCCCAGATCGGCCTGGATCAGGATGTCTTCGAGATCGTCAAGCGTGCCCGCATCGAGCTTGCGCTTGGTGAACAGGTCGGTGATCCCCGTCGTCAGCGCCGACGATGTCCGTGAAAGCCCCGCGCTCAGCCGCGTCCACCAGCTTCGGCGCGGGGCCGGCACGGGCAGATCCTGTTCAGGCACCGCGACGCTGGAACTGGCGGGAGTGTCTGCGGGGATTCTGGCAACACCATCTTCGGAGGCGGCGGCGTCCGAGGCCGTCGCGGCAGCTGTGGCAGCGACATCGCCCGTGATGTCGGGAGTCGGGACGCCGGAACCGGCGACATCGACGTCCACGACAACAGGCGCATCAGCCTCAGTCTGGGCAACGGGGGCTCTGGCCGACTCGTGCTCTGGCTCGGCCTTGCCGCCCCTGCCGAACAGGCGTGCCAGAAAGCCGGGCTTCTTGTCGCTGTCGCTCATCTGTCCTGCGCTTCCGCCTTGATCCGATCCGGCGCGACGGCTTGCGACCGCGCCCAAGTCTCGTTACCCGGTTCGGCATGACATCGAAAGACGTGATCGCACAAGCCGGTGCCGCAGGACCTCAGGTTGCCAGCTTGACCGAGGAGGCCATGCTGGCGCGCGTGCTCCACCGCGACGCGATGATGCTGGTGATCGACAAGCCACCCGGCATGCCGGTTCACAAGGGCCCGCAGAACGCCCAAAGCAAGCGCAGCGGCCTCAGCGACCAGCCGCTGGACAGTTTTTTTCCTGCCTTGCGCTTCGGCCTGCCGCGCCCGCCCGAACTGGCGCACCGGCTCGATCGCGACACCTCAGGCTGCCTCGTGCTCGGCCGCCATCGGCAGGCGCTGGCAAGGCTGGGTGACCTTTTCAAGACCGGGGCCATCGCCAAGACTTACTGGGCGGTCGTCGAGGGCGACCCGCAGGCCGATGCCGGCCGCATCGACGTGCCTCTGATCCGGCTCGATCCGCAGCGCGGCTGGTGGATGAAGGCCGCCGACGAAAGCCCGAGTGCCGACAGCCTGCCCTCGTCAACGCTCTGGACCGTGCTGGGCCGGTCCGCCGACCGCTCCCTCACCTGGCTGGAGCTGACACCGCTGACCGGCCGCACCCATCAACTCAGGGTGCATTGCCAGGCCTCGGGATGGCCGATCATCGGCGATCCGATCTACGGCTCCGGTCCCCGTTTCGGCGGCCCTGGCCTGCATCTGCATGCGCGCGCGATCCGCATTCCGCTGCACCCAAACAAGCCGCCCATATCGGTCGAAGCCCCGCCGCCCGCACATATGCAGGCCGCACTTGCCATTTGCGGCTGGTCCAACTGAGCTGCTCTGAGCAGGGAGTTGCCCTATGCCGCCATCGCATCCATGGCGCGGGCCATGGCGATGTCCAGCGCGCTGAGACCGCCCGCATCATGGGTCGACAGCGTCACGTCGACGGTCCTGTAGACATTCGACCATTCCGGGTGATGGTCCATCTTCTCGGCCAGCAAGGCGACGCGGCTCATCCAGCCAAAGGCGACATTGAAATCGGCGAAGACGAAGCGCTTGCTGATCGCATCGCGGCCTTCCACCTCGGTCCAGCCTGCGAGGGTTGAGAGGGCTGCTGCCCGTTCCGGGCCTTCAAGGCGAGGCGGCATGGTCAATTCTCCGGGTGCGGGTTGGCCGTCGCAGACAGGCCGACAAAATCAGATGGCCTGCCGCAACCGCGCGTCAAGGGGATAGGCCGCCTCGACGAGATAAGGCCCGCCGCCGGTCGAGGCTCGCGAGGAATACAGCACGAAGCGCCGGGCCGTGAAACTCATCGGGCGGATGATGGCCCTGCTCGACAGGTAGTCCGCAACAGCGATGACTGAAGCGCCCTTGATCCGCCCCAGCGTCACATGCGGCACAAACTTGCGCGGTTCGGGCGCAAGGCCGATGCGGCGCATCAGTCTTTCGTGCTCGGCCTGCAGGTCCGACAGGGCGGCACTGGGGGCGACCCGCGCAAACACCGAGTGCGGCTTGTCTCCCCCGAAGCTGGCGATCTGGTCGAGCGTGACCGTGACCGGCCCACGCTGGATATCAGCGAGGACATCAAAGGCATCGCGCGCTGTCATGCCATCCACATCGCCAAGGAAGCGCAAGGTGATGTGGTAGTCGGACGGCTCGATCCAGCGGGCACCGGACAGGCCGCCGCGATGCATCGACAATTGCAGCGCAATGTCGGGCGGGACTTCCAGACCGGTGAACAGTCGAGGCATGATTCGGGATTCTTCCCCAATCCTGCGACATTTGCGAGACGGTTTTTTCGTTGCCGCCCGCCCTTGCTCCGCCGGCGGCCGTCAGGGGCAGGGATTGCCCCGCAATTGGTGCACGGCATCGAGATCGGCCAGCAGTTCCGGCGTCATCGTCACCGCCCGCGAGCCTTCGATGCAGACCTTGAGCTGCGCCAGCGATGTCGCCCCGATGATGTTCGAGGTCGTGAAGGGCCGGCTTGTGACGAAGGCCACGGCCATCGCGGAGGGATCAAGCCCGTGGCGTGCCGCCACCGCCACATAGTCGGCGATGGCCTGTTCAGCACCGGGCGTCTGGTAGCGCTGGCCACGATCGAACAGCGTGGTCCTGGCCCCCGCAGGCCGGGCACCGCCCAGATACTTGCCGGACAGGAAGCCCTGCGCCAGCGGCGAATAGGCCAGCAAACCCACCTGCTCGCGTAGGAAGACCTCGGCCAGCGCCACGTCATAGGTGCGGTTGAGCAGGTTGTAGGCGTTCTGAACCGTCTGGACGCGGGGCAGGCCCTTCGCCTCCGATGCGAACACGAAGCGCATCGTTCCCCAGGCGCTCTCATTCGACAACCCGACATGGCGCACCTTGCCAGCCTTGATGAAGCCCTGAAGCACCTCGAGCTGGGTCTCGATGCTGTTCTCGTCGGGCAGCGGCTTGAAGCTGTCGATGGTGAAGCGCGTCGGGTTCGAACCCCAGGGGGCTGGACGCTCGGGCCAATGCAACTGGTAAAGATCGATGTAGTCGGTACGCAGCCGCTTCAGCGAGCTCTCGAGGGCATAGGTCATCTGCGCCTTGTCGAGCCGGCCTTCCTGCGGCGGATCGCGGAACCACGTCATCTGCGAACGGCCGATGGTCTTGGTGGCGAGAATCACCTTGTCGCGGTTGCGGCGCTGAGCGAACCACGAGCCGATGATCCGTTCCGTCGAACCTTGCGTCTCTGCCTTAGGCGGGATCGAGTAGAGCTCCGCCGTGTCGAAGAAGTTCACGCCCTGGTCGAGCGCATAGTCCATCTGGGCATGGCCCTCTGCTTCGGTGTTCTGCTGGCCCCAGGTCATGGTGCCAAGGCAGATATCAGACACCGACAGGTCGGTGCGGCCAAGCGGGCGATGGGACATTGAAGGCTCCGGGCAATCAGATGAGATGAGAGGTGACCAGATGACCAGCCGTCAGCCAGGCAGGGCCAGGCTGGCGATGAAGCGCTCGACACTGGGCAGGATGCGTTCGACGATCAGCTTGATGCCGTCCGCGGTGGGATGGATGCCGTCGTTCTGATTGAGTTCTCGCCGGCCCGCAACCCCATCGAGGAAGAACGGATACAGGATCAGCCCGTGCTCCCGCGCCAGATCGGGGAAGATGCTGTCAAAACGCTGCTGGAAATCCGCACCCATGTTAGGCGGTGCCCGCATGCCCGCCAGCATGACCGGTATCTTGCGCGCCTTCAGCCGCACGATGATCTGGTCGAGCGCACTGCGGGTCTGGGCTGGATCGAGGCCGCGCAGCGCGTCATTGGCTCCCAGTTCGACGATCACACCATCGATGCCATCACCGATCGACCAGTCCAGCCGGTCGAGGCCAGCCTGCGTGGTGTCACCGGACACGCCAGCATTCTCGATCACGATCTTGCGACCTGTCGTCTCAAGGGCCTTCTGCAGCTGGGCCGGGAAGGAAGCCGAAGCCGGCAATCCGTAGCCTGCCATGAGGCTGTCGCCGAAGGCAATGATCCTGAGAGGCCGATCCGCCGCATCGGCAGCGGGGGAGACCGCTGCCAGAAGGCATGCGAACAGCGCCAGCAGCATTGTCATCAGCCGGAGGCGCGCGGCCCCTTTCGCAAACCACATCGGAACGCCATCTGACAACCATTGGTGGGCGTAACCAGCCCTGTCAGGTCCGCTGCCGCTGGCACTGGAAGCGCGAGCTGGCGTGACGTTTGCTGGCGTGACGTTTGCTGGTGTTACGTTTGCAGGACGGGGCGCGGACGCTGTCGCTTCGGTCATCCCACACGTTTGCGCTGCGGCACGCCTGTTCGCCGGTCCTGTTCCTCGAAAGATTGCGTGAACGATCATGTCCGCCCTGATTGAACTGAAAAATGTCGAACTCAGTCTGGGGCGCGACGCCGCGCGCGTCCATATCCTGAAGGGGATCTCGCTGGCCATCGAGGCCGGTGAAGCGGTCGGCCTTGTCGGGCCGTCCGGCTCGGGCAAGTCGAGCCTGCTGATGGTCATGGCCGGGCTGGAGCGCGCTGACAAGGGCCAGGTGCTGATCGAGGGCGTCGACCTGTCGGGCATGGGCGAGGATGCTCTGGCGATCTTTCGCGGCCGGCGCATCGGCATCGTCTTCCAGTCCTTCCATCTGGTTCCGACCATGACGGCGCGCGAGAACGTGGCATTGCCGCTCGAACTGGCAGGCCGAAAAGACGCTTTCGAACGCGCCGAGCGCGAGCTGGCATCGGTCGGCCTCGCCGAGCGCATGAACCACTATCCGGCACAGCTTTCAGGTGGCGAGCAGCAGCGTGTGGCGATTGCACGGGCGCTGGCACCTGATCCGGCCATCCTCGTGGCGGATGAGCCGACCGGAAACCTTGATGAGACCACAGGCGCCTCGATTGTCGATCTGCTCTTCGCCCTGAAGCGCGAGCGTGGTGCGACCCTCGTTCTGGTCACCCACGATGCGAGCCTCGCCGCCAGGTGCGACCGCACGATCCGGCTGCGATCCGGACAGATCTCGCACCTCAACGCCGTCCAGAACGCGATGGCCTGAGCATGCATGGCTCCCTCCCCAGAACGGCCCGCACGCAGGGCTTCCGCGATCTGTCCATGCTGGCACTCAGGCTGGCCTGGCGCGACCTGCGCGGAGGGCTGAAAGGCTTCGGCGTGTTCATTGCCTGCCTCGCGCTGGGCGTGGCGGCCATCGCGGCAGTGACCTCCGCCGCCCGCGGCGTTGGCGAGGGCCTCAGCCGGGAGGGCAAGCGCATCCTCGGTGGCGATGCCGCCTTCACGCTCGTGCAGCGCGAGGCAACCCCTGCGGAACGGACCTGGCTGGAGGCGCGCGGCCAGGTCTCGGTGATGGCAACCATGCGCGCCATGGCCAATGCCGGCGACAAGGGCACGGCTCTGGTCGAGATCAAGGCCGTGGATGCCGCCTATCCCGCCATCGGCGAGGTGCGCAGCGACCCACAGCAACCTCTTGCCACGATGCTGGCCGCACAGGACGACGTTCACGGAGCACTGGTCGATCCCCTGATCCTCGGCCGGCTCGACCTCAAGCACGGCGACAATCTGATGATCGGGCAGACCCGCGTCCGGATCAGCGGCACGTTGCTCTCGGAACCCGACAAGGTTGCGGCCGGCGTCGGCCTCGGTCCTCGCCTGCTGCTCTCCGAGGATGCTCTGCGCGCCAGCGGCCTCGTGCAGCCAGGCAGCCTGATCCGCTGGTCCTACCGCATCAACCTTGCTGGCGACGAAGCAGCATCGGCCCCCCTGCTCGCCGCGCTGGAGGCAGACGCCAAGCGGCAGTTGCCAGAGGCGGGATGGGAAGTCCGCACGCGCGCCAACGCCGATCCGCGCTTTTCGCGCAACATCGACCGCTTCAGCCAGTGCCTGACGCTGGTCGGGCTGACGGCCCTTCTGGTCGGCGGGGTCGGCGTGGCCAACGCCGTGCGACGTTTCGTCGACATGAAGCGCGTGGACTTCGCCACCTTCAAGGCCCTCGGCGCGCCCGGTTCCCAGGTCGTGGCCATCCACCTGATCGAGGTCATGCTCGTGGCCTGCATCGGGGTCGCCATCGGCGTGGTGGCGGGAGCCAGCCTGCCCTTCCTGCTCGCCGGGTTGCTGGCAGATATCCTTCCCGTCCCGCTGTCCCCGACGATCGCGTGGAGCGAACTGGGCATCGCTGCGATCTATGGCCTCGTCACCGCGCTCGTCTTCGCGCTGCTCCCGCTTGGCCAGGCCCATGATACGCCGGTTTCCGCCCTGTTCCGCGATGTCGTCGATGCCCAGAACCGCCGGCCGCGACTGGTCTATCTCGTCGCGTTCGGCATGGCGTTGGCACTGATGGTCGGGATCACCATCCTGTTCGCCTATGACTGGCGTATCGCGGCCATCTATATTGGTGTCATCGCGGCAGCTTTCGTGCTGCTGCGCGGCGTCGGCATCGGCATCATGCGGCTGGCGGCGGCCATGCCGCGCTCGCGCCTGCCATCCTTGCGCATGGCGGTGGCCAACATGCATCGGCCCGGCGCGCTGACGCCCGCGCTGGTGCTGTCCCTGGGGCTGGGCGTGGCGCTGCTCTCGGCCCTCTCCTTCATCGACATCAGCCTCAAGCGGGCCCTGACGCAAAACCTTCCCGAGCGGGCACCGACCTTTTTCTTCCTCGATATTCCAAGCCAGCGCACCGCCGAGTTCGACGCATTCATCGCGGCCCAGTCACCCGGTGCGAAGCTTGAGCGCGTTCCGATGATGCGCGGCCGCGTGGTGACGCTCAATGGCGTTCCAGCAGAGCAGATCAAGGCAGCTGACCGCTTTGGCTGGGTGCTCGAAGGCGATCGCGGCATCACCTACGGGGCCGAACTGCCAAAGGATTCCACGCTTGTCAGCGGCACCTGGTGGGCTCCGGACCATCGCGGCGAAGCGCTTGTCTCGTTCGACCACGAGCTCGCCACCGGCCTTGGCCTCCGGGTCGGCGATCAGATCACGGTCAACGTGCTCGGCCGCAACATCACGGCCAGGCTCGCCAACACCCGGAAGGTCGAGTGGCGCAACCTGGGCATCAATTTCGTGATGATGTTCTCCCCCAATACGTTCGCCGGTGCGCCACACACCCATCTGGCCACGCTGACGGCGCCGGCAGAGGCAGCAACGCCGACGGTCACCGAAGGGGCTTCCCGTGATGCGACCTTGCTCAGGGCGCTCGGGCGCTCGTTCCCGGCTGTCACCGCCGTGCGCGTCAAGGATGCCCTCGACGCCGCCAACGATCTGGTCGCGAAGCTGACGCTGGCCATCCGCGCCGCCAGCGGTATCGCCGTTGCGGCCAGCCTTCTGGTCCTGGCGGGCGCACTGGCGGCAGGGCAGCGCTCGCGGCTCTATGACGCCATGATCCTCAAGTCGCTGGGGGCGACGCGGGCACGCATCCTGGGTGCCTACGGGCTCGAGTACGCGTTGACCGGCATGGTTGCAGCAGTGTTCGGCGTTATCGCAGGGGCAGGAGCCGCCTGGGCAGTGACGACCCGCGCCATGAATATTGAGTTTGCCTTTTCGCCATACAGTGCACTCCTGCTGGCTCTTGCCACGGTCGGCATTGCTGTTTGCTTTGGTTTGGCTGGCACGCTGCGGATTTTGTCGAAGAAACCCTCGAGCTACTTGCGATCTCTGTAGTTGCCAGTGCGCCAATTACTACATCGAAACGATGTGGTATTCTTGACGCTGGGCCTTCCGCATGCGGGCTTTGCGGGCAAGCGGCAGCATGAGACGGTGTGACCACTTGCAAGGACCACTGCAAGGACCACTTGCAAGAATGAGGGGTTTTCCCCATATTGCAGCAGACGTCGGATGCCGACGCTGCGGGGCAATGGACAATCCCGCGGATATTGGTCGTCCATTTCGGATTTCCAAAGGGAGTTGGAGCTTTCCATGAGCAATTTCGATCCTAACGCTTCTGCCTGGGGCACACCGATTGCCCAGCAGCGTAGCGCCGCCGAGGTCGATCAGGGCCTTCGGTCATTCATGCTCGGCGTCTACAACCACATGATCACGGGCCTTGCCGTGTCGGGTCTGGTCGCGATGGGCGCCAACATGCTCGCCGGTGGCAGCCGCCGCACGCTCACGCCCTTCGGCGAACTGCTTTATGTCAGCCCGCTGAAGTGGGTCGTGATGCTGGCGCCGCTGGCTTTCATCCTGCTGTTCTCGTTCCGTGCGGACAAGATGTCGGCTTCGAGCGCCCGCGCCATGTTCTACGCCTTCGCGGCGGTGATGGGCCTGTCGCTGTCGTCGATCCTTATGGTCTTCACCGGCGGCTCGGTCGTCCAGATGTTCTTCGTGACGGCCGCAGCCTTTGGTGGTCTGAGCCTCGCTGGCTACACCACCAAGAAGTCGCTGTCGGGCATGGGCTCGTTTCTGGTCTTGGGTCTGATCGGCCTCGTGATCGCCTCGCTGGTGAACCTGTTCATGCAGTCGAGCGCGCTCAGCTTCGCCATCTCGGCAATCGGCGTGCTGGTCTTCGCGGGCCTGACAGCCTGGGACACCCAGCGCCTGAAGGAAATGTATCTGTATGGTGAAGGCACGGCGGAAGAACTGGCCAAGCTGTCGATCAACGGCGCTCTGTCGCTCTACCTGAACTTCATCAACATGTTCCAGATGCTGCTGAACCTGTTCGGCAATCGCGAGTGACAACAATGGCCTGACCGCCCGGTCCGGCATGGATCAACCCCGGTGCGAGAGCGCCGGGGTTTTTTCTTGTCCGCGAATGGCTTGCACGCGCGGCAAGGAACCGGCGCCGTCCTTTCAGCGCACGATCTTCAGCGGCTTGTCGAGAACAGCGAGCACACGATCAAGATCATGACCCCGCTTGAGAATGAGGCCGCCCGTGGTGGTGACAAAGTAGGCACCTTGCTTGCGCGCCAGGGCTGGGTTCTTGACAATCCGATAGAGCGGCATCTCGGAGGTGCGGCGGAACACGGAAAACACCGCCATGTCCTTGAGAAAATCGATGGCATAGTCACGCCACTCGCCCTCGGCGACCTTGCGGCCATAGAGGTTGAGGATCAGGCGCAACTCGCTGCGGTCGAACGACACCTTCGTCGCCTGCGAAACCCTGAGGGGGATCACCGCTGCGGACATGTCCGCCTCCGTGAGGTCGCTCTCGCTCAACAGGCCTTCTCCGACACCTGACACCCATGACCAAAGCCGATACTTCCGTGTCATGATGATCCCATGCGCCTCCGCTGGCAAGCGGGGCAGGCAGGAGGGGCAGGCAGGAGGGGCAGGCACGACGCCGAAGGTTCGATCACGCAAGCGTCACCGCCGCCGCATTTTGGCCGGCTTCGCGCCCAGCGACGGACATCTTGGAGCGTATAGTGATCTGTGTTGCCTCGACGGCCCGATCCGGTCTCGTTCTGGACACGTCAGCCCCCCAGCCCCCCCAGGGCGGGATCGGGTCGGGCCTGAAACGTCAGGCACCCTTGGCCGGCCACATCGTGGCCGGCCTTTCTTTGTGCCGTCACGCAGCAGATATCAGCGCGCCATGGCGTGGTAGGCGCGATTGGGGCGCATGTCGGTCGCAGATGCGAGGCGGTTGGACATGTTGTAGAAGGCCGCCACCGCACCAATGTCCCAGATGTCGCGCTCGCTGAAGCCGGCCTCCCGCAAGGCCTGCCGGTCATGCTCCGCGATGAGATGAGGCGTGATGGTCAGCCGGTCGGCGAAGTCCAGCATCGCCCTGTGCCGCGCCGGCAAGTCAGCGGCCCGCCAGTTCATCACCATGATTTCACCCAGCAGCGCATCGCCGGAAAGCTGCCGCACAGCTGCGCCATGGGCCGCAAGGCAGTAATAGCAGCGGTTGGCCGAGGATACGCACACCGCGATCATCTCGCGCTCGAGTTTCGACAAGCCGGAAGGGCCGAGCATCAGGTCATTGTAGAAGGCCACGAAAGCTTCGAGCTTGGCGTTGTCATGCGCGTAGGCCTCCAGAACATGGGGCACAAAACCGATTTTCTCCTCACACTTGGCGAAATAGGCCTGCATCGGTTCGGAAAGCGTCCCGCGCGGCAGATCGAGTGCCGTCGGCCTTTGCGGATCATCCTGCGCCGGCGGCTTTTGTCCTGTCGCCTTGCTGTCACGGGACATGCTCATTCTCCCTTTGTTGCAAACCACCGTGCCAGAAGGCTGCGCGGCAAGCCAGACCGGAACCGGCATGGCCGCCGCGTGCTGCACAGGCTCGGCATCTGCGACGAAAGTTGCATGACCAGAGCGCCTATGTCATCGCTCTGATAGGGTTGAATCAGGTGCAACGGCGCACTTTCGGGGGTCATGACCATGTCCAGAGGCAAAACGGGCACGGGCAACCTGCCTGCAGGGGCTGATCCAGAGGCCTTCACGGACCTTTTGTTCGGCCGGGTCGCTGCCGAGGACATTGCCGAATATGACGCCGCCGATCTGACCCGTTTCGCGATGGGGGCGCTGGAACAGCTTGCCCGGCCGCGCAAAGCCCGCACGTCACATGTCAGCCTGCGCGACGAGACCATCGACCATGCCGGCGTCCGGCGCCAGATCACCCTCATCGAGGTGATCAACGACAACATGCCGTTCCTGCTCGATTCGACCCTGTCGGAGCTTGCCGATCAGGGCATCGAACCCAACCTCGTGGCACACCCGATCGTGGCGACTGCGCGCGACGCCGATGGCACGCTGACACGGATTGCAGGGGATGCCTCCGCCAGGGCACCGGAAGGCACGCAGCGCGAAAGCGTGATCCACATCCACATCGACTGGCTGCCAGACCAGGACGCGCGCGCCAGGCTGAGCGCCGGGCTGGGCAGGGTCTATGCCGACGTTGCCGTCGCTGTCGATGACTGGTCGCAGATGCGCGCCAGGCTGGCCACGGCGATGCAGGCCTATCGCAACAACCCGCCGCCACTTCCCGATGAGGAAATGGCGGAAGCCATGCGTTTTCTCGACTGGATCAGCACCGATAACTTCACCTTCCTCGGCATGCGCGAATATCGCTTCGCAGCATCCGATGCATCGGCGGATCAGGTCGGTGGCAGCGGCCTTGGCATCCTGCGCGACCCGAAGGTGATGGTCCTGCGCCGTGGCCGTGATCTGGTGGCGACGACGCCGGAAATCCGGGCCTTTCTCAACAAGCCACAGGCGCTGATCATCACCAAGGCGAACGTCAAGAGCCGAGTGCACCGCCGTGTCCATCTCGACTATGTCGGCGTCAAGCTCTTCACCGCCGATGGCCGGCTCGATGGCGAGTTGCGCATTGTCGGCCTGCTCACCTCCAGCGCCTACACAGGCACTGCCGCAAGCGTGCCCTACCTGCGCCTGAAAGTGGCGCAGGTCGCGCGGATGAGCGGCTTCGATCAGGCCAGCTACTCGGGCCGTTCGCTGATGAACGTGCTGGATTCCTATCCGCGTGACGAGCTTTTCCAGATCAATGTCGAGACGCTGCACCGCTTCGCGCTCGATATCCTGCAACTCACGGAGCGCCCGCGCATCCGCGCCCTGGCACGAATCGACGAGTTCGACCGCTTCGTCTCGGTACTCGTCTACATTCCCAAGGATCGCTACGACACCTCCGTCCGCCGGCGCGTCGGCGATTTTCTGGCGCGCGTCTTTGCCGGCCGTGTTTCGGCCGCCTACCCGACCTATCCCGAAGGCCCGCTGGCACGGACGCACTACATCATCGGCCGGGACGAGGGCGAGACGCCGCGGGTCGACCGGGCCACGCTGGAAGCCGGTATCAGCGCCATCGTGCGCACCTGGGCGGATGGCCTGAAGGATGCGCTGGCCAACCTCAAGGGCACGGCAGGCGCGCGGATGCCGGCGGAGCGCTACGCCGATGCCTTCGGCGCTGCCTATCGCGAGGCCTTCTCGGCAGCCGAATCGGTCGAGGATATCGGCACGCTCGAAACCCTGTCGGCCGACAAGCCCCGTGCGGTCGATTTCTATCGCCGCGAGGGTGACGCGGCCAGCCGCATCAACCTCAAGGTCTTCACGCGGGGCCGGCCCATGCCCCTGTCGCAGCGCGTGCCGATGCTCGAGAACATGGGCTTCACCGTCGTCAACGAGCGCACCTATCGCATCGTACCCGCCGGGTCGGGCGAGGCCGAGCGCATCTGGCTGCATGACATGGCGCTGGAGCGCAGCAGCGGTGGTGCCATCGACATCGCCCTTGCCGGCCCCGGTGTCGAAGCGGCGCTGATGGCCCAGTTCAGGGGCCTGACCGAATCGGACCGCTTCGATGCCCTTGTGCTGGAAGCAGGGCTTGCCTGGCGTGAGGCAGCCCTGATGCGGGCCATGGCGCGTTATCTCCAGCAGGCCGGTGTGCCCTATGGTCAAGATTATCTGGCAACCACCCTTGCCCGCCACAAGGAGATCGCCACCACGCTGTCGAACAGTTTTGCCAACCGCTTCGATCCGCGCCTCGATCAGGCGGCCCGCAGCGCAGGAACGGCCCGGTTGGCCGCGCTTCTGGAACAGCAGCTCGCCAATGTCAGCAGCCTTGACGATGACCGGATTCTGAGGCGTTTCGCCAACCTGATCGACGCAGCGATCCGCACCAATTTCTTCCAGATTGGCCCCGATGGCTTCAGCCGCCCGACAATCGCTTTCAAGCTCGACAGCGGCAAGGTCCAAGGCCTGCCGGCACCAAGGCCGCTCTACGAGATCTTCGTCTATTCGCCCCGCGTCGAGGGCGTACATCTGCGCTTCGGCAAGGTGGCGCGTGGCGGCCTGCGCTGGTCAGACCGGCCGCAGGATTTCCGCACCGAGGTGCTCGGTCTGGTCAAGGCCCAGCAGGTCAAGAACGCCGTGATTGTGCCCGTGGGAGCCAAGGGCGGCTTCGTTCCCAAGCAGCTGCCCTTCGCCTCGGATCGCGCCGCGTGGTTCGCCGAGGGCACCGAAAGCTACCGGATCTTCGTGCGGACCTTGCTCGAATTGACCGACAATCTCGACGGCGAGCGCATCGTGCCGCCCGCCAATACCGTGCGCCTCGATGGCGACGATCCTTATCTCGTCGTCGCGGCCGACAAGGGCACCGCCACGTTCTCAGACACGGCCAATGCCTTGTCCGAGGAGAAAGGCCACTGGCTGGGCGATGCCTTCGCGTCCGGCGGCAGCCAGGGCTATGACCACAAGAAGATGGGCATCACGGCGCGTGGCGCTTGGGAGGCGGTCAAGCGGCATTTTCGCGAGATCGACCACGATATCCAGACCAGACCTTTCACGGTGGCCGGTGTGGGCGACATGTCGGGCGACGTCTTCGGCAACAGCATGCTGCTCTCGCCCGTGACCAGCCTTGTCGCCGCCTTTGATCACCGCGACATCTTCCTCGATCCGGCTCCTGACGCGGCAGCGGCCTTCGCCGAGCGCCAGCGCCTGTTCGCCCTGCCCCGATCGAGCTGGCAGGACTACGACAAGGCGCTGATCTCTGCGGGCGGCGGCATTTTCTCGCGCGCCGCCAAATCGATCCCGCTCTCGGCGAAGGTCAGGACCATGCTCGACCTCGACAAGGCCGAAGCGACGCCGCAGGAGGTCATGAACGCCATCCTCAAGGCACGCGTCGACCTGCTCTGGTTCGGCGGCATCGGCACCTATATCCGCGCCTCGACCGAGACCGACGCCGACGTCGGCGACCGCGCCAACGATTCTTTCCGCATCACCGGCGCAGACATCCGCGCCAGGGTGATGGGAGAGGGCGCCAACCTTGGCGCAACCCAGCGCGGCCGCATCGAGGCTGCACGCCATGGCGTCAGGCTCAACACCGATGCCATCGACAACTCCGCCGGCGTCAACACCTCGGACGTCGAGGTCAACATCAAGATCGGGCTGAAGACGCCCGAGCGGGATGGCAGGCTTGACGAGACCGCACGCAACGCCCTGCTGGCAGACATGACCGACGAGGTCGGAACGCTCGTCCTGCGCAACAACTACCTGCAATCGCTGGCTCTTTCGCTGGCCGAGCGACGCGGCACGGCCGAACTGGCCCTGGCACGCACCCAGATGCGCAGGCTCGAAAAGGAAGGCCGCCTCGACCGCGCAGTCGAGTATCTGCCGGCAGATGCTGTCCTTGCCGCCCGCGAGACACGCGGCGAAGGCATGACACGGCCCGAACTCGCCGTGCTGCTCGCCTATGCCAAGCTGGCACTTTACGATGACCTTCTGGCCAGCGGGCTGCCCGATGAACCCTATCTCGCCGCCGAACTGACGCGCTATTTCCCGCGCGCCATGCGCGAACGCTTTGCCGATGCCATCGCCAGCCACCGGCTGCGCCGCGAGATCATCTCGACCCAGCTTGCCAATGCCGTGATCAACCGTGCTGGCGCGGGTGTCGTCGCGCGGCTGTCCGAGGAGACCGGGGCCGATGCCGCAGCCATCGCCCGCGCCTATGTGCTGACGCGGGATGCCTTCGGCCTGCTCGACCTCAACCTGGCCATTGACGGGCTCGACAACGCCTTGCCCGGCGCAGCGCAACTCGCCTTGTATGGCGCTGTCCAGGAAACGCTGGTGGCACGGATGGTCTGGTTCCTCCGCAACGCGGATGTGGGCCGGCCTCTCGACGAGCAGGTGGCCCGCTTCGCGGCCGGCGTCGCAGCCGTCTCGGCTGCCGGGGGCAGCCTGATTGCCAATCCGGCCTTGCGGCAGACCCAGATCGACGCGTGGCTGGAACGTGGCGCTCCGGCCGATCTGGCAGCGCGCCTCGTCGATCTGCCCGCCCTGGAAGCAGCCACCGATGGCGTGCTCATCGCCGAGCAGAGCGGGGCGAGCGTGGCCGACGGCGTCGCAACCTTGTTTGCCGCCACCGATGCCCTCGGCGTCGGGCGTCTGAGGCAAGCAGGGCTTGGGCTCAGGACCACCGACCGCTTCGAGCGGCTGGCCATCGACCGGGCGCTCGAGCGCACCGATCTTGCCCTGCGCACCATCTCGGTCGATGTGATCCGCAGCCATGGCGGCGGCATCACGGGGCTGCAGCACTGGCAGAAGGGCAGGGCGGAGGCGCTTGCACAACTCGCCGTGATGCTGGATGAACTGATCGATACGGGGCTGACCACGGCCAAGCTCTCGGTCGCGGCCAGCCTGATGGACGATCTGACACGCGCAGCCGGCTGAACGGCTGCCGCGCAGGACAAGCGAGACCGCGATGCCCGATCAACAGCCCGAAGCCATGCCGGTCGTGAGAGTCGATCCCAAGCTGCTCGAACTGCTTGTCTGCCCCGTGACCAAGGCGACACTGGAGTACGATGCGGCGCGCCAGGAACTCGTGTCCCGCGCTGCAAAGCTGGCCTATCCGATCCGCGACGGCATTCCGATCATGCTGCCTGAAGAGGCGCGCGTGATCGAGTGATCCTGTGCGGGTGAACCGGGCTAGATCGGCTCGCCACGCAGCAGCCGCGGTTGCGATGGGGATCGTCCCGCCGCCTGGGCGATGAAAAGGTCTTTCAGGCCCGGCATCCGGTCGACAAGTCCCAAACCAAGGTCGCGCGCCAGACGCACCGGTGCCAGATCGTTCGAGAACAGCTTGTTCAGTCCGTCGGTGACAACTCCCATCGCCACCGTGTCGAAGCGACGCGCCTGCTCATAAGGTGCCAGTGCTGCCGACGACCCAACATCAAGCCCGAGCCGGGCAGCATCGACGATCGCCTCCGCCAGTCCAGCCACGTCCTTGAGGCCAAGATTGAGGCCCTGCCCTGCAATCGGATGGATGACATGGGCTGCGTCGCCCAGCAGGGCCAGCCGCTCGCCGATAAAGCGTCGCGCCATGCCGAAGGAGAGCGGATAGGCCTTGGCCGGCGTCTCGATCTGGTTGGCACCGAGCTGGTGACCAAAGCGTGTCTCCAGTTCTTCCAGCAGATCCTCGGGGTGGAGGGCCAGAAGGGCTGCGGCATCCGCCGTCGCCTCAGTCCAGACAATCGACGAGCGGTGGCCGCCATCGGCGCGGTCAGGCAAGGGCAGGATCGCGAAAGGCCCTGCCGGCAGGAAGTGCTCGGTCGCCCGCCCGCCATGGTCGCGTTCGTGTCCGATCGTGGCGACAATGCCCGACTGCCCGTAGGACCAGCCGACCCAGCCGATGCCGGCCTGCTCCCTGAGCCGCGAGCGAGCGCCGTCGGCGGCGACAACCAGCGCCGCGCCCAGGCTCTCCCCGGACGCAAGATGCACAAGTGTCCGGGCGGCTCCCGCCCTTGCCTCGCGCACCAGATCAGGGCGCATGATCACGCCGGAAGCAGCGCAAGCCTTGCCGAGTTCGGCATTGATCACCTTGCTCCAGACCATGTGCGCAAAAGGTTCGCCCGCCGGTCCGGCACCCGCCGTCTCGCCCCCGAAGGTCAGGTAGATCGGGCGCACCACGTCGCGCGTGCGGCTGTCGGTGATGACCATGTCGGTGATCGGCTGCGCGCCATCCGCCATCTTGCCCCAGACGCCCAGCGCCTCGAACATGCGCCGCCCGGCGGCAGAGATTGCGTAAGCCCGCTCGTCCGGGCGGGGACTTCCGGCCAGCACCGGATCGGCAACCACGATCTCGTGGCTGTCTGCCAGCGCCTGCTTGAGCGCCAGCGCGAGGCTGAGCCCGGCCAGTCCCGCACCGGCGATGACGATCCGCATGGGCATGGGCCTGATCCTCCACGACATTGACAAGGGCCGGCCTTGACGGAACCTGTTTGGACCCGCGTGATGGTGTTGACAAGCGCCGCGGCCAGCGGCGATCCGCCTCGGGTCGCCGCTTTGCCAGGGCGCACAGGGAGAACGCAGACATGGCCAGCGCCGTTGATGCACTGCTCGACATTCTGGACCTCGAGCCCCTCGAACAGAACCTGTTCCGTGGCCGCAGCCCGCAGGTCGGCTGGCAGCGCGTGTTCGGTGGCCAGGTCATCGGACAGGCGCTGGTCGCAGCCTCCCGCACGGTGGAAAGCCGCAGTGCCCATTCGCTCCATGCCTATTTCCTGCTGCCGGGCGATCCGAAGGTGCCGATCATCTACGAGGTCGACCGCATCCGTGATGGCCGTTCGTTCACAACCCGGCGCGTCGTGGCCATCCAGCACGGGCAGGCCATCTTCTCGATGTCGGCTTCCTACCATGACGCGGAGCCGGGCTACGACCATCAGGCCGAGATGCCGAATGTGCCGATGCCCGAAGACCTGCCCGACGAGCAGGAGGTCCGCACCACGATCCTGCCGGCGATGCCGGCAGCCGTCCGTGCCTATTTCGAGCGCCAACGACCGATCGAGTTGCGGCCCGTCGAGTTTGCGCGCTATGCCAGCCGCGAACCGAGGCCGCCGCGGTTCCATGCCTGGATCAGGGCCACGCGCCGGCTTCCCGATGACCCGGTGCTGCACCGCTGCGTGCTGGCCTATGCATCGGACATGACCTTGCTCGATGCCTCGCTGATCGCCCATGGCCGGACCGTGTTCGAGATAGGCATCCAGGCGGCCAGTCTCGATCACGCGCTCTGGTTCCACCGCCCGTTCCGGGCCGATGAATGGCTGCTCTATGCACAGGACAGCCCGTCCAGTTCGGGCGCGCTGGGGTTTTCCCGGGGTCTCATCTTCAACATCAAGGGACAACTCGTCGCATCGGTGGCGCAGGAGGGTCTGATCCGGCCGCGCCCAGATCTTGGCCCAGATCTTGGCCCCGATCTTGATTGAGACGGGGGTCTGCGTCCAACGCGTCATGGATTGCCTCTTGCGGAAGAACTGCCTCGCGAAGTGGCATTTGCCTAATTTTTGATCTTATTCAGAGCGTGCTTCGGCGTGCAGGCAAGCCTCTGCCAAGGCGACTACGTATTTATCCTGAGGGATCATCCGAAGAGGTTCCTGAATCGCGCCCCAACACCCCGTTGGCATACTCCTTGATAGTGCCTGACCGAAGCGCGCAGGTTCCTGCGTGCTGTCGTGCAAGTGACGCCATGGCCCTCTTCAGGGCAGGCGACCAACAGATGGGGTGTGAGGCAACATGAAAATCGTGATGGCCATCATCAAGCCGTTCAAGCTCGAGGAGGTTCGTGATGCGCTCACGGGTCTTGGCGTGCACGGCCTGACCGTGACCGAAGTGAAGGGCTACGGCCGTCAGAAGGGTCACACCGAAATCTATCGTGGCGCTGAATACGCCGTGAGCTTTCTGCCGAAGATCAAGATCGAAGTGGCGGTTGCCAACGATCTCGTCGGCAAGGTGATCGACGCCATCACCGGCGCTGCCCGCACCGGACAGATCGGCGACGGCAAAATCTTCGTGTCCTCGATCGAGCGTGCCGTGCGGATCCGCACCGGCGAGACCGATCAGGACGCCCTGTGATCCGTGCCTCATTCTGGAGAGTAAGCCTCATGTTCAAGAAACTTCGTTCGGGAGCTGCCCTCGCAGGGCTCTCCGCCATCGGCGCGGCAACCCTGCTGTCAGCCGGCCCGGCCCTCGCACAGGCGGCGGCAACCCCGGTTCCCAACAAGGGTGACACGGCGTTCATGATGATCGCCACCGTGCTTGTGCTGCTGATGACCATCCCGGGCCTGGCGCTGTTCTACGGCGGCCTCGTCCGCTCCAAGAACATGCTGTCGGTTCTCACCCAGGTTTTCGCCATCGTCTGCATCACGATGCTGATCTGGGTCACCTATGGCTATTCGCTCGCCTTCACCAATGGTGGTGGCCTCAATGACTTTGTCGGCGGCTTCTCCAAGGCATTCCTCGCCGGCGTTGATGCCAACTCGGTGGCTGCGACCTTCTCCAACGGCGTGGTCATCCCCGAGTATGTCTACATCGTCTTCCAGATGACCTTCGCCTGCATCACGCCGGCTCTCATCGTCGGCGCCTTTGCCGAACGCATGAAGTTCTCGGCGCTCGTGCTGTTCTCGGTGCTCTGGGTGACCTTCATCTACCTGCCGATGGCACACATGGTCTGGTACTGGGTCGGCCCGGACGGCATTGCAGCCGCTGCCAAGGCCGTCGCTGAGGCCGGCACGGATGCTGCCAAGAAGGCGGCAGCGGAAGCTGCGCTGGTTGCCGTCAAGGCTGATGCCGGCCTGTTGTTCCAGTGGGGCGCTCTCGACTTCGCTGGCGGCACGGTCGTGCACATCAATGCCGGGATTGCAGGCCTTGTCGGCTGCATCGTGCTCGGCAAGCGCATCGGCTATGGCAAGGAGCTGATGGCTCCCCACTCGCTAACCATGACGATGATCGGCGCGGCACTGCTCTGGGTGGGCTGGTTCGGCTTCAACGCCGGCTCCAACCTCGAAGCCAACGGCACGGCCGGCCTTGCCATGATCAACACGTTCGTGGCGACCGCAGCCGCGGCCGTTGCCTGGCTGTTTGTCGAATGGGCTGCCAAGGGCAAGCCATCCCTGCTCGGCATGGTGTCGGGCGCGGTGGCCGGTCTTGTCGCCGTGACGCCTGCTGCCGGTTTTGCCGGCCCCATGGGCTGCATTGCACTCGGCCTTGTCTCTGGCGCGGTCTGCTTCGTGTTCTGCTCGACCGTCAAGAACAGCTTCGGCTATGACGACTCGCTCGATGTCTTCGGCATCCACGCCGTCGGTGGCATCCTCGGCGCCATCGGCACCGGCATCCTCGTCCACACCGCTCTCGGCGGACTATGAGTCCAAGCCGGGCGAACTCGCCGTGGGCGCCTATGCCTTCGGCACCGTGGTCTGGACCCAGACCAAGGCCGTCCTGTTCACAATCGCCTGGACCGGCATCGGCTCCTTCATCCTCTACAAGATCGTCGACGTGGTCATTGGCCTGCGCGTCACTGCCGAGCAGGAACGCGAAGGCCTCGACATCGCCGAGCATGGCGAACGGGCCTACAACTACTGATCCACGACCGCTGTCATTCAGCACAACGCGAACCCCGGCACCTCACGGTGCCGGGGTTTTTCGTGCGCGGCAGCCCGCCGACAAGCCATAAGGTTAAGCGCGCCTTAACCCACAGCTTCCTATTGTCGGAGAGGGTCCGCCACCTGTGCCGGAGCCTGCCTTGTTGCCGCGAGCGTGAGCTCAACCGCGAGCCGATGATTCCATGCGCATGATCCGACGCCACTCCATGATCGATCATCTTCCACCGGCCCTGCGGGCTTTCGCCAGCCGGCGCGCCGCCGAGATGACGGGCTTTGCCCTGATCGCGCTGATCGTCATGCTGATGGCCGCGCTGGCCAGCTGGTCGGTTGATGATCCCAGCCTCAACAACGCCACCGATGGCCTTGTCCGCAACCTCATGGGCAAGCCCGGCGCCATCGTCTCGGACGTGCTGATGCAGCTGTTCGGCCTCGGTGTCGTTGCGGTCCTGCTGCCGCCATTCGCATGGGCGCTGAAGCTGATGCGGACGCGCACGCTCGGCCGCTTCGCGCTGCGCCTGGCGCTTTGGCTGATGGGCTCCGTCGCCGCCGCTGCGGTGGCCAGCGCACTGCCGCCCTCGGACCGCTGGCCCCTGCCGACCGGGCTCGGTGGCGTGGTCGGCGATTCGCTCCACCTGGGAGCGCGCAACCTGATCGGGCTCGCCGGCTCGCCCTTTGGCAGCCTGATCGGCTTCGCGTGGCTCGCCCTCGCTGTGCTGGCGCTGACAGCGTCGGCTGGCTACGCCTTCACCCGTGATGCCGACGACACGGAAGATCCGGCCATCACTGAGGAAGACGAGGACGATCTGCGCGCCGACACCGATCCCGGTCTTGGCGTGATTCTCGTCGGCGGCCTTGCCCACATGATCATGACCGCGCAGGGCACGGTCCGGCGGTGGTTTGGTGGCGGCAGGGGCCTCGCCTATGTCGGCCACGGGCATGCTGGCCAGGCGGAGGCTCAGGCGCAGCGCTCCTCGCGCGTGCGGGTCGAACCCGAATTCGGCGACAAAGCCCCGCGCGCGACCCGCCAGACCCTGCCGGATCGGCCGCTCGCCAACCAGGGCGCCAGAACCATGGCACCGGGGCACGAGGGCACAGCCCAGCGCCGCCCAGGCAGGCCCCTTGTCGATGACCGGGACGATGATGGCGGCGACACCGCATTCGATGATGAACCTGTCAGCCAGCGCGTGGCCGCCCCGCCGCCACCGCCGAAGCCGGGCAAGCGCATCCAGCGCGAGGCGCAGCCTTCCTTGCTGGACAGGGACGACTTCACGCTGCCGGCCCTGACTTTCCTGACGGAGCCGAAGAAAGCACCGGTGGCCCAGATCTCGACCGATGCGCTGGAACAGAACGCCACACTTCTCGAAGGTGTGCTGGAGGATTTTGGGGTCCGGGGCGAGATCACGCAGGTCCGGCCAGGCCCGGTCGTCACCCTCTACGAGCTTGAGCCGGCCCCCGGCACCAAATCATCGCGGGTCATCAGCCTTGCGGACGACATAGCCCGTTCGATGAGTGCCGTCTCCGCCCGTGTCGCCGTGGTTCAGGGTCGCAATGCCATCGGTGTCGAACTGCCGAACGCCAAGCGCGAGACGGTCTTCCTGCGCGAATTGCTGGCCAGCGCCGATTTCGAGCAAAGCAAGCACAAGCTCGCACTGTGCCTCGGCAAAACCATCGGCGGTGAACCGGTGATCGCCGATCTGGCCAAGATGCCGCACCTGCTGGTGGCCGGCACCACCGGCTCGGGCAAGTCCGTTGCCATCAACACCATGATCCTGTCGCTGCTCTACCGGCTCAAGCCCGAGGAATGCCGCCTGATCATGGTCGATCCCAAGATGCTGGAACTGTCGGTCTATGACGGCATTCCGCACCTGCTGACCCCGGTCGTGACCGACCCCAAGAAGGCGGTCGTCGCCCTCAAATGGGCGGTTCGCGAGATGGAGGAACGCTACAGGAAGATGTCCAAGCTCGGTGTGCGCAACATCGACGGCTTCAACCAGCGCGTGGTCGAAGCCCGCAACAAGGGCGAAGTCATCACCCGCTCGGTTCAGACCGGCTTCGACCGCCACACCGGCGAAGCCATCTACGAGCAGGAGACGATGGACCTCGAGGCTCTGCCCTATCTGGTCGTGATCGTCGACGAAATGGCCGATCTGATGATGGTGGCCGGCAAGGACATCGAGGGTGCCATCCAGCGGCTGGCCCAGATGGCCCGCGCCGCTGGCATCCATGTTGTTCTGGCGACCCAAAGGCCGTCGGTCGATGTCATCACCGGCACGATCAAGGCGAACTTCCCGACGCGCATCTCGTTCCAGGTGACCTCGAAGATCGACTCGCGCACCATCCTGGGCGAGCAGGGCGCCGAGCAGCTTCTCGGCCAGGGCGACATGCTGTTCATGGCCGGTGGCGGACGCATCACCCGCGTGCATGGCCCCTTCGTGTCGGACGGCGAGGTCGAGAAGGTCGTGGCCCATCTCAAGACCCAGGGGCGGCCCAACTACCTTGACGCGGTGACAGCGGACGAGAGCGAGCTTCCCGCCGCCGGCGCCGACGAGGATGGCGCTGTGTTCGACAGGAGCGACATGGGCGCAGCCTCCGAGGATCCCTACGAGCAGGCGGTCGCGGTTGTCCTGCGCGACCAGAAGGCCTCGACATCCTATATCCAGCGTCGTCTCCAGATCGGCTACAACCGGGCAGCCTCGATCATGGAGCGGATGGAGAACGAAGGCATCGTTGGCCCTGCCAATCATGCTGGCAAGCGCGAGATTCTGGTCGAGACACAGGACATGCGTGCCGACGATTGACAGGTTGCGATTGAACTTGCCCTGCCAGGTCTCCATCTAGGGATCTGGCATGACACGATGTGTCGTCGCACACGTTCCTGCATGGGCCATCGTGGCACGATGGACCGGACATGGCACCGGATGGGAAGGATGTAGGCATGTTGGTGCGCTTGTGCGGTCTCGCGGCCCTGGTCATGGTGACGGCGGCGGAACCGGCTCTCGCCGAGTCCCAAGCGATTGGCCAGTTGCTGGCCCAGTCAGCTGCCCCATCACCTGTCCAGTCAAAGGCCCCGACGCAGGCTCCTTCCCCGCCACGTCGGCCTCCGGATCTCGAAGGGCCCGCACGTGCTCCGGCACAGCCTGCCCCTGCCACCAGCGCAGGCCCGACACGGCTCCAGACCGACATGCCATTGCCCGCCCCGCGCCCGGCCACTCCGCCCACGTCTGCCGCGTCTTCCGGAGCACTCAGCGAGGATGCGGCCCTCGAACGGGTCAACAGCTATATGAACTCGTTCCAGACGCTGATCGCGAATTTCAGCCAGTTGGGTGCCGATGGCCGGAAGTATCAGGGCAAGCTCTACATTCACCGGCCCGGCCGCATGCGCTTTGCCTATGACCCTCCGGCGACCATCGAAGTCATCGCCGATGGCACAAGTGTGGCCGTGCGCGACCGTCGCCTGGCGACGCAGGACAATTACTTCATTGGCCAGACACCGCTGAAGTTCCTGCTCAAGGAGCAGATCGATCTCAAGCGTGACGTCAAGGTCACGCGCGTCGTCTCGACACCGGACGCCATCCGCGTCACGGTGGAGGACAAGGCAACGCTCGGCGGCACCTCGCGCATCACCATCCACTACGATCCGCGCAGCAACAGCCTCAAGCAATGGGTCATCATCGATCCGCAGGGCTACGAGACCAGCGTCCAGGTCGCCAACCTCGACACCAGCCTGCGGCCCGATCCGGCCCTGTTCAGGATCACAACCGAAATGCCGTCCCGCAGCTCCGGCAACTGAGCGCTTCGCCGGCTGACCGTATCAAGAACCGCGGACGGTCCTTCCACCGGCTGGAATGACGCTCCCAGCACTCCTTTGGCAGTTTTCCATAAGCAGGCTCGGCGATGGGTTTATCGCAGTGAGGGCATCGTGTGGGCGGTGGTCGTATGACAAGGTCAATGATGGCTTGCCGGATGGCCGGCATCGTCGGCGGTGGCGGTGGGCGCCCTGCTCTCTATTTTCGTCCCGCTGCTGTGAGGCGGCGGGACTGGAGCAAAGCGAAGGCGATCATCGCCATCAGGCAATGTCGGTAAAACCCGGTCCATGATCGGCCTTCGAAGTGATCAAGCCCGTATTCTTCCCTGAGTTGCTGATGGGCCTGCCCGCAGAGCCATCTCGCCTTGATCGCTGCAGCAAGCGTCTTGAGTGTGGCGTCGGCGGGACGGTTCGAAAGGTCGTATGTCTGCTCTCCGGTTGTCCGCTTTTCACCGATGAGCCAGACGTCCTGCTCGCCGGGCATAGCCTGGACACGACCGTCGATCATGCGATGCCTGTGGCCCTCTGCCACCCGGACACGGCGCGCCGCAAAAAGACAGGTCAATTTGCCCTTGGTCCCGTGCCGCCAACTGATCTGCTGCCATTTGGCACTGTTGCATGAACGGGGGCCGTCTAGCTGTCCGGCTCTTTTTGATGGAGCCATTTGCCGATGTCCGTGTTCAAGCGCCGCCGTTTTCCGGTTGAGATCATCCTTCCGTTTGTACGCTGGTATTGCAAAGATGCGATCAGCTATCGCGATCTGGCCGGGGTGTTCGGCATCGCTGCCTGAGATCGCAGCACCAAAACCAGGAAACACGACCGCAGCCAGTTGATACAACGGAGCCGGCCGATCAGGCTCGTGGAGCGAACGGACGCGCAGAAGACAAGGAGCGAGATCGGCAAGCCGCAGGATATGCGAGACTTCAAGAAGAAAGCGCGAAATGGGGGGTGCTTCTGGCTCTACTCCTTGAGCCAGTTCTCGATCTTAAGACCACCGATGCGCCCGAACTCCCGCGTATTGTCGGTTACCAGTGTCAAGCCCAGTGCATGGGCATGCACACCGATCAGGAGGTCGTTCAGCCCAATCGGCTGTCCCGCCGCCTCCAGTTCCGCGCGGATGCCACCATACTCGGCATCGGCTGGAGTTTCCAGCGGCAGCACCGGGATCGCTTTGAGGACATCTTCGACCCTGGCAAGCAGCCTTGGCGATCCCTTCTTCGCGCAGCCATAGCGCAGTTCGGCCGCGACGATGATGCTGGTGCAGATATCACGATCCGTGACCTGTTCGATGCGACGTGCGGCCAATCCGAATGGGTTGCGTATGAGGTCGCTGATGATGTTGGTGTCGAGGAGATATCGGTTCACAGGATGTCTTCCGGCATGGCGGGCATATCCTCGATATCCGGGAAGTCATCTTCCGCTTCGAGCGGCGCTTCTGACTTCCACCGCGCCAGCAATTCAGCCATGGCTGCTAGCTTGGTCACGGGTTCGATGATGAGCCTGGACCCATCGCGGCTGATCAGGACGCGATCCCCCGGCAGCTCGAACTCGACGGGAATTCTCACCGCCTGACTTCGATTGTTGCGGAACAGCTTCGCTTCCCTGGGCTTTGGTGAAGGGGACGGCATGATAGGGCCTCGCTTGTATATGTCATAAGGATATGCCACCTGCGCTGTCAAAGCAAGCATCGGCAGTGTCAGCATCGGCAGTGTCAGCATCGGGCAGTGTCAGAGGCAGATTCCGCTTGCCGGTTGGGGTGGCCGAGAACCGGCCGGTCATTG